>JACMPG010000131.1 GCA_014377625.1 Spirosoma sp.
CGTTGAAAGCGGCAAAATGACCAAAGACCTGGCCCTGTCGGTATACCCTGCCGGTACGAAACTAATGGCCGGTGAGCATTACCTCAACACCGAAGATTTCCTGGCCGCCCTGGACGAGAATCTACAGGTGAAACTGGGGTAAATAGTTTTTAGCACAGAGGGACGGAGATTTGCACAGAGAGAACAGACTTTCTCTGTGTGCAAATCTCCGTCCCTCTGTGCTAAAATAAACCCTCAAACAAACTTCAGCGCGTCAAACTTCCGCCCCAGAATGGCTGCGTCGTCGGCACCGAGGTAGTTGCGGAGCAGGGTGGCGTAAACCTGCCGAAAATCAACGGTATATTTCAGGTCGCCCTCGGTAAGGTCACTCAGGTTGGGGGCTTCGTTCATGACGCGTTGCGAGGGCATACCGCCCCCAATCAGGAAGACGTTGCTGGCCGTGCCATGGTCGGTACCGTTGCTGGCGTTCTGCTTCACGCGCCGGCCAAACTCCGAAAAGGTCATCAGCATCACATCGTTTTGCCGCCCCGCCGTTTTCAGATCGGCCATGAACGCACCAACGGATTCGGCGTATTGACGTAGCAGCCGCTCCTGCTGCCCAGGCTGGTTGATGTGCGTATCAAATCCGCTAATGGACACGTAATACACACTCGTTGCCACACCCGACTGAATCAACTGCGATACCGTTTTGAGCCGGTTACCGAGTTCACTGGCCGGATACGTTGTACCGGTACTTTTCACTTTCGCTTTACCGAACACGTACTCTGCCGACGATACCGTTTCGGCGAGGGTTTTGTAGAGGTAGCTGGCCGTTTCATGTTCATGATCATGCTCCTGACTTAGCTTCTTCACCATGCCACTACGGGTTTGGCCATACAACTTTTTGGGGTCGAGCAGGGCCAGTCCGTTCAGTTGTTCGCCTTTCAGGGCAAGGCTTAGCGTATCGTCTATTTCGAGCGTTCGGTAGGGTTCCGGACTGTTACTTTTATCGAGATACCGTCCCAGCCAGCCCGTTTGGCTGTATTTGTCGGAGTCAGTAGCGGTTTGCCAGATGTCCATCGACCGGAAGTGCGAACGGTCGGGGTTAGGGTAGCCTACGTTGTTGATGACCGTCAGCAACCCGTCGTCATAGAGTGCTTTGAGCGGGGTCATGGCCGGATGCAGGCCGATCTCATCATTCAGTTTCAGTACATCGTCGGGCTTAATGGCGATACCGGGCCGTTCGCGGTAGTAGATGTCGTTACGATACGGCACCACCGTGTTCAGCCCGTCGTTACCACCCGATAGCTGGACAACGACCAGAATTTTACCCGATGGAGCCATTGGTTGACCCATTGCACGGGATTCATACGCCTTTAAAAAGTGCGGAATCAGTAACGTTCCCGACGTTGTGAGGGCCGATTGCTGCAAAAAATCGCGTCGATTCATGGTTCAGCTAAGTTGATATTCTGGTAAACTCATCAGGGCGGCCGTGAGGAGACGGATGCGCTCGGATTGGGTTTGGCCGGATTTAATTTGAGTGTCGATAAGGGTGCGTTGGTCCGGGCGAAGCGGGAAGGGCAGCAACACGGCAGCGAGGGCGTCGGGCAAATCAGCATCGGGGATTTTGGCGAAAGCCGTCTCAAACACCGACCAGTTTACAGTGGTTTTGAAATTCTGTCCACCTTTTCGAGCTAATGAAACCGTATTCACGTCGCCATCTTCTTTGGGTTGTACCGCCACGTCAGCGGCTTTCAGGACGTAGCTGGGCAGTTGCATCCGAAACAACAGACTGGATGAGTCAATCCAGTTCTTACCACCCGGCCAGCCCGCTACGTTCGGCGGGTAGAACAGAAGCTGACCCAGCGTACGCTGCACAAAAATCTGCGGTTGCGGGGTATCAAACTGAATACCCAGCGTATGCCGCATCCCGGCCAGCAACTCCACCGGCGATTTGATGTGCGCCCCCACGTTTTTGGCGTCGTAAAACCAGTCAGCGGTAAAGATTCGCTCCATCAAACTGGCAATATCATAGTTCTTCTGAAAGTGCCGGGCCAGGTCATCCACACGCTTCGGATCTTCAGTGTCGTTGACGAAGAAGCGGTAAATTTTACTGGTAATGAATCGGGCCGTCTGGGGTTTTTCAAGCAGCATCCCCATCACGTCTTCACCCCGAAACGTGCCGGTTTTGCCAAAAATCGTTTTCTCGCCATCATCATGCACGGCGGGCCGGAAAATGAACTGACCAGTGGGCGTAAACTGCCAGCCCGTGAAAGCGCGGGCGGCTTCTTTTACGTCATGTTCGGAATAGTTGGGCGCACCGTTTCTGGCGCGGCCCAGCGTAAACAATTCCATGACCTCACGGGCAAAGTTTTCGTTCGGCGCGTTTTTTCGATTCTGCTGATTGTTCAGAAATTGCAGCATGGCCGGTTCTTTCGAGACTGCCATCAGCAATTCACCAAAGTTACCCAACGCGTTCTGGCGCAGCGTATTGGCGTACTGCTGCATCAGCAACGGGTTCTGACCCATCGTGCGGCAGGCGAAATGGCCGTGCCAGAACAGAGCCATCTTCTCACGCAGGGCGTTCTCGCCAGAGGCCATGCGGTCGAGCCATTGCAGATTCAGGTCGCGCACATTTTCGACGTTCTGGCGGATGCGCTCTTTTAGCATATCACGGTCCAGCTTTCCATCGCGCATCATGCCTTTTAGATTACGCTTCGTTACATTCGTCTCCGCATCAACTACGTACAATTCGGCAAAAGGCTGTTTACCGTTGGTTAGCAACTGCTTTATTACTGACCGCAGGGGTTTGCGTCCCGCGTCGGTCAGCTCGACGGGGGTCGCGCCGAAACCAGCCCGGCTGTACAGGTAGCGGATATTGGCCAGCTTGCTGGGTTCCGATTCGGGTGCTTCGTTCATGACATTAATACGATTGGCTGTTGCGTTTTGATGCAATGTCATGCTAAAAGTTTAACGAAGTTTATTCCTCTTTCGGGTGCCGTAGCTATTTTCGGCAAAAACAGGAAAATCTGCTGCAGCCCAGTGATGTAGCCCGAACAGGGAGGTCCGGGCTACATCACCGGGCTGCATTTGTGCAATTAACAAACTCGTTATGAATCAACTCAAACCACTTCTTTCGATGACGGACGCATCTGTCCGGCGTAACGGGTGTACGGTGTTCAGCAATCTGACAATTCAGGTCCAGCCGGGCGAATGCTGGGCCATTACGGGACCAACGGGCAGCGGAAAAACAACACTGCTACAAACACTGGCGGCACAGCTTCCGCTCTCAGCCGGGCGGGTTACGCGCCCTCAACCAGTAGCTTTCGTATCGTTTCGGGAAGAATCGCGGCAGTTTTCGTACAGCAGTCATTTCTACCAGCAACGGTATCAGGCCACCATGAGCGACGAGGGCAGCCGGGGGCAGCCCGCCCCTACCTTACGCAATTTCCTGCAACTCACCAGCCCCACCGACGCCACAAACGCCGAAGCTCTCCTCAACCGACTGGGACTACTTCCGCTGTTGGACCGGACCCTGCTGAAACTATCCAACGGGCAGACCCGGAAGGCTCGTATTGGTAAAGCATTGCTGCAACAACCATCCGCACTTTTGCTCGACAATCCGTTTGTTGGGTTAGACGCGGTCTTCCGGTACGAACTAACGCAATGGCTGGGCCAACTCACACACGATGGCCTGACGCTGATACTGGTAACGGATGCGCATGATATACCGCCGTTTACTACGCACGTACTGGCATTTGATACAGGACAAAATCACTGGACAGGTCCAGCCAGCCTGTACCAGCCTGAGCAGATGGATACGTCGGCGGTACCGGTACCCATGCTACAAACACCCATCCAGCCTACCGATTTCAGCGCGGCTTTTCAGATGCAGGACGTCACGGTGCGCTACGGCGATACCGTGATCCTGGATAAAATAAACTGGTCAATTCAGCCGGGCGAACGCTGGGCATTACTCGGGCCGAATGGCGCGGGAAAATCGGTGTTGCTCAGTCTGCTCTATGGCGACCATCCGCAGGCGTATGCCAACGACATCCGCGTATTTGACCATCGGCGCGGACGTGGCGGGCAAAGTATCTGGGACGTTAAACGCCGGATTGGGTTCGTCTCGCCGGAACTCCACCTATATTTTCCACAGCATCTGACTACCCGGCAGGTTATCCTGTCTGGCCTGACCGATACGCTCACTCCAGCCAAAGCCGTCCGGCCCGAAACCGAAACGGATTTGACCACTCTGCTTACCTATTTCGGATTAGCTGAACATAGTAGTCGCGCCTTCGGGCAGCTTTCGGCGGGACAGCAGCGGGTAGTATTGCTGATTCGTGCGCTGATAAAAAACCCGCCCGTACTTATTCTCGACGAACCATTTCAGGCTCTCGATGCCGAACAGGTCAGCCTGGCCCGGCAACTCATTGATAGTCTGCCCAACAAAACCATCCTGTTCGTGACGCACGACCGAAACGAACTCCCGACGTCGATTGACCGGCTTTTCTCGCTCTGACAGCAGGGCAAAACGCAAAAAGTGGGCTGACTGGTTTTTCCAGTCAGCCCACTTTTTATTCACATACGGGTATGCTCCGGCGTTCCGGTTCAGCCCATTGACACCTTATACGATAACCGCTTCGGCCAGGACGAGAACATTGTTTTGCAAGACCTCGACCACGCCACCGTCAACGGTGAACGTTTGCTGGCCAGTGGCCCCCTGCACTACAATGGGTCCCTGCCCAAGCGTACTGACCAACGGCGCGTGGTCATTCAGCACCTGAAACTGCCCCTCACTACCGGGAAACGTGACCGCCGTGGCCTCGCCCGAATAAACCTTCCGGTCTGGAGTAATGATATCTACTGTCATTTTTTGATGTATGATATAGGATATAGGATGTATGATATAGCTGCGTCAGCCCTGTATCATACACCCTATATCATACTATAGTTTACAAGGCTCCTTTTACAAAACTCAATACGCTACCGATCTGGCTTTTGACGGCGGGTTCGGCGGCTTTGGCAACCATACTACCCTGGTCGAGTTTACCTACGCTGCCGAGGGCCGACGAAATCAGCGACTGTCCGGCAGAACTGCCACCGCCCAGCACCGACATGGCACTGCCCAGGCCATTGAGTCCGCTCGTGAGTTGACTGGCTTTACCAATCAGCGATCCGGCAGACACCAGATTTTCTAATCGACCCGCACCCGATGCCAGTTTGGTCAGCCCAACGGCTTTACCCAGCACACCGGCACCAAGACCACCACCCATAATGAGCGGTAACAACGCTTTCAGATTACTGACCTGACTCAGAATCTTCGTGCCGAATGAACTCGGCTGTTTCTTCGTCTGGGCTTCGAGTTCTGAAATACCCGACTGCAACGCCTGTGCCGACTCCGCCTTGTTGCCTTTTTCCAGAGCTGCTACCGCCAGGTCCAGCTTAGCATCGGGCAGACTGTCGGCAGTAACCACAACGTTAGTTTTCGACGGTGTGGCCGAAACAGACGGGTCTTTGATGGTTCCAATAACAGCCGGCTTTTCGACCGGCAGCGTTGGTATCTGCGCCAGTGCGGTTGTGGCGGGCAGCAGGATGGCAGACAAAACAAGGGCTTTCCACTCAAATCGAATCGTATTCATACCTATGCAGTGAGTTGGTTAATGAGTCGTTAGACGAATTGATGTGGCCCTGGTTTCCTATCGTTACTTTTTGTCATTCCAAGCGGACCACACCTGTGGACCGCTTGGAATAACAAAAAACTAATTACTGTCCGGCTTCTTTCATCAGCTTCTCACCTTTGGCAATGGCATCTTCGATGGTACCAACGAGGTTGAAAGCGGCTTCGGGCAGGTGATCGTATTTACCGTCGATGATGGCGTTGAAACCACTGATGGCATCTTCGATTGGCACCAGAACGCCTTTCAGACCCGTGAACTGCTCGGCCACGAAGAACGGCTGCGACAGGAACCGCTGCACCCGGCGGGCGGGGCTTACCACCAGCTTGTCCTCTTCCGAAAGTTCTTCCAGACCCAGAATAGCGATAATGTCCTGCAATTCCTTGTAGCGTTGCAGAATCTCCTTTACACGCTGCGCTGAGTTATAATGCTCGTCGCCAAGTACTTCGGCACTCAGAATCCGCGAGGTCGAGTCAAGCGGGTCAACGGCGGGGTAGATACCCAGCTCGGCAATTTTCCGGCTTAGGTTGGTCGTGGCATCTAAGTGAGCGAAGGTCGTAGCTGGAGCCGGGTCGGTCAGGTCATCAGCAGGTACGTAAACGGCCTGAATCGAGGTGATAGAACCGCGCTTGGTAGAGGTAATGCGCTCCTGCATGAGTCCCATTTCGGTAGCCAGCGTAGGCTGGTAACCAACCGCCGAGGGCATCCGGCCCAGCAGAGCCGATACTTCCGAACCGGCCTGAGTAAAGCGGAAAATGTTGTCGATGAAGAACAGAATGTCCCGACCGGCACCTTCGCTATCGCCATCGCGGTAGTATTCGGCAATGGTCAGTCCCGACAGGGCTACGCGGGCGCGGGCACCCGGCGGCTCGTTCATCTGTCCGAATACGAAGGTTGCCTGGCTCTTTTTCAGCTCCTCCATATCTACGGACGCCAAATCCCAGCCGCCTTCTTCCATCGAATGCTTGAAGGCGTCACCATATTTGATGATACCGGCTTCAATCATTTCGCGGAGCAGGTCGTTTCCTTCGCGGGTACGCTCACCCACCCCGGCAAACACCGACAGCCCGGCATAGGCTTTGGCGATGTTGTTGATAAGTTCCTGAATCAGAACGGTCTTGCCCACACCAGCACCCCCGAAGAGACCAATCTTACCACCCTTGATGTAGGGAGCCAGCAGATCAATTACTTTGATTCCGGTATAGAGAACCTCGGTCGAAGTAGCGAGGTCTTCATAGCGGGGCGACGCCCGGTGAATGGGCAGCCGCGCACCCACCGATTTGGGCTGGGGAATCCCATCGATGGCTTCGCCAACCACGTTAAACAGCCGGCCACGAATGCCTTCGCCAGCGGGCATGGAAATTTGGGCACCAAGGTCAATGACGTCGAGACCACGGTAAAGACCGTCGGTCGAGTCCATGGCAATGGCCCGGACACGGTCTTCGCCGAGGTGTTGCTGCACCTCGAGAATAACATCCTGCCCGGTTGATTTTGTTACTTTGAGGGCGTCTAAGATGGCGGGAATCCGCGAGCCTTCGCCCTCGAAACTCACGTCCACGACCGGCCCGATTATCTGCGTAATCTTACCTCTATTGACTGCCGTTTCCGTAATCATTTGTCTGTTAAATAGCTGATTAAAAAGTTGCCCGACATTTCGGACTGCAAAAGTACGGCAAAAACGGCGCAAAGTAAAGATGACCTTTCCTCAACTGAACAGTTCGTCAACCTGTGGGTTAAATACCACAATGAACCGGCAAAACCGGTTCAATAGTCATTATCATTAATCGTTCACGCGGTCATAATTGCCCGCTTACGCAGTCATACCCCAATACATGCTCCAGACACGCTCAAGTGGCCTGCTCCTCCATATAACGTCACTTCCCTCCGTTCACGGCATCGGCGACCTCGGCCCCGAAGCCTATCGTTTTGCTGACTTTCTGGACGCTGCCGGGCAAACGTACTGGCAAATTCTGCCCCTGACTCCACTGGACCCCGGCGCGGGTTTCTCGCCCTACAGCAGCCCATCGGCTTTTGCGGGTAATCCGTTGCTCATTAGTCTGGAAAAACTGGCCGACGAAGGATTTTTGAACGCAGACGATTTAGCCGTTTTTGCTGAACAGACCCTGCAGGACGTAACCATTTCGGAGTTTGACCCCGAATCGGATAGCGATACACCACTTGAAAGCCCTCTTTCGCAACCGACATCCCCGCTGTACGCGGCCTGGCTCAGGAAGCGGCCCCTACTCGATAAGGCCGCCGAATCGTTTCTGGAAATTGCCACAGCCAGTCAGTTTGCCGATTACGAACGGTTTTGCGGTATTCAGGCCCATTGGCTGGACGACTACACCCTCTTCGCAGTTTTGCAGGAAACCACTGGCGAACCGTTCTGGCTGCGCTGGCCCGATGAACTGAAACGGCGTGACACCGATGCTCTGGCGCAAAAACACATTGAGCATCAGCGTAAAATCGACCTGCTGAAGGTACAACAATATCTGTTCTTCAAACAATGGGCCGAACTGGGGGCGTACTGCTTCAACAAGAAGATTCACCTCATTGGCGACATCCCGATTTACGTGCAGTTAAACAGTGCCGACGTCTGGACCAACCCCGGGCTATTTAAGCTCGACGATGATCTGGAGCCGCTCTACGCAGCCGGTGCGCCCCCGGATTATTTCAGCGAAGATGGTCAACGCTGGGGCAACCCAATCTACGACTGGGCCGAACACGAACGCACCGGTTTTTCGTGGTGGATGCGTCGAATCCGGCATCAGCTTTCGTTGTACAGCCTGACCCGACTCGACCATTTTCTGGGTTTCTTTGAGTACTGGGAAATCCCGGCTGATGAACCGACCGCCCGCGTTGGCGAATGGGTTAAAGCTCCGTTTGAAGCGTTCATGCAGGCCATGTACCGGCAGTTTGTTTATCTGCCCGTCATTGCCGAAGACCTCGGTGCCAAAGCAGGCGATATTCAGCGACACTTGCGCCACTACGCCATTCCGGGAATGCGGGTGCTGCAGTTCAGCTTCTCACCAGACCTGCCCACGTCGAGTTACTCGGTACACAATCATACCGAAAACATGGTGGTGTACTCTGGCACGCACGACAATAATACAATCCTCGGCTGGTTCCGCGAAGCCGACGACGACCTCCGGCAGCGCATTACCGATTACGTTGGCTTTCCCGTCACCGAAGCCAACGTAGTTGACCAGATTGTGCGGCTCACGATGCAGTCGGTAGGGCGGCTGGCCATTATTCCGGTACAGGACGTGCTGAACTTAGACGAAACCCACCGCATGAACACGCCCGGCGCGGGTGGCCGCAGTTGGCAATGGCGGCTCGAACCCGGTCAGCTTACCGATGCGGTGGCCGAAAAGCTGCGAAAGTTAACCGAAATGACGGGGCGGGTATAAACATTAGGGTTGCTGAGCAAAGCATACAGGAAGTACAGGGATAGTTGGCGTAATGCCGTGATAACGTTCATATCTTATGGGATCTATCCGCACAACCAATTTCCCAATGGAATACCTCGTTACGGCTACAGGGCAGGTAACCGAAGAAGAAATTCGCCCGGTTACTGTTCGGTAACTAAGCCTGTTCGGATCTCTCTTTGGCATGTCTAGCGTTGGTCGGGCTTAATTTTCTCCGTCGCTATCTCCGGCTAATCAGGCCCGACTAATTGCTATTTGTTTCCAGCTTGTTAGCAATCTGGGCGGCTCTGTGCAATATGTTTTCAGTTGGCATGAGTCTCGGCTATTGACAACCGATGCCCCGGCTATTCACGCGTACCGGCGCACGCTGCCTATAATTCCACGTAGAACGCGATATGATTCAGGGTCATTTGAGACGTTTAGTGCCTGTTCAACTCTCTGAGTGATAGTAATCGTTTAATTTTAATTCTGGCATTAAAAGTGTTGCTGTTTTTGTGTGCTTTAGGCGAATAGCCCATAAATTTTATTGCAAACGATTCTCCTTCCGGTTTAATACTACAAGTAATCATCTCAAATCAAGTAAATTTATCTATGCGTCAAAATCTACACAATTCACTTTTGTGGCTGACCTGCCTGGCCCTGTTTGTGGTTGCCTGTAAGAAAGAGGTCGATCCTATTTCGCTCAGCGATGATCGAACCATCAAATCGTTCACGTTTGAGAGTCTGAATCCGGCAATTGTAGGAGTCGTTGACTCGGTGGCGTATACGGTTCGGGCTACGGTACCGGCAGGAACAAACCTCAGTCAGCTATCTCCCGCTATCACATTACCGCCAAACGCCACAGTTAGCCCGGCCTCAGGCGACGTTCGGGACTTCAGCAAGCCCGTTTCCTACACCGTAACGAGTGCAAACGGCACAGCGCAGACCTACGTGGTTACGGTTACTACGGCCAGTAGTGTCGTAAATGGCGGGGCGTTGATTTATCTCGGAGGTGAAGACGGCAATTTTTTTGCTATCGACGCGGGTACCGGAGCGGGTAAGTGGCGGGTGTCTGTCGGCGCGGCCATTGCGTCAACAGCCTACATAGCAGCCGGGATGGTGTTTATGGGTAGTAGCACGGGTAATCTTCAGGCTTTCGACCCACAGATTGGCGTTCAACGCTGGAAATTTACCACGGGTGCCGCCATCCTGTCGAGTCCAGTGGTTTCGGGCAAAAATCTATTTTTCGGCAGTGAAGACCAGAACGTATACGCGCTTGACGTACTAACGGGTACACAACGATGGAAATTTGGTACGGCGGGTGGTGTTACCTCAAGCCCAACCGTAGTAAATGGAACGGTGTATGTGGCCAGTAAAGACCAAACCCTCTACGCGCTTGATGCCGCTACCGGTACGCAACGCTGGAAAACAGGAGTGGGCGACAAGATCACCTCCAGCCCGGCAGTGGCCAATGGCCTGGTATACATTGGCAGCAACGATTTCAACCTGTATGCTTTCGATGCTGCAGCGGGCGGTACGGCCAAATGGAAATTTAGCACGGGTGGCATCGTCACGGCCAGCCCAACAGTAACCAACGGCCTGGTGTACATTGGCAGCAACGACCAGACCTTTTACGCATTAGATGCTGCCTCGGGTGTACTTCGCTGGAAATTTGGCACCGGCGGTGCAATCCTGAGCAGCGCAACGGTAGCTAATGGCCTTGTTTATGTAGGCGGTAACGACAACACCATTTACGCGCTGGATGCCCAGTCTGGTGTACTGCGCTGGAAATTTGGTACCGGTGGTGCCATCAGTTCCAGTCCTGTTGTGTACAATGGGTTCGTTTATGTTAGCGGACAGGATACCAGCCTGTATTGTTTCAATGCCGCTACCGGTGTGCTACGGTGGAAAAGTCCCCTCGGTACCCGCATCATGGCCAGTCCTACGCTGGCTACTACCGATCTCGTTCCGGTGGTTTCCGGTATCAGCGGTGGTCTGCAATAGCCCCGTTACCCATGCACTAACGGGAAGCTGACTACGTTTCTCTTTCATGTCGTCCTTATTTTTCTGGAAGGAATGGAGCCGGTCGTACCGGCTCCTTTATTTGGGTAGCCTCGTACTCGTGCTAATCTCGCTGGTTCTGTTTTTGATGGCCTGGGCGCGGGGCATTGGTAACGTAGTGAGCTGGAATATTCTGAGCGAACTGAACGACCTGCCCGTTACGCTGCACACCTTTACCGACGGGCTACTCGATTTTTCCGTACCCGGTACAGCATACGCCGTTTCTGAGCAGTTTGTTACGTCGGCCATGCGCGTGGAGCCCGGTATGGCCGCTGCGTTACTGGTTGGTGTCTGTATTACGTTCGTCCTGCTGCTGAGTGCCCTGACCCGCTTCGACCGAACTCGGTATTTAGTTGGGATGGGTATCCTGATTCTGGGGCTGGCATTTTTCCGGTTCGAGATGCTTGAGGTGCCGGGTCTGGGCAGTAATGGATTGTTTCTGGTGCTGGCCAGTATTTTTGGGTCAGTCAGCTACTATTTTCATGCGTTCCGTTCTGAGATTCGTATTTCCGTCCGGGTGGCGGTATTTGGCGGACTGGTGGCAATGGTCGTGGCCGTGCTGGCGGCTTTATCGCCAGTAGCGCACCCGGCTATGGTGATAGTCAGCTACGGGATGCCGGTCTTACTGGCGTACAGCGTGGGGTTCATCTTTTTCATAGCTGCCGAAATCGTGGCCGGCCTGGTCTGGCTAACCACTGCAAGCCGGGCGTCGATAACGGGCGGGACATACGCAGGATCACCCCTTGGCTTCAGAAACTTCCTGTTCATCAGTGCGTTGTACTTTGTCAACCTGATTCTGATCTGGCTTAAAAATACCAAAGCCGTTGACTGGGACGTGTTGATTATCAGCCCGTTCATTCTCTTTCTTGTTTCCGTAATAATTGGCTTCTGGGGGTTTCGGAGGCTGGTACAGCAACAGAATGTAGTGTCGTTTCGCGATGGCGGATCGTTTCTCTACGTCGGTTTTGCCCTGCTCAGTACGCTGACCATCACGTATGCATTTGTCACGGCCAACGATCCGATTATTGAGGTTTTTGAAGATTTGATTGTGTACAGCCACCTGGCAATGGGTATTGTTTTTGTGGCGTATGTGCTCATCAATTTCCTGCCGATTTTTAAGGATGGGCGGGCGGTGCATCGGATACTGTACATTCCGAAACGACTCGAACTGGGTATTTTCCGGGTTATCGGCCTGTTTCTGGTCGTAGTGCTGGTGTCGGTGGGCGGATCTATTGTGGTGCGGCAGACGTTGGCGGGTTATAACAATGGACTCGGCGATTTGTACGTAGCCAATGGCGAACTGGCGTCAGCGCAGGCCTTTTACGGGCAGGCGCTGGAGCAGGAATTTCAGAATCACAAATCCAACTACGCGCTGGCATCGCTGGCCATGCAACGCAACGACCAGCCGCTGGCCGCTTACTTTTTTCGACAGGCTACCCTCAAGCAACCCCAGCCACACGACTACGCGGGACTGAGCCAGACGTACCTCCAAACCGACCTATTTTTCGAGGCTATCAAAACCCTGCAACAGGGCCTGCGGGCGTTCCCCAAAAGTGGTGAACTACAGAATAATCTCGGCTATCTCTACGCCCGCACCAGCATTGCCGACTCGGCTTATTACTATCTCAAAGCCGCTACGAATAATGCCAGTCACGGTGAAGTGCCGATGACCAACCTACTATCTCTGTACGCCCGCAATCCCAATATCCTGACCGCCGACTCCTCGCTAGCCCAAAACACGACCGAAACTACCTACACGCCGTATCAGGCCAACGCGCTGGCACTCCAACTGACAGCACCAGCGTATTTCTCTGCCAGCGAGCCAGTCCGGCCTGCTGCATTAGCCGGTCTGGATTCCAGTTCTGCCCTGAACGTAGGGAATTTTGCCGGTCTGTACAACTTCGCGCTGGCCAGCCAACATCCCAACCTGACCGATACGACGCTGACCGAAACGCTGCGGCAACTGGCCAACAACCCCGCCAATCAGGACTTTACGGACGATTTATTACTGGCCCGTGCCATTGCGGAGTATCACCGGCACAATCATCCAACGGCTTTTGGGTTACTCAGTCAGGTGGTCGAGGGAAATCCACAGAAAGCAATTCAGTACCGGACCATAACGGGTCTACTGCTCATGGAACAGGGTCTCTATCGGACGGCAGCCGACCAGTTCAGCGAGAACAGCGACACAACGTCCATCTATTACCGCGCCCTAACTCTGACCAAAACGGGCAACCCAGCCCTGGCCCAGTCACTCTGGGAAACAGCCGCCAAAACCGACCCGAACATTGCCAGGCTATCGCAGGCGTTATACGGCCAACGCCCCCTACCAACTGATCTGGAACGGGCATTTAAGCTGATGTACGATGCCGGATTATCATCAACGGAGCAAATCAATCTGTATCAGACCATTACTAATCCAAACACGAGAGCCGTAGCGGCTGGTACGCTGGCCCGGCAACTCTTTTCGGAGTCCGATACGTCAAAACAAGCGCGAAAATGGGTTTCTTTAATTCCGAAAGAGGGTATAACAGACCCGTATCCGGTGAGCGTGGCCCGGCTGGCCCGGATTAAAAACGCACTGACATTCGGTCCGCTCATCACCGCCGAAACCCTGTTGAATCAGCCAATGCTGGATAATTTCCGGGCCGAACAAACGCTGTTGCGGGCCGGGGTGTATCAAACCGTTAAAGACCAATCACAGCCGCAAACTGTTCGGAAATTGTACGGTGAAGCGGTACAACTGGCGCCACTCGATGCCCGGATTGTGGCCGCAGCCGCCAGGTTCTACCGGGAGCAGCGGCAAATCCAATCGGCTTACTCAATTGTACTGACAGCCCTGCCGTTCAACGAAACCAGCCCTGATCTACTCAAGATGTACGTAACACTCTGCCTCGACCAAAGTTTGTTCGACTACGCCCGCGACGGTCTGGCTCGTTTACAGCTCGTTATGCCCCCCGCCGATTATCAGGCGTTTGTGTCAGCTTATCAGGAAAAACTGGCATCGGTCGAAAAGAGCCGCGAGAAATTCAGCCAATAATGTAGTTTTGGGAAGCGTCTTACTAAAACCACCATGAAAAAAGAGCTAAGCTGGACCAAAGAAGTTTTCAGCCGAAAAATCACGATTATGGAAGCCGGTCAGCCCGTTGGCAGTATGCAGCGTGACACGTTCAGCCCCGACGTAGATGCCAGTCTGCATGGCACTCATCTTCGGTTTGACGTAACGGGATTCTTGATTCATGATGTTGCGATTTATGACCTGAACGCCAACAATCAGAAGATCGGTGCCATCACGCTTCATTTTGGCAAACGAGCTGAATTAAGGCTGGAAACCGGCGACATATACATTTGGAAACGGCACAATATGCTGATGCGCGAGTGGGATATGATCCGCGAAGACAACACGGGTACCGACAGCCAGGAGGTGATCAACTATTCGCTCACCCGGCAGTTTTTTGCCGAAAGTGGTGATATAGAACTTGACAACGATACACCAAATGCGTCGATAGTGATCCTGGCGGGCCTTTTTTTAAGAAACTATTTTCAACGTCGCCGGCGGATGGCCGCAGGTGCCCTTATCGCTACTGGTGCTTAATAATCAGCTTATTCTGCCATGACCGTTCATTTTTTTTCTACGTTGCTGTTTATATCCCTGTCAGGTACCGCTTTTGCGCAACCATCGCCCTACCTGACTGAGATGGCCGAGCAATGGAAGAATAGCGCAACCTATATACTTGACGTGGCCGAGCAAATGCCCGATTCGGGCTACGCCTACAAACCCGTTGCTGATGAAATGCGGTTCGATGAACAATTGCTGCATATCGCTTCCAACATGCTCTGGCTCAGTTCAACGCACCTGACTACGCAAAAACCGCCATTTACCGATGCTCAGTTGAAGCAATTGGCGGGCAAACCCAAATCGGAAATCATCGCGACTCTCCGGCAATCGTTGGCGTTTGCCCAGTTGGCAATGGAAAACCTGCCCATCGGCGAACTCGATCAGACCGTCAAGTTCTTTGCTGGGCCAAAAACCAAACGGCAGATTATCAATCTCATGCACGATCATCTGACCCACCACCGGGCGCAGACGATCGTCTATCTCCGGCTCAACGGCATCAAGCCACCCAGCTACGTTGGCTGGTAAACCTCCCCCAAAACGCTATGAACATCATTGAAACCCGCGACATTGCCCGACGTTACATCATGGGTACCGAAATCGTTGACGCGCTCAAATCTATTACCATCAATATCAAAAAGGGCGAGTACGTCGCGTTCATGGGTCCATCGGGGTCGGGCAAATCGACGCTGATGAACATTATTGGCTGTCTCGATACACCTACGTCAGGCACGTACATTCTGAACAATCAGGATGTGAGCGGTATGGGCGAAAACGAACTCGCCGAAGTACGTAACAAAGAGATTGGCTTCGTTTTCCAGACGTTTAACCTACTGCCGCGCCAGTCGTCGCTCGATAATGTGGCCCTGCCGCTTATCTATGCCGGTTTGAACAAAGCCGACCGTACCGAAAAAGCAATGCTGGCCCTGAAAAACGTGGGACTGGAAAACCGTGCCGGTCACCAACCCAACGAACTATCGGGGGGTCAGCGGCAGCGCGTAGCTATAGCGAGGGCCCTGGTGAATGACCCCAGCATCCTCCTCGCCGACGAACCGACGGGAAACCTTGACACGAAAACGTCCTACGAGATCATGGACCTCTTCGATCAGATTCACAGCAAGGGCAACACCGTGATTATGGTGACACACGAAGAAGACATCGCCGAATACGCCCACCGCATCGTCCGGCTCCGCGACGGTTTGATCGAAAGTGATCAGATCAACAAAAATATCCGCAAGGCCAACGTGCTGATGCAGTCGGCTTAAACCAACTTGATTTTGTTGCCCGTTTCGGCGGCCCGGTAAATGGCCTGGAGCAGCCGGACGTCGCGTTTACCTTCGGCACCGGTGACGTGATCGGGAAGTTTTTTTCCGTCGAGCAGGTCTTTGCAGACGCCGTCTAAATGCATAGCCTGGTGGTTTACGATGGGCTGTTCGATGGGTCCTTTGCTGGTGCGGCCTTTGAGCGGACCATACCCAAAGGCAGGCGATAGTTCAAACCAACCTTTTTCGCAGGCTGCGTATAACCGTTCAATACCAGTGGTATAGCTCGTTGTCGAGTTGGAAACAGCCCCGCTCGGAAAGGTGAACTGCCAGAATAGCGTCTCCTCCACGTCTTTGAATTTTTCTGGCTCGGTTTTGGGCGAGAACTGCGCCGTTACCGAAATTGGCTCCTCGCCGGTTACGTACCGTGCGGCATTTACCGCGTAAATACCCACGTCCATTAGTGGCCCACCACCCGCCATTACTTTCTTCATACGCCACTGCGTCGGGTCACCAATGCGGAAACCATCACTGGCTTCAACGAATTTTATTGGGCCAAATACCTTCTCCTGGCCAAGCCGTATTACTTCTTTGGTAAACGGTTCGTAATGCAGCCGGTAGCCAATGGCAAGCTGTACGTTGGCTTTATTGCAGGCATCCATCATGGACTGGCATTCTTTTTCGGTAATAGCCATGGGCTTTTCGCAGATAACCTGCTTTCCTGCCTGGGCCGCCCGAATCACGTATTCGGGGTGCATGGAATTGGGCAACACTACATAGACCACATCAATGTCTTTGTTATTGGCAATGCGGTCGAAGGTTTTGTAATCGTAGACATTAGCTTTAGGAATGTCGTATTTCTTCATCCACTCATCGGCCTTTGCGGGCGTACCTGTCACTACTCCGGCCAGGCGGCAGTACTGCGTTTGTTGCAGGGCAGGCGCAAGCTGGTTTTTGCTGTAGTTACCAAGACCCACCAGCGCAATACCAAGTTTACGATCTGGTGCGGGTTGAGCCGATACCGCCCGGCCAAAGGCGTCGGTAAGCGTCGGAATAGTCAGGGTCGAAGCACCAATGGTCGATAGAAACTGCCGGCGGTTTTGCGAAAATGAGTTATTCATAACAAATTGGTTTAGTCAATGCAAAAGCAACGCACCGAACGGCTTTACCCGCTCCATGCGCTGCTGTTTTCACCTTTAGTAGGCAGGTAGTACTTTTCAATCAATGGTAAAGGCTTTGGCGGGTCGCATCAGCAACGGGCCAATCACGGCGTTGGTTTGCCGGGCGTCGAAACGAATTTCGGGATCCGAACTGGCCAGGTTCAGTTTAATAGTTTCGTTGTTACCGGTTTCCAGCACCATCCGCTTCAGGAAAATATAGGAGCGCGTAGTCAGTTCACCGCTGGCCTGCACCTCCGATACAACCGCCCGCGCCACTACCGGCTGCCCCAGCGGTACCGGGCCATTCTCCGTTACAGCACTAACGGTAAACTGAACCACGTCGCCCCGGTTTAACTGATCGGCCCGGTACGCATGGACTGGTGAGAGCCGAAGGGTCATCTGTCGGCTAACGGATATTATTTTTTTAGGACTTTCGGGCTTGCTGGCAACGGGTTCCTCGGAACGTTCAACGGGTCTCGTTACAGTCGGCGTTTCTTCCTTCGCGGCCGCGGCAATGGGTACTGTCTGGGGTAGCGGTACTGGCGTTTCCGTTGGTTTGGGCGATTGACTTACGGCAACCTTCGGTTCGGATAAACGCGGCTGATTGGTAGTGGCATTGGCCATAGTTACAGGCCTGACGGGTCGTAGCTGTGGGTTTTCGGTGGACGACACAACGGGCGGGACAGTAACTTCCTGGTTTTGGGATGCCCTGGATGGGGGAACGTCCGATGGCGGCATACCCGATACGGAAACCGTTTTGGCAGCCGGCTTCGATGCAATTGGCTGCTCTGACCCTATTTGTTCATTTGCCAGTTCACTGGATGATTTTTCGGGCTGGTTCAGCCAGTACCATATCCCACCAACAAGCAGAACAAATGCCAGTACGGCAACCATCAGTAGCCTACGTGGTCTGTTCGTTCGAGACTCAACCGGTGGCGCAACCGGTTGTTTGTTCTCTAAGGGCCGTGACATCGATGGACGTAGCGCAGTAACCGACGACAGGGGTGCAACGACTGCCGATATAACGGTACCGTCGGTTGCATTGATCATTTTTTGAGGGATGTGGGCAACCGGTTGGCCTGAATAAATGGCCGTTAGCGCGTCAATAAACTCAGCAGCCGTACCCAGCCGGTCGCTGGGTTGCTTGGCCATCATCCGGTTCATCAGGTTTTCGAGGGCTTCGGGGGCCTGGGGCAGGTGAACACGCAGGGGTGGGGGCATCTCGTTCACAATCTGCGACATAAGTCGCATGACAGTAGGTGCCCGGAAAGCCGCCCGTCCGGTAAGTAGTTCGTAAAGTACCAGATTCAGGGCGTACAGGTCAGACTGGACAGAGGGCTGTTCATTGTCGAGTAGTTCGGGGGCCATATACCGTATCGTACCCGTCAGGCCGCTGGCGTTGGTCAATGTGAGTTGCGTAGTAGACGAATCAGTCAGTTTCGCGATTCCGAAGTCCAGAATTTTAACCATTCCGCTGGCGGTCAGCATCAGGTTAGCGGGTTTCAGGTCGCGGTGCAGTACACCCCGCTCGTGGGCATGGCCCAGTCCATGCAGTGTTTGTACAATCAGCCCAATGGCTTCATTCTGGGGCAAACTTCCATCGTTTTTGAGCAGGTCGGCCAGGGTGCGGCCATTAACAAACTCCATGACGAGACAGTACTCATCGTTGTCGCGGCAGAAGTTGTAGATATTGGCAATGTTGGGGTGGTTGAGCCGGGCCAGTGCTTTGGCTTCGCGCTGAAACCGTTTTTCTATATCCGCGTTGTCGAGCAGTTCGGGCCGGACCATTTTAATGGCTACCTCGCGGTCAAGTATCAGGTCAAGGGCGCGATAGACCACACCCATGCCGCCCTCAGTACCAAGGGCACTGAGTAGTTGATACTGGTTCTGAATAATGCGGGGTGAGCCGTTCATATCGCATTATTGGGCGTTACCTACCGAACCCAGCGGAATACCGTAGCTGAGGGCAATCATGCCCGCGCGGAACTTCGATTCTTCGTTTTTACTGAAGTCGGTCAGACCAAATCCTCCGCGTAACTCCAGCAGAAATAGTCCGGTGCCAACGCGGGTACCCACCGCAATACCCCCCTGTGCGCCAATATCGAGTTGCTGAAAGCTGTTTTTTGAATAATACTGAATGGATGATGTGCTCTGCCCTTCTCCGAAGACGACCTTTCCCGCCTGACTGATGGTATTGGCTCCACTGACCGCTTTCTGGTCGAATTTACCATTCAGACCGTAGCCTACGGAAGGCCCGGCAAAGGCAAAAAACCGAAATCGGTCCGATGCGAAAGCTATTTTTACGAACAGCGGCACCTCAATGTAGTTGAAGAAATAGGTGCCTGTTGCCTTAACCCCGTTCTGCGTATAATCCAGCCCGTATCCTTTGCGGATGTAAGTCAACTCTGGCTGGAAAGACAACCGACCGGCAATGGGGATGTTTAGCCCAATTCCAGCCATATACGTAGCTACGGTCGTTGCTTTCTGACTATTATTCTGACCGCTTATGGCCGTGGCTGCCGTAGGGAAAGTTGTTGCCGACAGCCCACCACCCGCCCGAAAACTGAGCATTTTGTAGGGTTGGGCCAACAAGATCGTGTTTAGTAACAGAACTATCCCCAGAGTGTGGATAACTTTTAGCATGGCGTGGTTGGTAATTAATCAGTTGATGTGGATTTCCAAAAATAAGGATTTTTCATCAGGGAAGTAGTGCAACACCCCTACAGGTTTAGTAAGCGGCAGTACAAACGAGTTTACCTGACAGTCTGAGTTCGTCGTTTCAGTAAAGCATACTACCAAATCTTATCGACTGAAAGACAAAAAAAGCCAGCCCGGTTTCCGGGGCTGGCTTTACGTTGATGAAGTGGTCTTGCTTTAAAAAATATACTTGTTCTCGGCAATCATGGCGTCGGCAATCTGACGACGGGCGTCTTTGAGGTTCATCGGCTCAATTTTGGTAAACCGCTTCAGCCCCATCAGCATACCACGCAGTTCGTCGCCTTCGGCAAAAGACGTAATGGCCGCCCGACCCGCGTTATTAACTTTCTCAATAGCTTCGTGCAGATAGACGAGTGCCATTTGCTTCTGTAATTCAACAGCTGCTTCGCCCCGGATACCCGTCAGCTTCTCAACGCGCAGCAATATCGACTCGGCTACGTAGATTTCGATGGCCATGTCGGCTACGTTCATCAGAATCTCCTGCTCAGACGAGAGATTGGTCATAAACTTCTGCACGGCGGCACCAGCCACCATCAGTGCGGCCTTTTTAAGGTTCCGCAGAGCTTTCTTCTCCGCTACGAATATGCCTTCTTCCTCCTCCGTGTTGAAGTCAGGAATCGACATAATCTCTTTAGCAACGGCCATAGCCGGTCCCATCAGGTTTAGTTCACCTTTCATAGCCCGCTTCAGCAGCATATCGACTACGAGCATCCGGTTAATCTCGTTGGTACCTTCGAAAATCCGGTTAATCCGGGCATCGCGGTAGCTACGGTCCATGGGCGCATCGGCAGAGTAGCCCATACCGCCATACACCTGAACGCCTTCATCGGCCACGTAATCCAGCACTTCCGAACCGTGTACCTTCATCATGGCGCACTCAATGGCAAACTGCTCCAGAGCTATCAGCTTGGCCGACACGTCGCTCTTTCCCTGCGCCTTAAGGTCTTCAATGGCATCGTCGATGTTCTGACCGGCGCGGTAGCTGGCCGTTTCCGACGCGTAAATTTTCAGGGCCATTTCGGCCAGTTTGTGCTTAATGGCCCCAAACTCCGAGATGGGTGTTTTAAACTGCTTCCGCTCGTTCGAGTAACGTATGGCATGGTTCAGCACCTCTTTCGAGCCACCAATGGCCGCTACACCAAGTTTGATCCGGCCAATGTTCAGGATGTTCACAGCAATTTTGAAACCATTGCCCCGATCCGACAGCAGATTCTCGACGGGAACCAGCGTATCGTTGAAGAACATCTGCCGGGTATCTGAGCCTTTAATGCCCATCTTGTGCTCCGGCTCATTCATCGTGATGCCGTTGTACGACTTTTCGACAATGAATGCGGAGAGATTTTTGTCCGGTTTGCCGGTACCATCATCAATTTTGGCAAAGACAATGAACAGGTCTGCGAAACCACCGTTGGTAATCCACATCTTTTGCCCGTTCAGGACATAGTTTTTGCCGTCTTCGCTCAGTACAGCTTTGGTCTTGCCGGAGTTGGCGTCTGGGCCTGAATCCGGCTCAGTCAGACAGTAAGCGGCTTTCCACTCGCCAGTAGCCAATTTGGGCAGGTATTTTGACTTTTGATCGTCGTTGCCATAATAGACAATTGGCAGCGTACCAATGCCGGTATGAGCTGACAGCGCAACGGAGAACGAATGACCCGCGCCAGTCACTTCAGCCACCAGCATAGACGTATTGAAATTCATGCCGAAGCCGCCGTATTCTTCCGGTACGCCCGTACCGAGCAGACCGAGTTCGCCTGCTTTATCCATCAGAGACGAAATTAACTCCGGCGATTTGGCAGTGTCGATTTCGTCGAGTCTTGTCCATATTTCGCGCTCCAGAAATTCGCGGCAGGTAGCCGCAATCATCTGCTGTTCTTCGGTAAACTCTTCGGGGATAAAGACCTGCGATGCGTCAGTTTCTTTAATCAGGAACTCGCCCCCTTTAATGGACGCTTTAGGTTCTGTAGCAATCATAGTGTGTCAGGGTTGTTTATTATGCATGCATACTAATTATAGTACAAAGTACGTCAGGCAAAAAATAGTATGCAAGCATACTACTAACAAAATTGGCGTTAAAATAATCCCGTTAACAGTCGTCATTCAGTATGATCGTGACAATGGCCTTTCGATTGAATTGGCTGTGTACGAGTGTTGTAATAGCCTTTTTCAATTCTAAAGAGTATACTTGGGGAACGGGCCTCCCTTTATATTACTATAACAATATTTTACTATAGCTAAATGGAGCATTTTTTGCAAAAATCGCACCTATTGCTTTCGGCGCTTACTTTCTGTATATCTGTATCTATACCTATTAACCATGTCTCTGCTCAATCATTGCCGATTGTTCCGTCAGAGATGACGTTTGCTGGTGTATCGATCTACCTCAGTAAAGAGGCACGTTTACAGGTACAACAGGAAGTTCGCTTGCTGTACGCTAATCGTAAACAACTCGAACAGGATATGGACGCCCTGTACGAACTTGTTCCCCTTTGGCAGCCATTTCTACAAAATGCTGGTCTGCCCGCTGACTTTCGGTATGTGGCACTACCCTTTGCGAATACTGGAAACCCCGCTTACTGGTCGGTTCAGGCCAAACAAATACCGGCCACTGGACTGCGAGTCAACCAGGCCGTTGACGAGACCAGGCATCCGCTGATAGCCACTGAAAAAGTGAGTAATTTCCTCAAGGAATTACGGGATAAGTACCGGGAGAACGCGGCTCAGGTTCTGCTGCGCTACCTTCGCAATGGCACCCTAACTACCGGCACATCATCGGGAAAAACACAGGCCAAATCGGTTTGGCTTGACATAGACAGTCCGTCTCTGCTCTGGAAAATACTGGCCCGCAAAATTATGATTGAGCAGCGAGAACCTGCCTATCGGCCTGTGGTGAAGTATATCTTGTATACTTATTACGGCGGTGGTCAGACACTGTCGGCTATTGCGCAGCAACTACGTATACCCGATGATAGATTCTACCCTTACAACGCCTGGCTCAGGACACCGGTGATACCGTTTGAGCCGTCCTATCCGATCTTGGTTCGATTAACCGACGATGAGTTTTCGACGGTATGGTCGGCGAGTAATGGTTCGGACCGGGCGGCAGATGCTTCATCGATTGGCAAAATTGACCTCGGCTTTCCATTGCTCCTTAAATCGTCGGTTCGGGCAGATGGCTTACGCGCTCCGGCCACGTTTTACACAATTAATGAAAGGCGGGGGATTCAGGCTAAATCGTGCGATAATCCCATTACGCTTGCCTTTTACGGCAGCATTACACCAGAAGCTTTTCTGACTTACAACGATATGACCAGTCAGGATGTAGTTCGACCCGGTCAAATTTATTACCTCCAACGAAAAGCGAAACGAGCCCAAATACCCTTCCATATCATGCAGCGTAACCAGTCGCTTCGCGATATAGCCAATATCTATGGCATGCGACTATCCTCACTGCTCCGATTCAACCGCATCAAGGCAGCAAAACGCTCTGGGGCGGGGCGGATTTTGTGGCTTCGCAAAAAACGCCCACGCAGCCAGCCCGTCGAGTACCAGCAACTACCACCCGAACCAGCTCCGCTGATGCCCCTGCCTACACCTACGCTGGCCTTTACGGATTCCTCAGCAATACCTGCTACGACCAGACCAGAGGACAGCCTGACTTTGACTCAACTTACTGTTAAACAACCAGATACAATCACAGTCGAACCAAATATTGTCCCGAAAAAATCGGTTGAGATAGTGAAACAGGCTGATACGCTCAGGCCAGCTGCTGCACCTTTGCCCACCGGTCAGAAAACAGTGGTTGTAAAGCCGGTCGATACCGCTTTGGTCCCTCCTGCCCCCGCTGCAACGTCAAAAGAATCCACCAAAAAAACCAAAGTAACCGCCCGAACTCACGTTGTCAAACCCGGGCAAACCTATTATGCTATTGCGCACTTGTACGGCGTTACGCCTAATCAGTTATACAACTGGAATAACTTATCGGAAACAACACCACTCGAAATAGGTCAGGAACTAATTGTCTCGCCTACCCACAAATCAGTACCCCGTAATCCAGTCACCGTAAGGGAGCCTGAATCCGTTGTTTACTACGTTGTTCAGCCCGGTCAGACCGTGTACCGGATTGCGTTAATTAATAAAACGACCGTAGATAACGTCATGAAGTGGAACAGTCTTAAAGATTATACTATTGAAGTGGGACAGAAACTGATTGTTCGTAAACCGGAATAAAGAAGGCCCGGCCAATAAACTGGCCGGGCCTTTTTTATTCCGGTTTAGCATTAGTTGAGTCGCTCAAAAATACCGGCTACGCCCTGCCCTCCACCTACGCAGGCCGATACCATGCCATATTTCTGGTTCTGACGGCGCATTTCGTTAATCAACTGCACCGACAGCCGCGCCCCCGTCGATCCGAGTGCGTGACCGAGCGCGATAGCTCCGCCGTTGGGATTGATCCTGCTTTTATCGAGGCCAAGTTCCTGAATCACCGCCAGCGACTGGGCTGCAAAGGCTTCGTTCAACTCAATCAGTTCGATATCGTTCTGTTTCATACCCGCTTTTTTGAGCGCGATAGGAATAGCCGCTACGGGGCCAATACCCATAATTTTGGGTTCTACGCCCGCCGTTGCGTAGGAAACCATCCGCGCTACGGGCTGCAAGCCAAGTTCATTCACCAACGCTTCGGACATGACAATAACGAAAGCAGCCCCGTCGGAGGTTTGCGATGAGTTACCCGCCGTTACCGATCCGCCAGCGGCAAATACGGGGCGCAGCTTAGCCAGCCCTTCGGCACTCGTGTCTTTGCGTGGACCTTCGTCCTGCGCTACAGTCCACTCACGCGTTTTCTTCTTATTACTCTCGGCGTCGAAATAGGTTTCTGATACCTTGATAGGAACAATCTCATCGGCGAATTTACCAGCGGCCTGAGCCGCCAGGGCTTTCTGATGCGACTCGTATGCAAACTCATCCTGAGCATCGCGGCTAATATTGAACTGTTGCGCTACCTGCTCGGCAGTCAGGCCCATACCAATATAATAGTCGGGGTTTTGCTTCGCGATTTCGTAGTTCAGGGCCGTTTTCCAGCCCATAACCGGTACCAGCGACATTGACTCCGTACCACCCGCAATAATGCAGTCGGCCAGACCAGAGTGAATTTTAGCCGATGCAATGGCAATGGCTTCGAGACCTGAACCGCAGTAGCGATTGATGGTAAAGCCAGGTACCGTTTTGGGTAGCGACAACAGCGCGATATAACGGGCAATCTGCATACCCTGTTCGGCCTCTGGTACGGCATTACCCACAATGAGGTCTTCTACGCGAGCCGGGTCGAGATTGGGTACCTGCGCCAGTAAGTGCTTGATTACGTCAGCCGCCATATCGTCGGGGCGGGTCAGGCGGAGACCACCGCGCGGGGCTTTACCAACGGCGGTGCGGTATCCGGCAACAATATATGCATCCATGTTCTCTTGATTACAGGTTAAACAGCATCTCTTCTCAAAACTGATTCGCTGTGGGAATAATTACAAACCTACGCAAAAATGGTATGCAAGCATACTGATTTTTTGTCGTGTCGATGAGGGAAGCATCTCTTTTTAGTACACGTTTTTGGATAAGAAAAGATGCTTCCTTGATCGACATGACAAAAAAAGCCGCTCAGTTGAGCGGCTTTTTTTGTCATGTCGATCTATTCTTCTGTATAGTCTCGATCAGAAGTGACGGTCGCCAGTTTCGCGTTTACCAAGCATTACGGCCCCCACCATCGCAATCAGGAACAGGATAGACACCAGTTCAAACGGCAGGATATAATCTCCATACAGCAATTCACCCAGATTCTCGACCATACCGGTTTGCGAGTTGAATGAACCCGGATTGACAACAGGTACCTGCGCGCTTTTTGCCCGGAAAATCTGGATCAGCATCACCATCAGCAAACCGCCCACTACGACCGATACTATTTTGGTCAGGTTAGTTTTCGACTCCTCTTCTTCCTTACGTAGATTCAGGAACATAATCGTGAACAGGAACAGGACCATGATAGCCCCGGCATATACAATGATATTGACTGCCGCCAGAAACTGCGCGTTTAGCAGAATGTAATGCCCTGACAGGCAGAAGAACGTAAAAATCAGTCCCAGTACACTGTAGATTGGGTTCTTTGCCGTAACTACGCTCACCGCGCTGAACAGGGTCAGAATAGTCAGGACGATAAATAGCCAGCCAGTTGGCGACAGCGTTTTGAAAAAATTAAGTGTTTCAATCATGGTTTCTACGTAGCAGCACGGGTTAAACTGGGTTCGGTTGGGGTGGCCTGTACTTCAGAACTGGCTACGCGTACATAGCGGTCATCCATCTTCTCAACCAGCCGGTCTTTGCCGTAGATGACCTCGTCGCGCTCCTGAAACACGGGTACCATACGGTCATGGCGCAGATAGATGGCCTGCTTGGGGCAGGCTTCTTCGCACAAACCGCAGAAGATGCAGCGCAGCATATTTACTTCGTACACGGCAGCATACTTCTCTTCGCGGTACAGCATTTTCTCGTCCGGCTGGCGTTCGGCGGCAATCATCGAAATGGCTTCTGCCGGGCAGGCAACGGCACAAAGACCACAGGCCGTACAGCGTTCACGCCCCTGTTCGTCGCGTTTCAGGATGTGTAAACCACGATAAATAGGACCGAGGTATCTCTTGACTTCCGGATATTGGATGGTCGGCTTCTTACGGAAGAAGTGGCGGATGGTAATGCCCAGCCCGCTAATTACGGCGGGCAGATACATCTTTTCCGCCAGCGTCATTTCCTTATTGCTGACCTGTACTGAGCGATTAGTAAGTTGCATGAGTTTCGGTTTTCTGGGTACGGTAAACCGTTACGCAGTAGTAGTTTGTGGTCTGACCTGACGTTTGGGCGCACGGGCCGTTGACACAACGGCCAAAACAATCATCACAGTAGCAATGAGCCAGGTAGCGTATTTGAAATCGTAGAGCAGACCGGCCCCTGTAATGACAACGTTCAGGATAGAGAGCGGGATAAAGGTTTTCCAGCCCAGGTTCATCAGTTGGTCATAGCGGAAACGCGGCAGCGTCCACCGAACCCACATGAAAAAGAAAATGAAGAAGAAAATCTTGGCGAAGAACGCTACGACGCCAATGGCCGTGGCTACGTTGTGGCCCGCCACCGCACCCAGCGAACCTTCAAGTCCACTGCTTACCAGGTCCATGAACGGGTAATGGAAACCACCGAAATAGAGGGCCGAGATAAACGCCGACGACACGAACATATTGATGTATTCCGAAAACAGGTAAAAGCCCAGTTTCATGGAACTGTATTCGGTATGGTAACCGCCGATAAGTTCGGTTTCACACTCTGGCAAGTCAAACGGCGTCCGGTTGCACTCGGCAAAGGAGCAGGTCAGAAAGATGATAAACCCAAGAGGCTGGGTAAATACATTCCACTCGAAGAACGTAGCCTGTTCGTTCACAATAGACCGCAGCGACAGCGAACCGGTCATCATCAGAATGGCAATCAGCGATAGCCCCAGCGCAATTTCGTAGCTAATGTTCTGTGATGCAGCCCGGATAGCTCCCAGCAACGAGAACTTGTTGTTAGATGCCCAGCCACCCACCATAATGCCATAGACACCCAGCGATACTACGCCGAAGATGTATAACACGCCAATGTTGATTTCAATGGCCTGCACATTCACGTCGTACTTAACGCCATCCCAGGCAAAACGAATACTATCGCCAAATGGAATAACAGCACTCGACATCAGGGCCGTCAGAATAGCGAGACAGGGACCGAGGATGAATAGCCACTTGCTGGCCTGCGCCGGAATAAAGTCTTCCTTGAAAAACATCTTGCCCGCGTCGGCCACGGGTTGCAGCAATCCCCACGGTCCTGCCCGGTTGGGACCGAGCCGGTCTTGTAAAAAGGCCGCTACCTTACGCTCAGCGTAGGTCGAGTACATGGCAATAAGCAGCGTCACCCCGAAAATGACGAGAATGATAATGCCCTTGACAGATAATATGGTTAAGTCCATTTCTTGCAAAGTTGTAAAGTTGTACGGTCGTAGAGTTGTAAAGCTACGAACCTGTAGGAGCGGGCGTCAGCCAACTTTACAACTCTATAACTTTATAACTCTATAACTTTCTATTCTGCCGACGGTACCGTTTGTACGAACCGTTCGGGTGGAAGTTGTCTGATATTTAACTGACTCGTGTCGCGTTCGTCATGAATGGGTTTGTACTCGGCGGCCGCCAGGCGCTGGCCAAATGTTGGCTTGATTTCGTCGGCGCGGTATTTATTAGCCGATATAACCGACGCCCGCGAGATTTTCGTTGGCCCCTCGATGGTCCAGTCGCTGGTTTTCTTTTTCTCAAAGCGGCAGGTGTTACAGATGAATTCCGTTACCTCACCCCACTCGTTTTTGCGGGCCGTTACCCGAATCACCTCTTCGCCCCGGTACCAGAGCGTTACGTTACCCGAGCAGGTTGGGCAGTCGCGGTGTGCATCGACGGGCTTGGTAAACCACACCCGGTTTTTGAAGCGATACGTCTTATCGGTCAGTGCACCCACCGGGCATACGTCAATAACGTTGCCTGAGAAATCATTATCGATGGCTTTTTCGATGTATGTGCCAATCTCCGACGCATCACCCCGGTTCAACACGCCATGTACGCGCTTGTTCGTAATCTGATCGGCAGTATAAACGCAGCGGTAGCACAGAATGCAGCGCGTCATATGCAGTTGCACGTAGGGGCCGATATCCTGTTTCTCGAATGTCCGGCGGTCCTCTTCGTAGCGCGTTGTGGCCAGACCGTGGTCAAAAGTGAAGTTCTGCAAATCACACTCACCCGCCTGATCGCAGACGGGGCAGTCGAGCGGGTGATTCAGCAACAGAAACTCTACGACACCTTTCCGGGCTTCGACCACCTGCGGATTGGTTTCGTTCTCCACAACCATACCATCCTGCACGGGCGTCAGACACGAGGCTACGAGTTTGGGCATCGGACGCGGGTCTTTCTCCGAACCGGCAGCTACCCGTACCAGACAGGCGCGGCATTTACCTCCGCTACCTTTCAGTGGCTGGTAATAGCACATGGCCGGGGGTGCCACCGACGGCCCAATCTTGCGGGCAGCCTGCAAAATAGTCGTACCCGGCTCCACCTCGACCAGTATGCCATCGATGGTTACTTTCAGCAGTTTCGGTTTTATATCTTCCATTTCTGGTCAGTACTCAAATTTTATAACTGAGAATACGCTCCAGCGCATCCTGTTTAATAGCATCAGCGTCAACCATTTCGGCTAACTGCTGGGCAGAGTAAACGCCGGCGAATGCTTCCTCCGAAGCTTCCTGCAATGAAAAGCCAAATGACTCATCGACAGCATCACGCAATTCGTCCGGCTTGAGGTAAAAGCCTCCGGCATTACGGCGTTTGTTCGCCTTGTATATACCGTTAAGCGAGTGATTCACCGCCCGTTGCCAGGAACTTGTCATACGTCCCTCTGCCTTTTGCTTGATAAGATGAACCAGTAAGACGGTCAGAAAACTCTCAATCTTGGTAATCTTATCGTCTTTGGCCATTTCATCCATCTCGTCAATGAGAGTCAGCGCACCTGAGTAGTCTTGCTCTTCAACCAATTTGCGCAGGATTTCTAACTCTTCCATCGTCGTTATATTTAGGATTATTACACCAATGCCATCTCGCCCCGATACACCGCGCCCGGTTGCGTAGCCTCCTGCGGGTTGGTAATATGCCATAAGAACTCGTCGCGGAAGTGACGGATGGCACTCGCCACGGGCCACGCAGCCGCATCGCCGAGCGGACAAATGGTATTTCCTTCGATTTTGCTTGCCACATCGACCAGCAAATCAACATCGCGCTGATGACCGTGACCATACTCAATACGGTGCAGGACTTTCTCCATCCAGCCCGTTCCTTCGCGGCAGGGGCTACACTGTCCGCAGGATTCGTGATGATAGAACCGTGAGAAATTCCAGGTATTACGCACAATGCACGACGTTTCGTCGAACACAATAAACCCGCCCGAACCGAGCATGGTACCCGTTTTGAATCCGCCTTCCGACAATGATTCGTAAGTCATTAACCGCTTATCGCCGTTTTCCAGCTTTAGGGCGAGGTTTGCGGGCAGAATAGGTACCGATGAACCTCCAGCAACCAAGGCCTTGAACTTATGACCAGGCCGGATACCACCGCACCACTCATCAGCATAAAGGAAGTCTTCGACCGGGACACCCAACTCAATTTCATAGACGCCCGGTTTGTTGATATGACCCGATGCTGAGATGAGCTTGGTACCCGTGCTGCGTCCAATCCCGATGGCGGCATATGCATCACCCCCGTTGTTCATAATCCAGGGCGTAGTAGCAATTGACTCTACATTGTTCACTACCGTTGGGCATTGATAAAGCCCTTTTACAGCAGGAAACGGCGGTTTGTTACGTGGGTTACCCCGCTTGCCTTCCAGTGATTCTAAGAGCGCGGTTTCTTCGCCACAGATGTAGGCACCACCACCAGGCTGCACTACCAACTCAAGGTCGTAGCCGCTACCAAGGATATTTTTACCGAGAAAACCCTTCGCTTTGGCTTCGGCAATGGCTTTTTCGAGAATACGAATCACATACATCAACTCGCCCCGCACGTAGATGAACGACTTGTTGGCACCCAGCGCAAACGACGAGATAATCATCCCTTCAATGAGTAGGTGCGGGAGGTTCTTCATCAGGTAGTGATCCTTGAACGTACCCGGTTCCGACTCGTCGGCGTTGCAGACGAGGTAGCGCGGAACGCCCTCCGGCTTGGCCAGAAAGCTCCACTTCATCCCCATTGGGAATCCGGCCCCGCCCCGCCCCCGGACACCGGCTTTCTTTACCTCTTCTACCACCGCTTCGGGCGTCATGGTTTTCAGGGCTTTTTCAAGGGCGGTATAGCCGCCCTGCTTCCGGTATACATCGAAGGTCTCGATGCCGGGAACGTTGACGTGTTCGGTTAATATTTTCGTCGCCATAGGTTAACTATTTTGAGAGTTCGTCGATGATTTCGTCCACGCGGTCGTTGGTCAGGTGCATATAGTACTGCTCCCGAATCTGAAACACAGGTCCCATGCCGCAGGCCGCCAGACATTCTACTTCCTTGATTGTAAACTGCCCGTCAACGGTTGTTTGTCCGGTGTCGATGCCAAGCCGCTGTTTCAGGTGCGCATACACTTCTTCTCCCCCCATTAGGCAGCATGGCCCCGTTCGGCAATACTCAATTACGTGTTTGCCAACCGGGTTAAGATGGTACATCGTATAAAACGATGCCACTTCGTAAACCTCAATCGGCTCAATGTCGAGCAGACTGGCTACGTAGTCCATGCCTTCGGGGCTGGTCCAGCCTTCCTGCTCCTGCAAGATATGCAACAGGGGTAACAGAGCTGACTTTTGTTTGCCTTCGGGGTAGTCAGCAATACTTTGCTTTGCCCGTTCAAGCCGCTCCGGCGTAAATTGTATGGTGGGTTTGGTTGCTTCGGTTATCATATTCATCAATAAGCAAAAACCATAAGTTCGGCTTCTGAACTTGCCGTTGGGACAGGCAGTCCTTCCAGCTCCAGGCCTTCTATATGAAATTGAATGCCTTCGTAAATCAGGCGTTCGACCTCTTCTTTTGTGGATGCAGTGGCCACACAGCCAGGCAAATCCGGGACGTAGGCTCCATAACCCGTTTCGGCCTTTTCGAGAATAACCAAATACTTTTTCATCTCTCGATTTGTGCCTGTTTATAAATACTATTCAGCGTTCCCGCCGGAACCGGGTCTTTCAAACTGTCTGTGGTAAGCAACGGTCACTACACCTGTCTTGACGTCATGTTTAAACTGGCGGTGACTACCCTTCTGCCGAACCTGATACCAGCCATTTTCTTCGATCAATTCAATGATTTCCCGAAATTTGATGGCCATACTTTATGCGTCCAGCTCGCCCGCAATCACGTTCATGCTGCTCATAATCACGATGGCGTCGGACAGGGTCAGCCCTTTACACATCTCAGGGAAGGCCTGATAGTAAATAAAACACGGACGCCGGAAGTGCAGCCGGTACGGAGCGCGGCCACCATCGCTGATGAGGTAGAAACCCAGCTCACCATTGCCGCCTTCCACGGCGTGATACACCTCGCCAACGGGCGCGTCAATTTCACCCATGACAATCTTGAAGTGATAGATCAGGGCTTCCATGTTCTTATATACCTCCTGCTTCGGCGGCAGATAGTACTGCGGAGCATCGGCAAAGTATGGGCCTTCGGGCAGATTATTGATGGCCTGTTCGAGGATGCGCAGACTCTGCCACATCTCTTCGTTACGAACCATAAAGCGATCATACGTATCGCCACTTTGTCCGACGGGAATGTCGAACTCAAAATCCTGGTAGGACGAATACGGGTTCATCACCCGAACGTCATAGTCCACACCCGCAGCCCGGAGGTTGGGGCCGGTGAAGCCGTAGCTCAACGCTTGCTCTGCCGATATACTGCCCACATTCACCACACGATCCATGAAAATACGGTTGCGGTTGAACAGGTTCTCAAACTCGGTCAGCACCTTACGGAACCGTGGAATCAGTTCTTTAACCTTACGGATGGCCGTTGGCGACAGGTCTCGCTCCATGCCCCCGGTGCGGCCCATATTGGTTGTAAGCCGCGCACCGCATACCTCTTCGTAAATTTCGTAGATATGTTCGCGCTCCTGATAAATGTACAGAAAGCCCGTAAAAGCCCCCGTGTCCACGCCCAGAATACCGTTACAAATCAGGTGATCGGCCAGGCGGGCCAGTTCCATCATAATCACACGGATGTACTGTGCCCGTTTGGGTACCTCAACGCCCAGCAACTTCTCTACCGTCATATGCCAGCCCATGTTGTTGATGGGCGACGAACAGTAGTTCATGCGGTCGGTAAGGGTGGTAATCTGGTAAAAAGGCCGCCGTTCGGCAATCTTCTCGAACGCCCGGTGGATATAGCCAATGGTTTGCTCGCTCGAGACAATTTTCTCACCGTCCATTTGCAGGATATTCTGGAAAATACCGTGTGTGGCGGGGTGCGTAGGGCCGAGGTTAAGCGTAGTCAGTTCGTTGACGTACTGCACCGGTCCCTGTTCGGCGGGCAGGTATTTTGGGGCTATATCGAGTTCTTCAGAAACCATAACTTTTGGAAGTTATAGAGTTGTACAGTTGTGGGGTTATAAAGTTGCTTCGCCTACCACTGTACAACTCTATGACTCTATGACTTTACAACTCTTTTTCATCGCCCAAAGAGGGCATCTATTTTGTCTTCTCGGGTACTGTCTTCGAGTGGGTATTCCTTGCGCATAGGGTGGTAATCCATCTCCTCCATGTTCAGGATCCGGCGCAGATCGGGGTGGCCGTCGAAGATAACGCCGAACAGATCAAAGGTTTCGCGCTCCATCCAGTTGGCACTCAAAAACAGCGGAATTACGGTTGGAATATGCAGATCATTGGCATCAAGATACACCTTGATACGCACCCGAAAATTGTTGGTCAGGCTATGCATATGATACACCACGCAAAACTCACGACCCGGCGAGTCAGGGTAATGTATGGCCGTAATATCGGTCAGGAAGCCAACCTGATACGTTTTGTGTTCTTTCAGGAACTGGACCAGCGAAAAAATCTGGTCACGGCCCGTCGAAAATGTGAGCAGGTTATATGGATCGTCGAACTCGCCGACGGCATCGCCGAACTGGTTAATGATAGTCTGTGCTACTTCTTCGTTGGTGAGCATGGATGATACTAAACGGATTTCATTGAATGCTGTATGAGTTCAGTAGCTTCTGGTATTCGTCGGTATTGCGTCGGCGGAGCGATTCGTTTCTGGCCAGTTCCTGTACCTGCATCACGCCATCGAGAATCTGCTCGGGGCGGGGCGGGCAGCCGGGTACATACACATCGACAGGAATGATCCGGTCAATACCCTGTAAGACACTGTAGGTGTCAAAAATACCCCCGCTTGATGCGCAGGCACCGATGGCGATGACCCAACGCGGTTCGGCCATTTGCAGATATACCTGCTTCAAAATCGGCCCCATTTTCTTGGCAATGGTACCCGCCACCAGCAACATATCGGCCTGACGGGGTGAGAAACTCGGACGCTCCGAGCCAAACCGAGCCAGGTCATAGTGCGACGCCATAGTAGACATGAACTCGATACCGCAGCAGGACGTAGCAAATGGTAATGGCCAGAGCGAATTGGCGCGGGCCAGACCAATAATTTTATCGAAGGAAGTAGCTGAAAATCCAGGTCCGTCGTAACTCGCCGGGGCTTCAGCCAATTTAATATCAGACGTCATAAAACGTTGTAGTTAGGTATAGAAACAACGAATAGATATGCTCAAAAATTCATTTATTGGCCTTATTCCCACTTCAGTACGCCTTTGCGAATGATGTAGTAGAAGCCAGCTAACAACAGGCCCATGAATAAAATCATTTCAATGAATCCGGCCATGCCGAGACCCTTGAAGTTAACTGCCCAAGGATAGAGAAAGATCACCTCCACGTCGAAGATCACGAACAGAATAGCAATCAGAAAGTACTTGATGGAAATGGGTGTCCGGGCGTCGCCCTGCACAGGAATACCGCACTCAAACGGATCATCTTTCTTTTGACTATTGCGTTTGGGTCCGATGTTGTGCGTCACGATCATGGTCGTAACAATAAATCCCAAAGCCAGTCCCAACTGAATCAATACAGGCAGGTAATCGGCAGGAACGTAGGTCGTATTCATAAGATTAACGAAGAATAAGTATGCAAAGGTAACGACAAAAACCATCGGGACGATGGTGTGGGTATTATGCTCTGCGGCCCGGGCAGTGTATTTGTAAAGATACAAAACAGCCCTCATTTGAGCAATGGCAACAAAAACGCCCCATCGTCAGACAGGGCGTTCAACACTATTGGACAGACGAGAGTAGAATAGACTTAATTGATGATGACCCTCCGGGAGACATCGAATCCGGCAGAGCGAACCCGTACGATGTACATACCGGGTGCTAACCCTGTCAATTCAACGGCTTTACGCTCGTCGAGTAGTGGCACCTGCGTGGCGAAAACCTGATTGCCCGTTAGCGTAAATACCCGGATATCGGCATTCTTCAGGTCTTCGAACGTTTCGATCGTTACCTGCCCGTTTGTTGACGGGTTTGGGTAAACACTCAGGCCACCATCGGTCAGGCTGAATTTGAATGATTTTGGTGAACTGAATTCTGAGAAGCAGGTCAGGTTATTACCGCCACCGAGCGCAAATGTAGCCTGTGTACGCGCCGAGTAGGCTGCCGATACAATTACTTTAATGGTTGGCGTACTCTGCGGCAAGACCTCGCCCGCGCGTCGCCAGTCGAAGCGTTCTACCTGCGCTCCCGTTGAAGCGGGCAGTACGGCCTGAAGCGTGTACGTACCGACCTGCTCAATCGAAGGTGTTGGCACTTTGGAGCGAACCGTCAGGCTAATGGGTGCCGACGGTGCTGACTGGCAACCATACACATTAACGGCCCGCACGGTATAAGTACCCGCTTTTTGCAACACAACATTTTTATTGATAATATTAGTACTCCAGATGGCGGTACTATTAGGATCTACGTTGGCGACGAGTGTCAGCGATGAATCAGCACAAATCTGGAGTTGATTGCCGGCCGGTTTCCCCTCCTGACCCGGCAGCGAGAATGTTGGTACACCCGGTTGAATGGCACCGGAGATGTTCACTGCCGGCGAGATATATGTGTTTCCATAACGATCTTTCAATATAGCCCGGTAGATGCCTGAACGTGTAACAGATATGGATTGTGAGGTTTGCCCCGTATTCCAGGTGTACGAACTATACAAATTGGGCAGAGTAATTGTGAGGGCGTTGTTTGACCCGGCGCAGGCTATCGCGGCCGTAGGCTGTGGCAACGGTGGGAGCGGGCGTGAGCTACTGAAGAACACTGAGTTCAGGCTCTCAAACCAGGCTTGCCCCAGCTGACGCAGGCCGTCTCCCCCAAAGTGTACTTCTCCCTCATAGCGCGGCACCTGAATATTATCCGTAAACGGCCCGGCAAATACATTGTTATTGAACGTATTGATTACGTCGTTCTGCGCCTGAATAATAGCTTCGCTAACCTTACCGGCGTTGTAAGACGACCGGGCCAGAACCCAAGCAGGATAACGTTCAGTGTCAGAACGGGTTTTGTTCACAATGAACTGCATACCGTCCCGGTACGTCTCCCTCGAAGAATTCAGGGGTACGTTGTCGTTTTCGCCCTGCTGCCATAGTACAGCCCGTAAACCCTGAAGGGAGCAGTAATAACGCAATGCAATCACCAGATTGGCGTATGGCATACCAACCGGAAAGTTTTCGTTGGGCGTACCCAGCGCGAAGATGTTCTTGGTAATCTTCCCTTCTGCACTTTCGCGCCAGTTTTGAATACCCGTTCCGGCCCAGGCTGTATTAATAAACAGAACGGGTACCTGATACTGTTTGGCGATTAAATCGCCCAGAACACCCCAACACCAGGCGCTTTGTCCGCGCGGCCCAATCAAAGCGCTGGCATTCAGTTGCTGAAAAGTTGGCGCTGGTGGGTCATTGAGGGAGTTGGCCGTTGTGTTGTTGTAGGTTACGCAGTTCACACGGTCGTCAGTAGCAGCGGGGGCACCAAAATCCTGAAAGCCCTGCGCATTGGACTGGCCGGTAATAATGAAGACCTCTCCAATACCCACTTTACGTACTTCGTCGGTACCGATGATGCTA
>JACMPG010000132.1 GCA_014377625.1 Spirosoma sp.
CAAGCCGCTGATAGGCAAACAACGACCGGGTGTCGGGATCGAGGAAAATACGGTATTCCACGATCCCAGCGTCCATCAGGGCGGCCCGTAATTCCGGCCAGAGTTCGTTGTGCCGGCGCTGGTATTCGGTTTCAAAGCCGGACTTCAACTGCATTCGGAAGGCTACAATGCTATCGGTCATGGTACGGGCTGGCTGGGGTAACGGGTCAGGCTGATGAGCGTTGACGGAATGGGCTGCAAATTCCAGTGGTCATGAATAGCCAGAGCCGCACCGAGGGCCGTTGCCTGCGCCACCGAAGCGGCCCAGACCTCCATTGTCGGGAAAGCAGCGGCCAGCAGGTTCATGTAAATTGAGTTCCTGCTAAACCCCCCATCTACACAAATCCGGCTCACGGCGGCTGTCGATGCGTCCGAAGAATCCAGACCGGGCGACGCTTCGCCGGGCGAGTCCACGCCGGGCAATACCAGGGCCGTGGAAACTACCTGCTGGTCCATAATGTCGAGTATCAGTTGGTGGTAGGCCAGGTCATATGTAGCGTAACGGGACAGGTCCCGGTTGCCGAAGCGGGACGGTTGCAGCAGGTGCGCGGGCTCCATCCGGGTTGGTACAGCGTTGTCGGGCGGGGCGGTCGGGGTGAGTTGGCGAATCAGTTCGGCGTCGTAATGCACACGCTTGTAGGCATCAACGGGAACGTTGAAATGTTCGGCCAGCCGGTAAATCTGCTGCTCGTGGTCATGCCCGGCAAACAGGCGGCTGGCTTTTACGGGTTCTCCCCGGTAGGTCAGGTAGCACAGGCAGTCGTACTGTAATTCTTCGTGGGTGAGCGGTTCGCTGTTGAACGGATTCAGGCTGATGCACCACGTACCCGTGGAGATCAGCACAAACGGCGGCTCGTTCTGAAAAGACGCCAGATAAGGAATCAGAGCCGCCGACGAATCATGCAGTCCCACGCCTGCCGGTATGGAATCCGGCGCGTTATCCAGCCATACCGGCACGGGCTGATCAGCGGCATGAACGGGGGCAAGCAGCGGCAGCAGTCCCTCCTGCCCTACCCAGTCGTGATACCGTTGCTGCGGAAAATCCCAGAGCATGGTATGACAGCCAATACTGGTCAGGTCCGAGAAGACCTGCCCCGTCAGGCAGTAGCTGAGGTATTGCGGCAGGTGCAGCGCGTATTGAATGCGGGCAAACAAATCCGGTTTGTCATACTTGATTCGATAGAGCATCAGCCCGGAGTTCAGGCTATCCAGCGCGGGCGACGCCGTTTGCACCAGCAGCGCGTCAACCGGACCATATTGCTCGTAAAATCGATTTCTGACAGCATCAGGAAATTCTTTCAGGTAATTATAGAGGTGACCAACCGGCTTCCCATCGCCATCCAGATACACTAAGCTGGCTCCGTACCCACTGAAATTGACCGCCCGAATCGTAAACCCCGGCAGAGCCATGATTTCCTGCATCGACTCGTGTAGCCAGTCTGTAAGTCGTGTCAGGTTTTCGCAGGGATCGCCGTCCTCGTCGGTAATTTCCGGCAACGAAGTAGTACGCTCCCAAACGATGTCGTATCGTTCGGAGAACAGAAAGACTTTTTTATTGGTCTTCCCCACGTCAAAAACGGCGATCACGTTCATAGGCCCGTGGCAATGGTTTTGGCTCCTCGCTCCTGAATTAACTTTTCCCGTACATCGAGCTGCCGGAACAGACCGAGCGGGTCGAGGGCGGCACCGGCCCGCAGCCGGGCTTCGGCCACCAGCGGGCGAACATCGGTGCGAAATACGTCCTGCAAAATCTCCTGCGCCTGCACCACGTCGTTGTTTTGCCGGGCGTCTTCCAGCGCAGCCCGGTCAACGAGCAGGGCCTGAGCATAGGCAATCTGAATGGCCTCGACAGACTGGAGCAAATCTTCGAGCGGATCTTTGACGTTGTGGCTGGCATCGATCATCCAGCCGAGGTCGTTGGCGTGGTTCATCTGCCGGGCATCCATACCATCCACCAGTTCGTTAAAAATCAGAAACAACTGATACGGTTTGATACTACCTGCCGTGAGGTCGTCGTCGCCGTATTTGGAGTCGTTGAAGTGGAAACCGCCGAGTTTACCTTCGTGCAGCAGGATGGCCACAATCTGTTCGATGTTGGCATTGGGCAGATGGTGGCCGAGGTCAACCAGCGTATAGGCTTTCGGACCCAGTTTGCTGGCATACAGGTAGCTACTGCCCCAGTCGCCGACGGTCATCGAATAAAAATTGGGTTCAAACGCTTTGTATTCCACATACACTTTCCAGTCGGCGGGCAGGGCGTCGTAAATCTCGCCGAGGCTGGCGAGCGTCCGGGCAAACGCCTGCCGGAAGTTGAGCTGCCCCGGAAAACACGAGCCGTCGGAGAGCCAGACCGTCAGCGCCTTGGACCCCAGCGTTTCGCCGTGCCTGATTACCTCGATGTTATGGTCGATAGCCTGCCGCCGAACGCCCCCGTCGGTATGTTGCAGCGACCCGAATTTATAGCTTTCAGACTGGCCGGTCTGGTCCTGAAACGTATTGGAGTTGACCGCATCGAAACGCAGCCCAAGCCGCTCGGCCTGTTGGCGAACGGCGTTCACATCGGTCGGAATATCCCACGGAATGTGTAACGAAATGGCTCCGCTGCTGCGGTTGAGCGCGTGAAGCATGCCCACATCGTCTAGTTTCTCGGTCAGGCTCCCCGGCTCCCCCCCGCCAGAAAACCGCCCGAAGCGCGTACCGCCCGTGCCGAGTGCCCAGGAGGGAATGGCGATCTGGAAATCAATCAGTTTTTGAATAACCGGCTCGGTCTGTTCGAGCGAATCGGTCCAGGGCGCGAGGGTACGCCGGTGCCGGGCCAGCAGGCCATCGTTATAATCGGCAATCAGGTCAGGAGTCAGGTTCATGTCAGTAAATCAATTAACCGTGAGCAGTTACCAGCGTGGAGTAGCCAATTATCTGCAACGTTGATAACTGATTACTGCTTACTGGTAACTGAGATATTACCGCGCGAAGGCCATTGCTACGCCACCGTCTACATTGAGCATATTACCTGTCGATTTGCTGAGCAGGCCACCCACGAAGGCGAAACAGGCATTGGCGATATCCACAGGCAGAATCGTCTCGTTCAGCAGGGTACGTCTGGCATAATAGGCGGGCAATTCTTCGACGGTGACACCATACGCTTTGGCGCGCCCCTCGGCCCAGCCACCCGCCCAGATGTTGGAGTCGGCAATGACGGCGTCGGGATTTACTACGTTGACCCGGATATGGTCGCCACCGAGTTCGGCAGCATTCAGGCGACTCAGGTGCAGCTGGGCCGCTTTGGCCGAGCCGTAGCCCGCGTTATTTGGACCCGCAACGAGAGCGTTTTTCGAGACGATATTGATAACATCGCCCCCCAGCCCCTGCGCCCGCATGACGGCCACTGCCGCCTGCGTCACCATAAACTGGCCCTTTACCAGAATATCGTACAGCCGGTCCCACTCGGCAAGGGTATGGTCTGTGATAGACCGCGAGATACTGATACCGGCGTTGTTGACGATTATATCAACTCCGCCAAACGCCAGAGATGCCTCATCCATAGCCCGTTGAATACTGTCAATATCCGTCACGTTCAGCGTAGTCGTGGCTACAGCATCGCGACCAAAGGCTTTGACAAACTCATCTTTAGCCCCGGCCAGTCGGTCCTGGTCAATATCGTTCAGCACCACGCACGCCCCTTCTTCGGCAAACTTTCTGGCGATGGCCTTGCCAATGCCACCCGCACTACCCGTTACGAGCGCAACCCGACCCGTGAGCGGTTTGGGTTTGGGCATCCGCTGGAGTTTAGCTTCTTCGAGGAGCCAGTACTCGATGTCGAAGGCTTCCTGCCGGGGCAGCGACGTATAGTCCGACACCGCTTCGGCCCCCTTCATGACGTTGATGGCATTGATATAAAACTCCGAAGCTACCCGCGCCGTCTGCTTGTCTTTGGCGAAGGTGAACATCCCCACGCCGGGCCACAACAGCACCACCGGGTTAGCGTCGCGCATGGCGGGGCTATTGTCATGTTTGCACGTGTTGTAATAATCGGCATACATGGCCCGATACCCGGCAAAAGCGGGTTCGAGCTGGGCGCGGATGGCTGCGGCATCGCTCAGGTCGGCGTCGGCAGAGAGCGTCAGTACGAGGGGGCTGATTTTGGTACGCAGAAAGTGATCGGGGCAAGACGTACCCATCGGAGCCAGCCGGTCAAGGTCGTTGCTGTCGATAAACTCCAGCACCCGGTCGTCGTCGGTAAAATGACCGATCATCTGCTGGTTTGCGGAGGCCAGCCCGCGCAGCACCGGAGCCAGTTTAGCCGCCTGTTGCGTACGCTGTTCCGGCGCGAGTGCCGCCATCTTCTCCCCGCCAAATACCGGGCGGTCTTTTCCAGGCGACGCACCTCCGTAGTGACTTTCCAGATACTCGGCGCAGCGTTCTACCACTTCGAGCGTGTTTACGTAGCTTTCGTGGGCCGTATCGCCCCAGGTAAACAGCCCGTGCGAGCCGAGCATAATACCGCGCAGCTGCATACCGTTGGCCGCGTTCTCGTTCAGGCAGTCGCGCAGTTGCAGGCCGAGATCAAAGCCGGGCCGCTGCCAGTCTACCCAGCCAATCTGCCCATCGAAGAGTTCGTGCGTGATGCGTTTACCGTCTTTGGCGGCTGCAATGGCAATGGCCGCGTCGGGGTGCAGGTGGTCGATGTGGGCGAAGGGCAGAAACCCGTGCAGAGCCGTGTCGATAGACGGGGCTTTGGAGTCGAGGTCGTAAATGCAGTGGTTAAACAGGGCCACCATCTCGTCTTCATTTTCCAGCCCCCGGTAGCGGCCTTCAAGGGCCAGCAACCGGTTCATGTACAGAGCGGCCAGACCACTGCGTTTGAGCGTCCCGATGTCTCCCCCCGATCCTTTGATCCACATCACTTCGGTCATTTCGCCGGTGAGCGGGTCGGGGGCCATGGCTTTGCAGGAGGTATTTCCTCCGCCGTAGTTGGTGAGCCGAAGGTCGGCACCGAGCAGGTTGGAGCGGTAGAGGAGCAGAGCCACCTGATCGTCGTTGAGTTGGGCTGCCCTGGCCTCATCCCAGAGGTAACTGACGTGCTTGAATGTGGGAGTAGAAGTCATAATGAGTTGATTTTGAGTAATTCAGGAGATTTTATATTGATTCTTTAAAACTGACTGCCCATACCAATGAGTACGGTTGAGAAAATAATGAGGCCCAGCCCGGCATATACCACGCGGTAGGTCTTTGGGCTGGCACCGCGCCACTCGTGCAGGGTCAGGCCCCAGAGCGTACTGAAGATG
>JACMPG010000133.1 GCA_014377625.1 Spirosoma sp.
ACCCGTCGGGCTGCTCATCAATACGCACCATCACGGCGATCACAGCGGAGGCAACATTGCGTTTAAGGGCATAGCCAACCAGGTAGTAGCCCACGAAAATTCGCTGAAAAATCAGAAAGCGGTAGCCGAAAAAGCTAAGAGTGAGGACAAACAACTATACCCGGATGTGACCTTTGCCGATAGCTGGAAACGGAAAATAGGGGGCGAGCGACTGCGGGCCTATTATTTCGGGCCGGGCCATACGAATGGCGATGCAATCATCCATTTTGAGCATGCCAACGTTGCGCACATGGGTGATCTGGTTTTTAATCGCCGATACCCGTTTGTTGACCGCAGTGCGGGAGCCAATATCGAAAGCTGGATTTCGGTACTGGACAAAACGCTGACTACGTTCGACAACAAAACTATTTTTGTGTTTGGCCATGCCTTCGACCCCGAAAAAATTACCGGCAGTAAAGAAGATGTCAGGGCGTTCAAAGACTACTTGGAAAAATTGCTGGTGTTTGTGGGCGGAGAAATCAAAGCCGGCAAATCCAAAGAAGACATCCTGAAAGCAACGGCTGTTCCGGGCGTAACCGACTGGCAGGGCGACGGTATTGCCCGAGGCCTGCAATCGGCTTACGAAGAGATCACCAGCGGTAAATAGGTGTAGCTCATAAACCGATCCGATATGGTTACGCCCAACATCAACCCAACCCGCGTGATGCCGGTTGCCCAAAAGCTGGGTGCGTTCGCTATCTGGGCAACCGGGGTGGGGCTGGTTATTTCGGGCGAATCGTTTGGCTGGAATATCGGCTGGGCTAAAACCGGGCCGCTGGCGTTCTTTATCCCGCTCGGCCTGACCGTTGTGCTGTATTACGCCCTCGTCCAGACCCTGATTGAGCTGGCCTGCGTGTATCCCGAAGCCGACGGGCCGTCGGTGTATATTCAGCGGGCGTTTGGGCCGTTTTGGGCGGGGTTCATTGCCATAGCCGTGCTGATCGAGTTTTTGTTTGCCAGTCCTGCCATTGCCGCATCGGTGGGGGAGTATATCTGTTTTCTGCGGGGCAACACCTCCGATGCGCCCTGGATAGCGACGGGATTCCTGGGGCTATTCTGCGTCGTAAACCTGTTCGATTTGCGGGTCGGAGCCAGAGTCACCATCGCCCTGACGGTGCTGGCTATTCTCGAACTGATCCTGTATGCCACTGGCAGCGGCCCGGCCTTCCGCCCAACTCAGTTGCTGACCAGCGCCTACAACCGGTTCGATCTGCGTTCGCTGGTCGAGGCCACGCCGTTTGCGATCTGGATGCTGCTGGGCATCGAGGGTATCTCGCTGATGACCCGGTCGGTGCGGGAAAACGGGTTCCGGCGGCACCTGACCATTGGCTATCAGGGCGCGTTCTGGACGCTGGTGCTGCTGGCAGTGGGGGTGTTACTACTGGCGGGTGGCGGCATCTCGTGGACCCAGCAAAACTGGGCCATCATCAGCCAGGACAATCACCCCATGCCAGCCTCGCTCGCGCTGATGCTGCCCAAAACCAGTATCGTGGTGCAGCTTTTCACGTTCATCGGCCTGTTCGGGCTGATTGCCTCGCTGCACGCCATCACGCTGGCGGCTACTAACCAGCTTGATGCTCTGCTGCGGCTGGGCTGGCCCGGTCTGGGAGCCGGGCGCAGGCTGGCCACCGGGCTGGTGTTTCTCGTCAGCACGCTGGCCATCTGGAGCAGCCAAACCGCCTTCCTGATCGAGCTATCCGTGTTCGGGGCCGTTTGCATGTACTTCGGCGTGGCCGTCAGCCTGCTGAAAATCCGCACCCGGCCAGACCACAGCGCAACCACAGAACTGGCCCACAACGCCGAAGAGTCGACTCAGGCATTACGTCACGCTGATTTTGCACCCCGGCGTTCGCGGCTGTTTGCCGGGATTGCCGCCAGTTTGTCGTTTGTATGTATCTTGATCCTGAGCTACCTGCATCCGGTCGTGTTCGGCTGCTTCGCCGGTATCGCCCTGCCCGCCTGGCTCTGGCACCGGAGCAGATAGTTCGTCGTCCGTCTTTTATCGTTCGCCGTGCTCTGTAAACATCCGATGCCCGAGCACTATTTCCCCGAAATAACAAACGACCAACGCTAACCGTCTTATGGCCTACCGCTTCACCGTTCAAAATCACATTTACCGATTCGACGATCTGAAAACCGTATTGGCCAAAGCGAGTCCGTTTCGGTCGGGCGATGCGCTGGCCGGGCTGGCCGCCGACAGCCACGAGGAACGGATAGCCGCGCAGTTTGTCCTGGCCGACCTGCCGCTGCGGACATTTTTGCAGGAGGCCATCATCCCCTACGAGACCGACGAAGTAACCCGGCTCATTATCGACACGCACGACCCGAACGCGTTTGCCCCGGTGGCCCACCTGACCGTCGGCGACTTTCGCAACTGGCTGCTGACCGATGTCGCCGATCCGCAGATGCTCCGACAAATCCGGCGGGGACTAACCCCGGAGATGGTGGCGGCAGTGTCGAAGCTGATGCGGAATCAGGACCTGATTGCGGTGGCGCAGAAATGCGAGGTCGTCACCCGGTTTCGCAGTACCGTCGGGCAGGCGGGGCGTCTGGCGGTCCGGCTGCAACCCAACCACCCTACCGACGACCCGAAAGGCATTGCGGCCAGTATCATCGACGGGCTGCTGTACGGCTGTGGCGATGCCATGATCGGGATCAACCCCGCCACCGACAGCCCCGTAGCGGTGGCCCGGCTGCTGGACATGCTGGATACGATCCGTGAAAAATGGGCCATCCCAACCCAGTCCTGCGTGCTGAGTCACCTGACCACTACGTTGAAAATCATTGCCAAAGCCCCCGTCGATCTGGTGTTTCAGTCCATCACCGGGACCGAGCAGGCCAACCAGTCGTTTGGAATCAACCTCGGTATGCTCCACGAAGCGCATCAGGCAGCAACGGCTTTGCAGCGCGGTACGGTCGGCCATCAGGTGATGTATTTCGAGACTGGTCAGGGGTCGGCGTTGTCGGCCAATGCCCATCACGGCGTGGACCAGCAAACCTGCGAGGTGCGGGCTTACGCGGTGGCCCGACAGTTCGACCCGTTTCTGATCAACTCAGTGGTGGGGTTTATCGGGCCGGAGTACCTCTACAACGGCAAGCAGATCATCCGGGCCGCGCTGGAAGACCACTGCTGCGGTAAACTGATGGGCCTGCCGATGGGCATGGATGTTTGCTACACCAACCACGCCGATGCCGATCAGGACGATATGGACAGCCTGATGACCCTGCTGGGCGTGGCCGGCTGCAACTTCATCATGGGTGTGCCGGGGGGCGACGACATCATGCTCAACTACCAGTCAACCTCGTTTCATGATGCGCTGTATCTGCGCCGGGTATTGCAGAAAAAACCGGCCCCGGAGTTTGAAAACTGGCTCATCCGTCAGGAGATCATGTCCGAATCCGGCCAGCGACTGCCCATCCACCACCACCACAACCTCCTGCACTGATGTCACTATCAGGAAATGAGAAAATCAGGTCTGTTTTGATCTATTTCGACCGAACTACGTACCCATGTTGACCGGCTATCATGCCACCGATGCGGGTCTTGGGAATTGGTTCATAGCTGCGTAGCTTTACACAAAGAAGATCATACAACAATTGAACTACGTACCTATGCTTCGCTCTACTGCCTCAATTTTGGTCTTCCTATTGCCGGTGTGTGTTTATGGTCAAGTCAATAATCGGTTGAAAGTTGAATTAGACAGCATCTACCGGGTCGATCAAGTATACAGAGACATCTTAGATAGTCCACAGAAGAAGGATTCACTGGCCAGGGCCCACAGTTTATCCGGTCAGGAAGTCGATCAACGAATATTTGATAAAATGACTGAGATCGACCGCTCCAATAGTAGGCGGATCAAACAGATCATTGAGCAGTATGGATACCCTGGCAAAAAATTAGTTGGCTCTCCAACAAACGAGGCTGCCTGGTACGTTATCCAGCATTCAGAAGATATTTCCCGGTACTTCCCGCTGATTGAAAAGGCTGGAAAAAGCAAAGAAATACCCTACACGCTGGTGGCTATGATGGAGGATCGGTTGATGACAGAGCGACGTAAACCCCAACTTTATGGAACGCAGGCTGCCTGTTATCCGCTGCGGGACACAGCCAGCCGCAAAGCAGAGTGTTTCTTATGGCCTATTGCTAATCCCGGGGAAGTGAATCAACGGCGAAAGAAGGCGGGATTCTCTACTACGGTAGAAGAGAATGCAAAACGTTTAAACGTAACGTATGAAATACTAACTATGGAAGTGCTTCTAAAGACCTACAATCTTGGCGATTCAAATTGATTTTGAATCGCGCCAACTAACATAAAATCACTTATACAACAGTACTCATGTCGAAACTTCCTTACGCAAAGTATCTATTTAGCATTTGGGTGGTGGCCATAGTAGTAGCCTTAGTGGTAAAGTTTATCACCGCAAATGTGATTGTTTTGATTCCCTTGTCACTGGGTCTGTATTGGATTTTTGTACGAGGCTTTGCCAAAATAAGGGGCCTTGAGTAAGCACAGTATATCGGTTTATTCCCTTTACATAAGATCAGTTATAAAGCCGAACTTGAAAAAGTACAATTTTACGGATAAATCGGCAACAAACAAACACTCGTCACCGGCGGGTAATTCTGTGCTGGCAATTGTGGATGGTCTCAGGTCATAATCGCAATGCCAAACGATTCTTGTCCTCTATGGTCATTCATAACTGATCCCCTATGGAACCCGCCCCCAACGCCCCGCCCCCGATCGTCCAGCCCGATTCATGGACGGCTCTCAGTGCCTATACCAACGCCCGGATTGCGCTGGGCAACGTGGGCGGCAGTCTGCCCCTGCGCGAGGTGCTGGCGGTCAAACTGGCCCACGCCCGGACCCAGGATGCCCTCGTCCGTCCCCTCGACATAGCCGGGCTGACGGCGCAGCTTGGCGCGTTTCGGTTGCCAGTATTCGTGCTGAAAAGCCGCGTACCGGATCGCAACACCTACCTGACCCGCCCCGATCTGGGTCGGCGGCTGCATCCCGATTCCGTCGTCAGCCTACAGGCCAGTTCCCAATCGGTCGATCTGGTATTTGTGCTGGCCGACGGCCTGTCGGCAGAGGCCGTGAACCAACACTCGGTGGCAGTGCTGACGCGGGTATTGCCGGGTTTGTCGGCCCGGTATCGCTGTGGCATCGCGCTGGTGGAGCAGGGGCGCGTGGCCATTGGCGATGAGATTGGGGCGTTGCTCCGCGCCCGGTTTACGGCACTATTCATCGGCGAACGTCCCGGCCTCTCGTCTCCGCAGAGTATGGGCATCTACACCACCTTCGCCCCGCAAATCGGCCTGACCGACGAACGCCGGAACTGCATCTCCAACATCCACACCGACGGCTTGCCCTACAACCAGGCCAGCGACGCCTTGTCGTACCTGATCACCACCTCCTTCGCCCGCCAAATCAGCGGAGTCGCCATCAACATGGACGAGAATTTATTGAGCATACCCCCAACAGGCTCTTGACGTAAAGAAGACGAAGTAATTAGGTGTATCCTGAACAGCTTCATTTTCATCACTGCTGTTACGCAGCCCCATCACATATAACCCTATTGATCAATACAACTTAGCCATTACGCAGCGTCAACCAGGACCCGTACCTGCTCAATGGCCCGATCAATATCGGCGCGTTTTTGGGCGGGCGGGTCGAAGCGGTTGAAGGGGCGCAGTTCCAGCACGAAGGTTTCCTCGATGGCGTCCTCAACGGGCGTATAGCGTTTATAACCCACCACCGTAACGGGCAGCAACCCGTGTTTTTCCTTGAAGCGAATCAGTACGCTGCCGAGCCAGGCTTCTACGGCTTCATTACCCTTTCCGCCAGCCGGGACAAATTGCACGTAGGCGTGGTTGCGGTCGGTTAGCCGTTGCTCGTGCGGTTCAACGTGGCCTTCGCAGCTCGAAAACGTTCGGAGCAGGCCCGTCTGGTTCAGGGCGTCGGTTAGCGGGCGGATGCGGGGTTCGATCTCGGTCATGATGTTGGCGAAAGTAGTAGCTTCGTGCGTTAATTCAGCTCTATTTTCCTGCCATGCCCGGTTCCTATCTCCTCTTCATTTTTCTGGCGTCCATTGCGGGACTGCTCATCAGTATTATCCGGTTCAAAATAAACCCCTTTCTGGCCCTGCTGGGCGTGGGGTTACTGACGGGATTACTTTGCGGTATGCCCCCCGGCGTCGTGGCCAAACAGCTATCGGCGGGGTTTGGGCAAACCCTCGGCGGCATCGGCATCGTCATTGGGCTGGGCGTGGTGTTTGGTACACTTCTGGCCAACGCCGGAGCAACGGGGCAGATTGCGGGGCTGCTACTGCGAAACGTGGGCAACCGGCGGGCACCGCTGG
>JACMPG010000134.1 GCA_014377625.1 Spirosoma sp.
AAAGCCAGTACCATGCAGCCCGGTATCCTGCTTCCCGACGAACTGACCAAGAAAACCGCACTGGCCGTTTTGCCCGTCCTGATTATTTCGCTTATTTTCCGCAAGCAGGACTATACCATTCTCAATCCTTAAACCAAACCCCGATTAACTATGAACGAAGAACCCTCTCTTGCCCGCGTCGCTCTGAAATGGGGTGCTATTCTTGGCGTTATTTCCATTGTTTTTTCGCTGATTCTGTTTATTACCAACACTGTTGGTAACACGGGTATTGGTTCTATCTCCTACCTGTTCACTATTGGCGTGCTTATTATGGCCATGCGCGAATTCCGTACCCTGAATGGTGGGTTTATGCGCTACGGTCAGGGATTGAGCATTGGTGCCCTGACAGCGGGTATTTCTGGTTTGCTGTCGAGTTTGTTCTCGGTGTTTTACACCACCGTAATCGATACGGGCGTTATGGAACGTATGGTGGAAACAACCCGTGACAAGCTGGAAGAGAGTGGTTTGCCAGACGAGCAGATTGACGCGCAGATGAAGATTATCGAGATGTTTCAAAGCCCCGGCCTGTTATTCATCTTCGGCGTAATCGGCTCTATTTTCATGGGTTTCCTGTTTTCGCTGGTCATTGCTGCTATTATGAAGAAAGAGAAAACCAACGTTTTTGAGTAAGCTAAACCTGTAAAGTCTTTCCGGAGACCTTGCAGGTTTTATGATCCAGCCTGCCGTGTTCGCTATTTTCAGAAAAGAGATCAATCAGTTCTTCTCGTCGCCGATTGCCTATATCATTATGGGCGTTTTTCTGACGGCTACGGGGCTGTTGTTCTGGGTGTTTCCCGATACGAGTCTGCCCGAGACGGGCTATGCCGACCTCAGTCCGTTTTTTAACCTTACGCCTTACGTCATGCTGTTTCTGGTACCTGCCGTTACCATGCGGTCCATTGCCGACGAGGTGCGGGGTGGTACGCTGGAGTGGCTGCTGACCAAACCCGTAAGCCGTTGGGGGATAGTGGGCGGTAAGTTCCTGGCAAACTATCTGCTGGTAACGCTCACGTTGCTGCCCACGTTGCTGTATTACGTATCGTTGTATCAGCTTGGCTCACCGGTGGGTAACATCGATTCGGCGGGCGTATCTGGCTCGTATATCGGGCTACTGTTGCTGGCGGGTGTGTTTGTGGGGGTGGGGCTGTGGGCGTCGTCGCTCAACGACAATCAGGTGGTAGCGTTTGTGCTGGGCGTATTTTTCAGCTTCCTGCTGTACGTAGGTCTGTCGGCGGTGGCGGGGTTGTCGGTACTGGGTGGGTTGGGGTATTACGTGTCGTACTTCGCGCTCGATGAGCAGTACCGCGCCTTGGGCCGGGGGCTGATTGACTCCCGCAATGTTATATACATGCTGAGCTTAATTGTCTTTTTTTTGTTGTTAACCGTAAACCGCCTGAAACGTTGACCTCTGTGCTGACCAGATCACGTCTTTTACTGTATGCTGCCATTGGCTGGACCATCGCCATATTAATTGGCTGTCTTTTGCCCGGTAATGGTCTGCCTGATCTGACTAACAAAGACAAAGACCTGCATTTTGCCATTTTTGCCCTGTTCGGTTTTCTGTGGCGGCTAACGGGCCGCTCTACCTGGTGGGTTATTGGCGTGGGCATTGCCTATGGGTATGGTATTGAAGTAATTCAGGGCCTGGCCACATTTCTGCACCGCTCCTACGATCTCTACGATGCCCTCGCCGATGCCGTTGGAACGCTGCTTGGTGTAGGGTTGGCTCTTATTGCCTTAAAAGTTATGAAAGAGAAGTAAAAATGCATAGGGTATAAAAGGGTAGGGTGTAGCTGACGCATAATTATTTCGCGTCAGCTACACCCTACCCTTTATACCTTGTGCATTTTATCAACGGCTGGCCGTGGCCGTGGCCGTTGCACGCTGGCCGTTGCACCGCTCCGAGATAACTTTATACGACTGCATATAGCCCAATTCGCCGGCCTTGCTCAGGTCGGCACAGGCCTGGTCATCGCCGAGGTCATAGCGAATAACACCACGCAGGAAATACGCTTCGGCCTGACGCGCATTCAATTTGACCGTGCTGTTACAGTCGATAATTGCGCCTTTCTGATCACCCATCGACGAGCGGAGAACACCCCGTACAAAATATACCTCGGCGTTGGTTGGGCTGAGTTCTACCGCCCGGTTTAGGTCCTGCAACGCCAGCTTGGTATCGCCTGCTGCATTACGTAGAATTCCCCGTACTAAATAGGCATCGGCCCGGTCGTCGGTAAGTTCCGTTACCCGGTAGCGGTTTTGTATTACTGAACCCAGTAGTTCAAGGGTATTAGTCGTGATGAACTCACTGTAGTAGGCTTTAGTCTGGTTTTTGGTACTGCCTATATCGATGGATTTGTCAATATCAACAATGGCCTGTTTGCTGTTGTCTAATCGGCTTTTACAGAACCCGCGCGTAAAAAACGCTTTGTAATGATCGGGAACGAGTGAGATGGTTTTGTCGAAGTCGATAACAGCGTTGGCGTACTCGGCCAGCCGGGTTTTGATCAGGCCGCGCCGGTAATATAATTCGGCATCATCTTTACTGAGTTCGATAGCCCGGTTAAAGTCAATGATAGCTCCTTTGGGATCGTCTAATTTAAAGCGGGCGTAGCCACGACCGGCAATGGCCTGGGTTCTGTTGGGCGATTTTTCGAGTGCTTTGCCATAATCAGTCATAGCGCCTTTATAATCAGCCAGCTGCATTTCACAGTCTGCCCGTGCGGTCAGAATGTTGGCATCGGTGGGTGCTAGGGTAATGGCTTTGTTGAAATCGCTGAGGGCGCTGTTGGTGTATCCACTGCGTAACCGGCATTGCCCACGCTGATAGTACAGCAGGGCATCATTGGGGCTAAGTTCAATGGCCCGGTTAAAATCCTGCATGGCTCCGCGTAGGTCTTCCTGTTTAGTGCGGTTAATGCCCCGGTACAGGTAGGCATTGGCATCGCCTGGGTTTAGGTCAATGGCCCGGTCGAGGTCCAGATTGGCGCCCAGCAGATCATTGAGACTGCTTTTGGTCAGGGCTCGGTTGTAATAACTGGCTGCGTTTTCGGGGTTCAGAATAATGGAGGCCGTAAACGCCTGCAACGCACCGGGGTAGTCTTTAGCGTTGCTTTTTGTAATACCTTCAGTAAAAAAATCAGCGGCTGTTTGCTGAGCTTTGGTAACGCCGAACGACAAACATAAGAGCAGCGTAACGTACGAGAGGAGACTATTTTGCATACAAACTTTTGGGTTAGTTTAACAGACCATCTGTTATGACAAAACTAAGGATAAACCTGTATCTTTCATTTAATCATGGCCAGGATTGATGCTAATTCATAGTTATTTTCTTTCACATACACTACATGCCTTGATTACTAATCACACATATTTGGTTAGATAGACTAAGTAGTATTTATTAAACGGTATGTTGCGGGTGTATCTATAAAATCATACACACAGGTAACTGGCTGGGAAAAGACAACAGCAAATTTATTTGCCGTTTTTTTGTTATTATTGTGCGAACGTCCGGGCCACTGTCATGACTCCCGATTTAGTTGGAACCACCCGGTTGTTTTTTTACCGTAACGTTTTTACCCCGACTTATCCTGCATGAAAACCCTGGGTGTTATCAATGATCCGGTTTTTACCGGCCGTTCCTACAATCAATTCGACCGCTTTTTTCTCCGGTACATCAAAGACGAGCGCGACCTGCCGTTCATCTATCTCTCCTTACAAATCACGTTTACGCTTTTGCCTCTGGCGATATCGTTGTTTTTTCTGCCCCTGTTTAGTGGTTGGTGGTGGGCAGCCGCTGCTGTGCATCTGTACATTAGTAACTTCATGTTCAAAGGGCCGTTTGGTCTGATGTTGCACTGCACCAGTCACCGGCAGTTTTTCAAGCCTGAATATGACTGGATGAACAAATATATTCCCTGGGTGCTGGCTCCGTTCTTTGGCCACACGCCCGAAACGTATTACAGCCACCACATTGGGATGCACCACCCCGAAAACAATCTCGAAGACGATCACAGCAGCACCATGACGTTTCAGCGCGATAGCTTTCGGAGTTTTCTGGCGTACTTCGGGCAGTTCTTTGTGCGGGGCGTGTATGACCTGCTGGCCTATCTGCGCATGAAAAACCGGCCTAAACTGGCGCAGCGGGCATTTATTGGTGAAGTTATCTTCTTCGGTATCTGTATCGTACTGCTGTTTGTGAACTGGTCGGCTACGGTGCTGGCGTTCCTGTTCCCGATGGTGATTTACCGTCTGATTGCCATGCTCGGCAACTGGACGCAACACGCCTTTGTTGATGCCGAAGACCCCGGCAATGCCTATAAAAACAGCATTACCTGCATCAATGTCAACTACAACAAGAAGTGCTGGAACGATGGCTATCACATCAGTCATCACATTCGGCCCGCTATGCACTGGACCGAACACCCCACGTTCTTCAAAAAGACTATCGATAAATACGCCCAGAACCAAGCTGTCATCTTCGACGGGCTGGACTTTCTGCAAGTCTTTTCTCTGCTTATGCGGGGCCGCTATGACCGCTTAGCCGCCAGCATGGTTAACCTCGACGGCACCACCTTTGCTAATCAGGCCGATGCCGAAGCCCTGCTTCGCTACCGTACCCGGCGTATTCCGTTCCGGCAGGCCGTACCCGCCGAAGCAGTGCTGGCCTAATCAGGAGTTGTTGCCATCCACCCGCGATTCGATAAGCTGCTGGAGGTCGGTGGGGATATTGGACAGGAAATCATAACCAGTTAGCTGTTCCAGCGCATCAACGGTGGTCAGATACGCCCGCCAGGGTTTATCGGCCGCCGTTTGTACATTTGGTATGTTTACGGCAATGATTCGGGTGTTGGGCGTAAGCTGGAACGTATCGCCGGAGCCGCGTGGTACTACCACGATAATCTTGTAGAGCGTGGCCGGAACGGTTAGTTTCCCGTTGGCGAGGGTCGTGGCGTACCCGTTTTGCCCGTTGCCGCCCGTGCCGCTGGTACCGGCAATGATATACACGTCGCTACCGTCGTTGATAAGCTGACGCTCGTATTCTTCGAGGTTTTTCCAGACTTCGCGGTTGTGGCGCGGGGCTTGTGGCACGATGTTGGTTAGGAGAAACGTAGCGGCATTATCGCCGGCGTTAGCGTCGCGGTCGTCGGAGGGACAAAGATGGCCCCGGTCAAAGCCCGTATTGGTGTAGTCGCCGGTGCGGGCCGGTCCGCCGGTGCGGGCATACCAGTCCGAAGGCAGAGCCGGGTCAGGCCGGAAGGCATCGACCCGGCGGGCGTCGCCTTTCCAGGACTGGTTCAGGTGCCAGCTTACCCAGTTAGCAATACCCCGGCTGCGGCTGTATGAAATGGTGTACTGCGGCTTAACGAGCAGATAATTGTCGGGCGTGTTGGCCGACGCGTTACTGGGATTGCCGAGAGCCATATTATCGGCGCGGGGCATGTCGATGGCTACCGTTCTTGACGCGGCAATGGGAATGGTTCGGCAGGCATCGAAAGACAGCAGCAGTACAGCCGCCAACGTGATAGTTTTGAGTTGTTGTCTCATCCGAATTGATTTTACTGACAATCTTGCTGAACTTTACCAGTATATAACGTAACGGGTTCCTGAAATTAGCAGAAACCTTCTTAGTGACCTAAAACAACGACAGCAACCCACTGTTATGGCAAAGAAAAAGTATCCATCCGGACCGCGCTCGGTCGGGCCACGAGAGGCAGGACCAATCCCTGCCGAACGCACGCCCATCCCGGCTAAACCCATCCCGTCGGCGGTAAAAACCCCGCCCCAGCCGGCGTTAATCCGTTCAACTACGCCCCGGGCAACCACGGTACGCTCTACCGAGACCAATGCTTCTGACTTGCCTATCAGTAAACGGCCCGTGGCCTGGTGGCCACCTGTAGTGCTGGCCCTGCTGGGTGGGCTACTGTACGTCAATACCTTCGGTCATCAGTTCGCGCTGGATGACATTGCCGCCATTGGGCAGAATCTGTTCGTGAAAAAAGGACTGGCGGGTTTACCTGACCTGATGCGCACCGAGTTCTGGCACTTCAGCAATATCTCCCTGGGCTATTACCGCCCGCTATCGCTGATTACGTTCGCGATGGAGCAGGAATTTTTTAAGGGCGATCCACACATCAGCCACATCATCAATGCGGCCCTGTATGCGCTCACGGGTTTGGTTATTGGTGTTTTGCTGCAAAAGTGGCTGAACGGCCAAACTATCATCGCGTTCCTGATTGGGCTGGTGTTCATTGCGCACCCGATTCATACCGAGATTGTAGCTAACATCAAGGGCCGCGACGAAATTCTGAGTTTCCTGTTCATCGGCCTGATGCTGCTGGCCTACTGGAAGCACCTCGAAGCTTCCGAACGGTTCTGGGTCAAAGGTCCGGCTATCGACTTTCCGCTGGGCGGCATCATGGGTCTGTTCTCCATTGTGGCGGGCTGGGTCATTGGCAGCAGTCTGATGGTAAATACACTGGGCAGCACGGCGGGCGGGGTGCTTGGTGTCATCATTATGGCGGCCCTTTCCACAAGCTGGCTCGGTCTGGCCTGTGCATCGCTGTATTTTGCGTTTCTCTCCAAAGAGTCGTCTATCGTGAGTCTGGCTCTGATTCCGGCTATGCAGTACTGGTTTGCCCGTCGAAACGTCTGGAATTCGCTCATCAGCCTGTGGCCGTTCCTGATTGTGGCCGCCCTGTTTTTCTACCAGAAGCAGAAGATGATTGGCACGCTAAGCGGTACCCCGCCGGTCGATTGGGCCAACTACCCGTACAAGCTGCTGCAAACCGAAAAGTCTACCACGTTTAAGTTTTTGATGTATTACATCCGGCTGTTAGCCTGGCCCCATCCGCTGGTCTATGACTATTCGTTCAACGTCATACCGTCGGGTAGCAAGGGTGACTGGATGACCTGGGCTGGCTTTTTCTCCTTGATTGGGCTGGTGGTGCTGGCCTGGCGCGGGTTCGTGAAACGGACACTGTGGGGCTTCGGTATTTTCTGGTTCTTCGTTACGATGGCACCGGGGCTGGGCTTCATCTGGTTGCGGGGTGGCATCTTCGCCGAACGTTTTACCTACGCTGCCGTCATGGGCTTCGCGTTCGTGCTGGTCTGGGCCGCGCAGAAACTGCTCGTACGAGACACCGCCGAGTCAACCAGGCCAATGCTGGTCCGCTACGCGCCGTTGCTGGGGCTGATGGCCGTAGTGGCCGGGTTGTACTCGTTCAAAACCATTGAGCGCAACCCCGACTGGGAAAATAATTTTGTCCTCTTCAACTCGGCTCTGCCGTATGCCCCCACAAGCTGTCAGGTGCAGCGGCACGTGGCCAATGAGTGGATCGAGAAGGGCCTGAAAGACCGCGCCAAAGCCGATTCCATTGCCAACGCCGTGAATGGCATCAAACCCAAACCATCCCTCGAACAGGTGAAGAAAGGTCAGGCGTTGATTGATACCAACCTGGCGCACGCCAACAAGCACGGTCGCTGGGCGTTGGACCACTTGCAGGAATCGACGCGCATCTACCCCAACTTCGGCGAAGCGTATTTCTCGATGGCCTACGTATTCCAGAAAATCACGCCCAACGTCGATTCGGCCAAATACTATTACAAACAGACCATCCGCGCGGCCAACGCCTACGCCCCGGCCTACAACAACCTCGGCGTGATTTACCAGGGCGAGGGCTTTGCCGAAAATAACCCGCAAAAGCTGCAACTGGCCTCGTACTATTATAACCGCTCGATGGTTGTAAACCCTGCCTATGTAGACGGTCAGAACAACCGCGCGGCCCTGATGAAAGCCACCAAAATCGACGTGCAGGTTCTGCCTGACTCGATTATCAACAAGTACTGATTCAAGCAGTGCGAGTGGTCTGCCATTGTGGAGCAAACAGTTTACCGTTGCGATGCTGGTTCAAAAAGATGTGTATAACTAAAAAGTGCGATGCCCGGCTCTTCCTGAGAAGTAGCTGGGCATCTCACTTTTTGAAAAGCTGAACTAAGACTTTATCCTGCCCTGAAAACCGTTGACTGTTTGTCCGATACCCGAAAAAGACGGTCTGTCGTGGCGGTTTTCAGTTTGGGATGAGCGGGTGTCAAGCTTCAGGGTTGTTCATCAACTATACTGTCTGGTGAATTGCCACACGTGCCGAATCACCAGCTAAGTGTAATTTTTTGCGTTGGTTTTAGGGTGATAGTCCGGTGTTTTCCACCGCTGATAAGCTCCGTTCTGCCACCGGTTTTCGAGTCAATAGTGACCGTTTTAAGGTGGCCACCGGCCCACGTCATTGCTACCCCGAAGCCACCCCGCGCCCGCAGGCCCTGTACCGACCCGCCTGGCCAGGCGTCGGGCAGGGCGGGCAAAAGCCAAATCTCCTTTTCGGTTGACTGCACCAGCATCTCGGCTACGGCTGCCGTTCCGCCCAGGTTACCGTCGATCTGAAACGGCGGGTGAGCATCGAATAGGTTGGGGTAAGTACCTCCACCCCGCGCATAGTTAGTTTTAACCCCATCTGGCAACACAAAATGCAGCAGTTCGCGGTACATTTTGTAGGCGTGGTTGCCGTTCCATAGCCGTGCCCAGAGGTTAATACGCCAGCCCTTCGACCAGCCCGTTGACTCGTCGCCCTTAATTTCCAGCGTTTTCGCGCAGGCCCGCGCCAGATCGAGCGTCAGGTCGGGACGAATCTGGTGGCCCGGATACAGTCCAAACAGGTGCGACTGATGCCGGTGCTGGGGTTCAACGTCGGTCCAGTCGTAATACCATTCCTGCAAATTACCCACTTTCCCGATCTGATACGGATGCAACCGGGCCAGCGCGCCGGTTAACTCCTGCCGAAAGGCAGCATCGAGATTTAGTATTTGAGCCGCCCGCAGGGTCTGGGTAAAGCATTCACGAATCATGGCCAGGTCGGCAGTACCGCCGTATAGTGTAGCGCCTTTATAGCCATTGGGGGTAAAAAATAGATTTTCGGGCGAGGTAGACGGCGATGTGATGAGGTCACCGTTTTTATCCGTAACAAGCCAGTCGAGACAAAACCGGGCGGCTCCTTTCAAAACCGGGTATGCTTCGTTTTTTAGAAAAGCCTTGTCCTTAGTGAAGGTATAATGTTCCCACAAGTGCGTACTGAGCCAGGCGCCCCCCATGTTCCAGTTGGCCCAGTTGGGGTCGCCCTGCCCAAAGTCGCCAACGGGATTAGTCATGGCCCATATATCGGAATTATGGCCGCCTGTCCAGCCGCCTGCACCGTAGAAGTTTCGGGCCGTAACAGCCCCTGTTTTGGCCAGTTTACTGATGAACGAAAGTAATGGCCGGTGCATCTCCGAGAGGTTAGTGTTTTCGGCGGGCCAGTAATTTTCTTCGACATTGATGTTTGTCGTGTAATTGCTACTCCAGGGCGGGCGTATGTAGGGATTCCAGATGCCCTGCAAATTGGCCGGTACAGATGGTGTCCGTGAACTGCTGATGAGCAGATACCGTCCGAAATTAAAATACAGCGTTTCCAGGTTTTTGTCTTCCTGCCCGCTGGCATAGCGTTTCAGTCGCTCGTCGGTGGGCAGTTCGGGCGCGTTGCTCCGGCCCAGATTCAGACGAACCCGGTCAAAAAACGACCGGTAGTCGGTCTGGTGCGCATCAAGTAGCTGGGCATAAGACCTGGTCATGGCTTTGTCCAGCCGTTCGGTAGCAAGCTGCTGGTCGGGAAGTCCTTCGGTGGCTGGATTTTTATCGTAGCCATTAAAACTCGTCGCTATCGACACCAGAACAACGGCTTCGGTAGCCCCCTCAACGCCGAGGGTACTATCGTTCAGTACGACCTGCCCCCCGGTAGGTAGGATGCGGGCCAGGGTGGTGAAGCGGGTTCCCCGGGCGGGGTCGAACACAACGGGGTTGGGTCGATTACCCCGGTAGCTGGGTTCGGTATGAATGGGCGCGTAGCCACCAACAGTCAGGGTTTTGTCAAGTACCGAGGTTTTAGTTCGGAGCAGACTACTGAATCGCAATGCAAACGACAGTGCACCCGCCCGGCTGCTTTTCAGGCGGATAACCATGATATGATCGGGTTGCGAGACGAAGTATTCACGGGTAAACGTCACCCCATTTACCGTATACCGGGTTGTGGAAACGGCATTGGTGAGGTCGAGTTCGCGGTAATACGTTTCTGCCTGCCCCCCGTGCTTAACATCAATGTGCAGCGTTCCCAAAGGAGCGTAAGATTCAGAGAATCGCCCCTGCATGGTTCGGTTCAGCGAATCGGCCTGCTTATAGTTTTCGTTTTTCAGTGCCGCCCGCAGCGCAGCCAAGTGTGTATGGGCGTTGGGGTTGATACTGTTGGGATTAATCGGCTCGCCCGACCATAGCGTAGCATCATTGAGAAAGATACTGTCGGACATTACTCCCCCAAAAACACACGCCCCCTGTGTACCATTGCCGAGGGCCAGACTTTCCTCGAAGTAGTTGGCCGGTTGCCGATACCATAGGCGGGTCGATTGGTTACTCCCGGTCGACTGCGCCAAACCGGACCATGTTGTCAGAAAATAAGCTACTGTAAACGCTGCAGTACAGGCGCGTACACGGTTGCGTCTGTTAACAAGCTTGATCATGACCTATTGGATTTACCTCTGCTGTAAAGCCATTGCCAGCCTGAATATACCACAAAGCCCGGCGTAAATACGATGCCGATGTCAGGACCAACCTCTTGAAGATGCCCGGAAGTTTTTGAATATATCGAATGCTATTACAATCGGAAGTGCCACCTGTGCGGTTCGTAAGTACCCGTCGCGGGCTATAAAAGCCCGGAATAGTTTGAGGATAAGTATTACACTAAACGAAAATTCAGTCTGCGCTAAACCGAATCGCTCGATTGCACTTTTCCGGGAGGTGTTTTTATAACTAATCTTGTGTTATTCCCTTTCGGGTGAAAAAAGTTATTTTTGACAATGAACTCCTTACAACCAGCTTTTCAGAAATGCGGTCTGGATTTAATCGAGTGGAAACGAGCCATGCATCGCCAGCCACTCGAATACATCCGACGAAAATTA
>JACMPG010000135.1 GCA_014377625.1 Spirosoma sp.
TCGACGTCGCAGTAAATTTCGGTCAGCATACGAGTTTGTGATTGGTTGGTTTTGTTTGGTTAGCACCCAAAACTACCAATTTCGGCTCGTATGCGTTTCTAAGGCACTTTTTTCAGTTCAATAATCTCATAGTTCACGTTAGATTACTTTATTTTTAGCTAGCGGTATGTGTTTTGACGGGCTTCGATCCTCTGTGCTTGTTACCTTATGGCTGCAGATCGTACGCTTATTTTCTTGGTATCAGATGAGTTACGGCTTATATAAAGTACATTACGTTGCTTCGGTCATATAATTCCTGACTGTGCTATGTTGGTTAGCCGCTTTACTCCACACTTACGGGTAAAAACCATTCACCTATGATCCCCGCCGTTATCACTCCTGAGGTTACCCAATGGACTACTTAGCCTGTTTACACCGAATGCTATTCTACTGGAACTGGCCAATCTACCCGCTAAGGTTACTGCTATTTAGTTTGTTGTTAATGCAGGGGCTACCAACGGCCTGCGCCCGGCAGCCAACCTCCACTGTTTCGCTGATGCTTATACCGGACGATGGGTTGCTGCTCAACAAAGGGTGGCGATTCCAGCCCGGCGATGTTCTCTACGGAGCCAGTCCGCAACTGGATGATAGTCGGTGGCAATCTATTGACCCGGCCAAAGACCTTCGGGAGTTGCCACAGCTACAGCAGGCTGGCATAGCCTGGTTTCGGCTCCATATACACACCGGACCCGAACTGCCTCCGCTGATGATCAAGGTGTTTCAGTCGGTGGCGTCAGAAATGTACCTCGATGGCAGGTTACTGTATCGCTTTGGTACTGTCAGTGCGATGCCTGGTCAGGTACGGGTCTACAACCCCGTAGCGGCCTTCAATCTGCCCCTTCGCCCCTCGTCCGATCATATACTGGCCATCCGGGTTGCCAGCCAGCCGGGTATGCTTTATAAGCTGAAAAATTCTGGATGGGATGAGTCGGCCCTCCAGTTCTGGGTATTTCCCGCAACAGCGATTCCGGCCATAAAACCAGTTGATTTGCAGGCTCTTTACCTGGATGCCTTCCGGTTGGGTATCGCGTTTATCCTGTTCATTCTGCACTTGAGCTTGTTTTTTGCCCATTTCACGCAGCGTACAAACCTTTTTGCGGCCGGGATGTACCTGCTGTTGGGCATTACCCTGATGGCCAGAGTAGCCAGCGGTTTAACGCATTCACTAAGCCTGCGGATGCTGATTTATTACGGCATTCGGGCCGACGTGCTGGTGCCGGGTCTGGTGCTACTTACGTTTTACAGCCTGTTCCGTTTTCGCAGGGGTACGCTCTTCTGGCTGGCGATGGGCAGTATTTTTCTCAAACTGATGCCGCTGCCGACCGATCTTCACTGGTTATCCATTCCCATCGATTATTTCCTGCCGCTGGAATTGCTCCGTCTCTCGCTGGTAGCGGTTCGGCGTGGGTTGCCCGGCGCATATGTGGTAACCGTTTGTGCCTTCACCAACCTGGGGTTGTGGACGATATACTACGTGCTGTTATCGGTACGTATTCCTATCTATGACCATGAATGGCTTTTTCATGCCTTTTACCTGGCCTGTTTTCTGTGTTTCCCGCTCACGCTGTCGTTGCTCCTTGCCTCGGAACATGGCTGGATAAACCGGCAATTGATCGTTCGGCTACAGGAAGTGGAAACGCTGTCGGCCCGAAACCTGGCCCAGCAACTGGAACGGCAGGAATTGTTATCCCGGCAGAATGAACAACTGGAAGTGCTGGTAGCCGAGCGCACCTACGAACTCCACCGGCAGGCCAGCGAGCTTCGCGAACTCAATGCGGTGCAATCACGCTTTGTGGCTAACGTCACCCACGAGTTTCGTACCCCGCTATCGCTGATTCTCGGCCCCGTCAGGAAACTCCTTCAGGAAAGTCGCTTCGACCGGCCTACGCTGGCCATGGTGGAGCGTAACGCCGGGTACCTGTTGCGGCTCGTTAATCAGTTGCTCGACCTCTTCCGGCTCGACAGTAACCAGATGGCCCCTTCCCTGCGTCAGGGAGATATACCTGATTTTGTTGCTCAGATCGTGGACCTGTTCCGACGGTCGGTCGAACAGAAAGGGATTACGCTAACCTATCAGGCAGCCCCTTTTCCTCCGCAATCGTACGGCTTCGATGCTGACAAGTGGGAGAAGATTCTAACCAATATTCTCTTCAATTCGTTGAAGTTTACCCACGTCGGTGGCACCATTACGTTCAGGATCACGCCCGTTTGGGGAACCGATGGCATGACGGACGTAAGCCTGCAAATCGCTGATTCCGGAATTGGGATTGCACCGGAAAAGCTGCCTTATATCTTCGACCGTTTCTACCAGGCCGACACCACTTCGACCCGGGTCTATGAAGGCACCGGCATTGGCCTGGCACTGGTGAAAGAACTGACCCAGTTAATGGGTGGTACGGTTGCGGTAGAGAGTGAACTGGGCGTGGGTACAACGTTCCGGCTGACGCTGCCGGTCTACCCGCTATCTACTAACGTCAATGCCCGCCGTGTAATCTCGTCTGGCTTGCCAACGATGATTGGCGACCCGATAGCTTCCCTGATTGCCAGTTCAGTTATTACACCGTCGATAGATGAAAAGCCGTTGCCCCGTCTGTTGCTGGTAGAAGACAACGACGAATTGCGGGAGTTTCTGGTCGGTGAATTAGGGGCTTCTTATCACATCATGAAGTCAGAAGACGGGCAGGTGGGCTGGGAAATGACTCAGGCCGAACTGCCCGATATTGTCATTACCGATGTGATGATGCCCCGCATGGATGGGTACGAACTGACCCGACGCATCAAAAGCCACCCCGATACGGATCATATCGCGGTAGTGATGCTGACGGCCAAAGCGGCCCAGTCCAGCCGCATCGAAGGCTTGCAGCAGGGAGCCGATGAGTATCTGTCCAAGCCCTTCAGTATCGACGAGCTGACGCTGCGGCTCCATAACCTGGTTACCCGCCAGCAGAAATTAGGCGACCATTACCGAAAGCAGTTTACCCTGCCGGGCGCAGATTCACCCGGCGAATTTACCGCACCAGCGTACCGGCCGGGTATTCCCCTGGATTCGCCATTCATTTCACCGAATGCTGGTTTAGTCTTCAGTATAGACCCGTTTCTGCTGAGGATTTATGCCCTGCTGGAGCAGCATCTGGATGATCCCACGATTAGTGTGGACTGGCTGGCCGACCAGTTAGCCATAAGCCGCAAAACGCTGTATCGGAAATTGCAGAGCCTCATTCAATTGGGGCCTGCTGATCTGATCCGTCAGTACCGTCTGCGCCAGGCCGCCGAGTTGATGAAGGCGGGCTATACCGTCGCCGAAACTGCCGACCGGGTAGGGTTCAATACCCTGTCTCACTTCAGCGCGGTTTTCAGGGAGTTCTACCAGCAAACGCCAACCGGGTTCATTGCCAGTCTGGCCAGACGTAGTTGAACGAACAGGGACTGATCGTTGCCTTCATCAAAAGCGCCTAAATCGGGCGTTTTTTTGTTTTTAAGCCCCAAATGTCCCCAAACTGGTAGAATATGACCCAAATCAGACAGCGCATCTGTCTACGGCTGGTGACCTTTGACGCAGCCAAACGGCTCATTCTATCCACACCATTTTTAATTTATCACAGGAAAGGTGGCTCATTCCGCTACTTTTAGGGAAAACCAATTCTCCCACAAGATGCGAACAATATCCTCTCTTAGTATCGGTGTCCTCCTACTCGGTCTGACGGGTCAGGCGCAGGATTTACGCAGCAAGCTGATTGCCCGGGCGGCTCCGCTCCAGCTCAAGACGTCTTACAAAGCGCCACCCGGCGATGCGCTGTCGCACCACACGTCGGGCTACGCTAAAATTATGTGCTCGGCGGTGTTCATTACCGGACTCAAACCCGACTTCGCAGCCGAAAACGTGGGCTATTTCACCAGCCCCTACCAAGAGCGGTCGAAGGTTGGCAAACCCGTTATTGACTACGACCAAAAAACGGTGTCGATTACGCTGCCCGACGGTGTTACCCGAACGGCCATCTACACGGGTGATCAGGGTTGCGTTACCCTGCCGGAAGGGCGTACGTCGCTCTATTACACACCCGTAAAGGTCACCCGCAACCTGCCCGACGCGGCCATAACGCCCTGGCCCATGGGCGATGTTCTGCCAGCCAGCCCCCTGCCTGCCGAGGTTGACGGGACCAGGGTGGAGCAGGCAATCAATGCCGCGTTTGGGTCGGCGGATGCCCAGACGGCGGCTTTTGTCGTGACCTACAAAGGCCGCATTATTGCCGAACGCTACGGCGACGGTATCACCAAAGATACCCCCCTCGAAAGCTGGTCGATGGGTAAAAGTTTATCGGCTACTATTCTCGGTATCCTGATGGGCAAGGGCGTTTATACCCTCGACCAGCCGGCTCCCATTCCAGAGTGGCAGGGTACAGGCGACGCCCGGGCCAAAATACGAATCAAAGACATCATGCATATGTCGAGTGGTATCTACTGCCGCGCCCCGCAGGACCCCGATTTCGATCCGGCGCTTGGCTACCCTGACCATTTGTACCTGTATACCGATGCCGGTAACTCGTTTGCGTATGCGGCCAGTCTGCCGCAGCAGTGGCTTCCCAACACCGTAGGCCGTTACCGTAACTCCGACCCCGTGCTGACCAATTACCTCAACCGGCTGGGCATCGAAAAGCTGGGCGAGGTGTATCATACCTTTCCGCAGCGGGCCTTGTTCGATAAAATCGGCGTCCGGACGATGGTGATGGAGGCCGACCCGTCCGGCAATTTTCTGACGCAGGGCTACGAGTTTGCGTCGGGCCGGGACTGGGCGCGGCTGGGTAATCTGTATTTGCAGGACGGCATCTGGAATGGCGAGCGGATTTTGCCCGAGGGCTTTACCCGGTTTGTGAGTACGCTGGCCGAACCCTGGGTAGCCGACGGACGACCGATATACGGTGGGCTGTTCTGGATCAACGGCGATGGCCGGCTACCCATTCCGAAAGAAGCCTACATGATGCTGGGGGCTGGCGGTCAATCTGTAACCATGATTCCCTCGCACGACTTAGTGATTGTTCGGCTGGGTCACTACAAAGGTCAGCAGGCAGGCGGTGTGGCCTTAAACAAAGCTTATGCGCTGCTCATGGCGGCCGTTCCCGCAAAAAAATAACTGATGCCTGACCATTCTTCCACAATCTATCCAGTACTCATGACCAAGACCTGCATCCTCGGTCGGGATGATGAAGATTCTGGCCCTGCGCGAAAAAGCAAAGCAGGCCCTCGGTCCCAAATTCGATCTCAAGCAATTTCACCGGGTCGTCTTAGCCAATGGAGCCGTGCCGCTGTCTGTTCTGGAAGAAAACGTCAACGCGTATATCCGGCAAAAAAAGTGAATAAATAGTTGTAGTAAGTCCTTTATCAATACTCTACACGTATCAGGCTAATGTACTCACGCTTCTGGTCGGGCAGGGTGGAGTGCATATTCCACTGTAGGTAAAGAGAGAATCGGGTTGGTGGTAGTCTTGTAAGAAACTTTCATGCTTTTTCAAACTACCCCAACCTCTCCCTGTTGGGGTGGGGTAGTTTCAGATGAAAGCCCTGTCACGTTAATTTTCTGCCAACCAGAATCATGCTCTTCCAGAAGTGCCGGAATCGGCCCGCGCCCTGAAAGTCGATAAAGTCAAAACCGCCCTCAACAAGCAACGTGCCGAGAGAAACCCGGGACCAGAACTTTATGTGGCCTCCGTGCCA
>JACMPG010000136.1 GCA_014377625.1 Spirosoma sp.
TACCCTGCGGCAGGAGCGGCAGCTTCGGCGGGCCAGCGAGTTTACCTGGACTAAGGCCGCTGAAGCCTTCTGGATTTTGTACCAAAAATTAGTCGGCAATTAAGCTCTACAAGTGGTGTAGCCTGCAAAAGGAACGGAGATTGGTCATTTCGGGTACGAAAACAATATCTTCTCCAGGCTTGAATGTGCCTAACTTTAGTCGGTAATTCGCAGGAACGGCCAATTGGATTTGACTGTTAGGCAAAACGATCCCGGAACTTCAAAATAAATTAAGGCTTTTATGGCGTCGCCTAATCCCCTTAGAAAATTATTTCCCTACCAAACTACGTATATATCCGCTGATTTAACCGCCGGTCTGTCCGTTTTTTTGGTCTCGCTTCCGCTTTGTCTGGGCGTGGCGCTGGCATCGGGCGCGCCCCTGCTGGCTGGTCTGGTGGCGGGTATTATTGGTGGGATTGTGGTGGGTCTATTATCGGGGTCGGAGATCAGCGTGACGGGCCCTGCCGCTGGTTTGGCCGTAATAGTGGCCGAGTCGATTGGTACGGCAGGATCATACCAGGCGTTTCTGCTGGTGGTTGTACTGGCGGGTCTCATTCAGGTTCTGCTGGGCGTGTTCAGGGTGGGCTGGGTGAGCAGTTTCGTTCCCAACTCAGTTGTTAGTGGTATGCTGGTAGGTATTGGCCTGGTCATCGTGCTGAAACAGATTCCACTCGCGCTGGGAAGTGACCGCTTTTATATGGGCGACTTTGAGTTTGGTTCGCTGGCCAATGGTGAGAATACGCTGTCTGAAATTTACCGGGCCATAGTATCGGCTAATTCCGGGGCCTTATTCATCAGTCTTGTATCGCTGGGTGTGCTTATTTTGTGGCGTAGGCAGGCAGATAAAGGCATCGAATTTTTTAGGACACTGCCTTCAGCCCTCGTGGCCGTCCTGATTGGTGTGGGGCTAAACCAGCTTTTTCGGGTGTATATGCCGGACTGGTACCTCGGCAATTCCGATGCGCATATGGTTAACATTCCCATTCTATCGGCAGAAAATGGTCTTGACTCCATCCTGCTTTTTCCTGATTTCAGCCGCATTGGCGATCTTCATATCTATGCGCTGGCGGCAACGCTGGTCGTTGTGGCCAGCCTGGAAGCACTCATTACCATTGAAGCCGCCGATCGGGGAGATTCGCTCCGGCGCGTTTCATCGACCAACAAAGAACTGATTGCGCAGGGTGTAGGCAATATGCTGTCGGGTCTGTTAGGCGGTCTGCCCGTTACGGCGGTGGCCGTTCGAACCTCTACCAACATCTTTAGTGGAGGCAAATCGCGTATGGCCACCATGTTGCAGGGATTTCTGCTATTGGGGTCGTTGCTGTTTGGGGCTGCCATCATCAATAGTATTCCGCTGGCGTGTCTGGCTGCGTTGCTGATCGTGATTGGCTATCGGCTGGCGAGTCCGTCGGTGTTTGCCCGGATTTACCGCGAAGGCTGGAGTCAGTTCATTCCGTTTATCACTACCGTGCTGGGTATCGTATTCACTAACCTGCTGATTGGCTTAACGGTGGGGCTGGTTGTGGGCTACATCTTTGTTTTGTATACCAACGCCCAGTCGTCATTTCGGGTTATACGAGACGGTAACAACGTGCTGATTAAGTTTCAGAAGGACATGTATTTTCCTAATAAAGCCAAACTCAAGGAGACCCTCCGAAAACTCCAGCCCGGCGATTCGGTACTGGTCGATGGCCGCTACGCAACATTCATTGACCATGATATCTATCAACTGGTGACTGATTTTAGCCAGACGGCCCGTAACCTTGGCATCAGCTATGAACTTCGCGACGTAACCGAGCGTAAAAAGACTCTCACCCATACCGATCATGCAACCGTCCGAAAAACTATTACTGTACAATAAAGCCTGGGTTCAGGATAAACTTGAACTCGACAATAAATACTTTGATGCCCTCTCTGCTGACCAAAATCCTGATTTTCTCTGGATTGGCTGCTCCGACAGCCGCGTGCCCGCTAACGAAATAACCGGCACCGACGTAGGCGAAATGTTTGTACACCGCAATATTGCCAACATGGTTATTGCCGATGATCTGAACATCCTGAGCGTGGTGCAGTACGCTGTGGAGGTTTTAAAGGTACGGCATGTGATTGTATGCGGCCATTACGAGTGTGGCGGAGTAAAGGCCGCAATGGCTAATAAAAAACTGGGGCTGATTGATCAGTGGCTGGACCATATCCGGGTTGTGCAAGCCAAATATCAGCACGAACTGGACGCAATTACGGACGATCACGCCCGGTTTGACCGCCTGGTAGAACTCAATGTGCAGGAACAGATTATGAACCTGGCCGCAACCGACAGTGTGCGCCGGATGTGGGCCAGCCACCAGATGCCGAGTCTGCACGGCTGGGTGCTGGATTTGCGGTCTGGCCTGCTGAAAGAAGTGGTTACGCTCAACCCGCCGGGGAGTAAGAATGAGAATCCGTTTCCGCCCGCGCCATGAAGCCCGCCTATAAATCTGTTACGCTCCTGCCAAACTGATCCTGTAAAGCAGTTTTGGCCGCATAGAAACCACTCAGACCGTGAACCCCCGCGCCGGGGGGCGTAGCAGATGAGCAGATAAACAACGCCGGGTCAGACGTTCGGTAGGGTGTCAGGCTCAGGGTAGGGCGGGTAAACAACTGCTGCCAGTCGGTACTGCCCCCGCCAATGTCGCCCCCCACGTAGTTGGGATTCCAGGCTTCAATTTGCGCCGTGTTCATGGTGGCACGGGCCAGTATCAGATCGCGAAAGCCGGGCGCAAACCGCTCAATTTGCCGTTCAATACGGTCGGTCATATCCACCGTAGAGCCGTTGGGTACGTGGCAATAGGCCCAGGCGGTGTGTTTGCCAGCGGGGGCGCGGGTAGGGTCGAACCGGCCAGGCTGGGCCAGTAGGACAAACGGCCTTTCCGAAATTCTTCCGTCCACGGCGTCCTGTTCCGATTGGGCAATTTCGTCGAAGGTGCCGCCAATATGGAGCGTCCCTGCCCGGTTGCAGTCGGGGTTAGTGAACGGAATGGGTCCGTCCAGTGCCCAGTCGATTTTAAAGATACCCGGCCCGTAGCGGTACTTCTGGAGTTGCCTGCGGTACGACGGCGAGAAGCGGTCGCCCACGATGGTCAGTAATTGCTTCGGTGTCAAGTCGAACAGCACCGCCCGCGCCGGAGGAATGTCGCTCAGGCTACGTACCATCCAGCCCGTTTCGATTGCGCCACCCAGCGTTTTAAAGTAAGATGCCAGCGCGTTGGCAATTTGCTGCGAGCCACCTTTGGGCATGGGCCAGCCGTACTGGTGTCCTGCTGCCATCAGCACCAGGGCAATGGCCGATGTTGTTACGTTGGTTAGCGGCTGAATGGCGTGGGCGGCCATACCGGCCAGCAAGGCGCGGGTTTCGTCGGTCTGGAACCGGTTGGCCAGCCACGATACGGGCTGCACGGCACTCAGGCCAAATGCAGCCAGGTCAATGGGGTGCTTCGGAAATCGGAGTGGCCCCAGTGTGTCGATAGCCAGCGTAGGCCAGTGTTTTACGATGGGGTCGAACAGGTTCCGGTACGTATCGGCGTCGGGCCCCAGCCCACGCGCCGTGTCTTCGACCGAACCCGAAAAAACAGCCGCCCGACCGCCATCGAGCGGGTGAGCAGCTGAAACGGGTGGCTGGATAAATTCCAGCCCGTGTTCGGCCAGCGGCAGGGTTCTGAAAAACGGCGAACCGATGCCCAGTGGATGAATGGCCGAACCGATGTCGTGTTTGAAACAGGGCAACGTCAGCTCTGCCGTGCGCGTGCCGCCCCCAATGGTATCGTCTTTTTCCAGCACCAGTACCTTCAGCCCCGCCCTCGCCAGTACGATAGCCGCACTCAGCCCGTTCGGTCCTGAACCGATTACAACGGCGTCGTGGCTGTGGTGAAGGCTATGGTGAAGGCTTGCCTGGGCGTTGGTCATGATGCGGCCTGAATGGCCTGGATGATATCGTCCTTTATATCCTCGATGTGTTCGATACCGACCGATACGCGCAGGGCCGTTGGGTTTACACCCGCTGTCTGCTGTTCAGCTTCCGAAAGCTGCGAGTGTGTGGTGCTGGCCGGGTGGATAATCAGCGTTTTGGCATCGCCGACATTGGCTAAGTGACTAATCATCTTCAGGCTGTTCACGAATTTCTCGGCCCGTGCTTTGTCGCCCTTCAACTCGAACGACAATACACCCCCGAAGCCCCGGTGCAGGTATTTCTTGGCCAGTTCATGGTACGGGCTGCTTTCCAGACCGGGGTAATTCACGTGCTGAACGTCGGGGTGTTGCTCAAGCCAGTGCGCCAGAGCCAGTGCGTTCTCGCCGGTGCGCTCTACCCGCAGCGTCAGCGTTTCTATGCCCTGCAACAGCAGGAACGAGTTGAACGGCGACTGCGACGGACCCCAGTCGCGCAGGCCCTCAACACGGGCGCGGATAATGAACTGAATGTTGCCAAACGGCCCGCTCATGCCAAAAACGTCGTTCATGACCAGCCCGTGGTAGCTTGGCGAGGGTTCGGTAAACTGCGGGTACTTCCCGTTGCCCCAGTTGAACTTACCGCTATCGACAATAACCCCGCCGAGGGCCGTGCCGTGGCCACCAATCCACTTCGTAGCCGATTCCACAATGATGTGCGCCCCATGATCGAACGGGCGGCAGATGGCCCCGCCCGCGCCAAAGGTATTATCCACGAAAATCGGCAGGTCATACTTTTCGGCCAGTTTAGCGAAGGCGTCGAAATCGGGGACGCTGTAGGCCGGGTTGCCGATGGTCTCGAAATAGAGGCACTTCGTTTTTTCGTCAATGAGCGGCTCGAAACTGTCGGCTTTGTCGCCGTTGGCAAAGCGGGCTTCGACACCAATGTTTTTGAACGAGTTCTTAAACTGGTTAAACGAACCGCCGTAGAGGTTGGACGAGGTCACGAAATTGTCGCCGACGGTGGTGATGTTGTTGATGGCTACAAACTGAGCCGCGTGGCCCGACGCTACAGCCAAAGCCGCTACGCCCCCTTCCAGAGCCGCCATCCGCTTCTCGAACACGTCGTTGGTGGGGTTCATAATCCGGGTATAGATATTCCCGAACTCTTTCAGGGCGAACAGGTTAGCTCCGTGCGCGCTGTCGTTGAAAACGTACGACGTTGTGGCGTAGATAGGTACGGCGCGGGAGTTGGTGGTGGGGTCGGGCTGCTGCCCGGCGTGTAGTTGGAGGGTTTCGAAATGCATGATTTGTTATTGATTTTGTTATTGATTTATTGAGGTTTATTGGCCTGTTCCAGCACGGTATCTACCGTGAGTTCATCGAGCGAAGGCGCGACCATACTGGCGAGGGTCAGGACGTCGGGCGAGCCTATGCCAACGGTGAACATACCCGCCCGGTTGCCCGCTTCCACGCCCGCTACGGCGTCTTCAAAGACAACACACTCATTGTAAAGGACTTCCAGCTCGTCGGCTCCCCTGGTGAACACTTCGGGATCTGGTTTGCTTTTTTCGACTTTCGTGCCGTCAATTACCGCATCAAACACATCGCTCATACCGATACGTTCCAGAATCAGGGGGGCATTCTTAGATGCTGAACCGAGGGCCGTCAGCAGACCGGCTTTCCGGACTTCGGAAAAAAACGTGGCTACGCCGGGCAGGATATCGTCGGGCGTCATGCGGCTTACCAATTCGAGGTACCACTCGTTTTTACGGATGGCCAGGTCGCGCTTCTCTTCGTCGGGTAGGGTCAGACCGCCGTGTTCGAGGATGATATTGAGCGAATCAACGCGGCTGACGCCTTTGAGCTGTTCATTGAATTCTTCCGAAATGTCGAAGCCCAATTCGTTGGCCAGTCGTTTCCAGGCGTGGTAGTGGTGAATGGCGGTATCGACAATGACACCGTCGAGATCGAACAGAAACGCCTTGATGGGCATATAGTTTGTGGATTGAGTTGTCAGGCAAAAGTACGAAAAGGTTTTGGGGCATACTGCCGATACACGGAAACCATTCGGAAGGGAAGCTACGAGCAACGCCGGGACAAATCAGGTTGAGTAGGTCTGCCATCAGCGAACGTTGCAGATGTATCGAGTTAGCCAGAGCAACTGTTCCTGACCGGTAAACAAAGGCTAAAATTCCAGATAGGGTACTATTTTGGCGATGGTCTTCTCGTCCAGAATGCGGATGGGCCTGAGCGATTCGGCGGAGGTGAACGCGCCGTGCTGCTCGCGGTAACTCACAATGACCTGTGCCTGCCGACGCGATAAAAACGGTAGCCGGTCCAGTTGCTCGGCAGTAGCGGTATTGACCGGAATTTGGCGCGGGGCCGACCGGATCTGCCCGTATTTGCTCAGCTCATCAACAACCGTAGAGTCCAGTCCATAGATCTCCCGAAATTGTTCCTGCGAAACGAATCCGCCAAGCGCATCGCGGTATTTGACGATGCGTCCGGCCAGTGTGGCTCCAATACCCCGCAGGGCAATCAGCTGCGCCGTGTCGGCCGTGTTAATATCGAACGGTTGCAGAACGGGCTTGGCCGGACGCTCCGGGTAGGCGGGCCGGTCGGGGGCGTTACCGGTATTTGGCTGGCGGGGGTACTCACCGCCGGCGTTATCCCGGCTGGCATAGCCGGGGCGATTGCTGGCGGATTTTCCCAGCGAAATATACGGCTCAAGCTGATCGTAGAGGTCGGGCGGGAAGTCGTAGATGCGAAGGAGGTCTTCTTTCCGGCGAAACTGCCCGCCTTTGCTGCGGTATTTTTCAATCCGCTCGGCCATAAATTTCGGCAGCCCCAGTTGCTGCCAGCCCGATACGCTTACGGTATTCGGGTCAAAATTGAACAGCTTTTTGGGTTCGCCAAAGTGTTCGGCGGTGGTTTTATCCCGTTCGGTGCGGTTGCCGGACCGGCTGTTGCCAAAGCGGGGCTGTCTGGCTTCTTCGGCCTGCATGAGCGTTACTAAACTGTCCAGTTTTCGCTGGTCAGCCGCCAACGTATCGACGCGGGTCCTGTCGGCTACAAGTCGATAAATAAATGGGATCAGCAAACACAGCAGTGTCAGGAACAGCAGTAGCAGAAATCCCCGGCTCTCCCGCTGCGAGAAGCCGAAATAGTCGCGCACCAGCGTCTGTAAGCGATTGAACATGAACAGCGTTACGATTTAGCGTGATTAGGTTGCAAGCTAAACCGAAAACGGTCATAGTCAAA
>JACMPG010000137.1 GCA_014377625.1 Spirosoma sp.
TAAAGATCATCCCAATGGGGATGAGAATTTCATTCTGGAGTAGCCCACTTAAAGTGGTGGGCTTTCAGTCGGTTTCAACCGAAACAAACGAATTCCATTCGTTCTTAAACCTATGGACTTCCAGTCCATAGTCGTTTAGTTAACTCATTGGGCGAGTTGTCGATAACGCACAGTGAACCTAACGCAAAGCCATGTTCGTCTACCAAAGGCGCACCCGCGTAAAAAACTACGTTTGGGTCGCCGGTAACGAGCGGATTATGGGCAAAGCGTTCGTCCAGCCGCGAGTCGGGAACGATCAGTGTTTCAAGGGGATTGGCAATGGCATGGCTGCAAAATGCAAACTCGCGGGGTGTTTCCCGAATCTCAAGTCCATGACTGGACTTGAACCACTGCCGTTTATCGTCGATCAGGCTGATGAGGGCAATGGGTGTCCCGCAGATTTGGGCCGCAAGCTGAGTCAGTTCGTCGTAGTCCCGTTCGGGCAGGGTATCGAGAATGTCGTATTGTTTGAGGGCATTCAGCCGATCAGTTTCTTCGGGCAATGAGGGCGAAGCCTGCACGTAGTATGAGATTTTGCAATAGCGAATCCGGGAAGGTACAAAACTTGAAGGATATGTACTTTTCAGATAGTAAGTGTTCTGGGTAATCAGACCTCCGGTAGCTCATGCATTTCATTGAGGTCACCATCCCAATGTACGTTACCGCGCCAGCTTAGAATTTGCTCATTATTCAGCATCTGAACATACTTCTGAAGGGCCATTCCAATGGTTTCTTTCTTTGTTTTCAACTGTCCCATCTCCATAGCCGTCTGGAGAAGTTGATCGTCTATGTCAATGGTTGCCTGCATAATTTCGTTTTTTGATTATAAATATAACCATTTCCTTTAGTAGTTCCCCTCGCTGCCGCCCCCGCCAAAGTTGCCCCCGCCAAAGCGCAGGTCGTTTTTTGGCTGCTGCTGCGCACCGGCTGCGGCCTGCATGGCTACGGCCGTGCCGAGGTTGACAAAAAACTGGTCGGGCGATTCAGTATCGGGGGCGTCGGTCAGGCCGTGCCGGGGTGTTGTCAGGTACCGGATGCCAAACACCGCCACGCCAATCAGTGCGGCCCCGCCCGCCGTAAGGGCCACATTGAGCGGTAGCAGGGCCACGTACTCATGAACAGTCGAAGCGGCAGCCGCCAGCCCCAGTGCACCCAGAATGAGCCGCATCCGGTCTTTTTTGGCAAAGCCCCGATACAGGTAAAACGCAGGAACGGCAAACGTCAGAAACCAGAACAGAGCAGGCAGGGCAATTTCTGGTGCATTAACGGGAGCGGGCTGGCTGGGTACTGACTCCAGCAGTAATCCGTTCAGTTCGCGCACTACGTAGTAATTACCACTGGCAGCCAGGACAATCAATGCCACCCACTGCACCAGATTCAGCGGGTCGGTATAATAGGGCGAGGTGTCGAACCGGCGGGCCAGCGCGTACAGCCCACCCGATGCGGCCATCATGACAAAGGGTAGTGCCGATTTGCCCCAGCTAATCTGCAGCATCGTGTCGAACACAAAGGCGTAGAACGTAGCCGTAGCTACAAAGGCAATCAGTGTGTCGCCATAATACCAGACTATGGCCAGTAACAACGGTAGCGTGAGTAGGCAGTAGCTGCCCAGTGTCAGATTCTGGGGCAGAAACTGACCAAAGCCAAACACGAGGAAGCCCGTCAGCATAGCCACAAACGCATTGTCGACGCCGTTTCGGTATAGTTGCTGCCGGTTAATGATAAGCCGCCCAAGCCACCAGGTTACCACACCTGCCAGCAGGCTAAACAGCCCATAGACAATCCGTTCGTCGCCAAGCTCAGCCAGTATCGCGAAGATGATTGATCCGGGCAGCATGTAGCTGGCCATGACGGCCACGCAGGTGAACAGAAACAGCCCGATTTCGAGGAAGCCGTTTGTCTGCCGAAAATTGAAGGGAAATGCCTGTCGGGCTGCGTCAATCTGGGCATCGGTCAGTACGCCCTGCCGGTGCCACTGTTCGGCCTGTTGCACTATGGCGCGGTTGCGGATCCAGGTTTCGTTATATGCTTTCACAGACTTAGTGAGTAAATGAGTGAATTCTGAATAAGTGAATGGACCCTCTCCGAAACAGAATAAATTCAGCCCTGTTGTGGTCTGTTGCGGGGGAGGTTGCGGAGCAGGTAATAGACAAGGGTAATGCCCGTGAAAATGAAGTAGTAATAATAAATTTCGGCTACGCTATTCAGATTGTTGGGCAGGTAGCGGAAGAACAGGTACGTAACGCCAATGTAGCCATATACGGTACCCATCAGCAGAAAGAGATACGATTGCTGCTGCCGCCCGTACCTGTCGAATGCAACACATGCTACCGCCAGACCCAGGGCAAACCACAACCGCAATTCGCTAAAATTGAACAGACCACCCAGCAACGCCACCAGCAATACGTTACCCATCACGGTCATGTAGGTTTCAGTGAAATGTGCTTTGATACGCCGATGGTTAAGCCACAACGCTACACCCATCACCACCAACGTAAGACCTATGACTGAAAAGACGGTGGCCTGACTGAAAAAATTGGTTTTGAAATACAGCTCAAGCGGCCGCACCGTTACGCCCACCCACGAAATAAGTGCGGTCAGGGCCATGCCCAGGACTCCCCTATGGTCAAACCGGTAGGTGAGGGGTAAAAATAGCAGCGCGGGTAGCAGCGTTACCAGGCCGTACCGTTCGCCAAAGACGTTATAGGCGTATTGGGCGTAGCCTTCCAGCGTCAGAAACAGCAGGCAGCCCAGCAGCAGGGCATAGTCGCCGAAGGTAGAGCGGCTGCGGGTTTGGGTAAACGCCCAGATGGGACGGTTGCGCCAGGCAAAGAAAAAACTGGCCGCGCACGCTGCTGCAATGCCCGCCAGCAACGCCCCGCGCCCAATCCGGTCGAAGTTATCGTAGATGAGCAGACCCAGGCCCGAACTCAGCAGCAGGATACCCACGTACAGCAGCGAACGGAGTTCCCAATGCAGCGAAAACGGCTTCTGTTGCTCGTGTTCGGCAATTTTGTCGTGCTGTTCGGGCGGGATGATACCTGCCTGAGTTACCGTATTAAGCATATCGATTAGGGACATATACGGGGTATTTTTTGTTATAAATACGCATGACAGGACGGCCCAAACCTTTACTGACTCCCTACTACTATCTGGACAATTTCCGGTACGTGCTGGACTTTGTTAAGCGACTCTATGGTAATCTGCTGATTGATGCCGAGTGGGATTTCGTCCGTCGATTTGAGCGACTGAGCTTCGAGGGACAATGTCTATACGTACGGTTCAGTAATCGTAAAGGTCAGTTTTTTCGGATTAATAAACTCGTTTACGCCGAAATCGCCGACCTGCCAGCCGCAGTGGGTGAGCTGCTGACCGCTGGATTTATCGAACGGTTACTCCCACAACACGTGTCCTTTGGCAACGAAGTACTCAGCGTGTTTACCAAACCCGAACTACTCGACCTGCTGCCGCTGGAGCCGGACGAGTTGAGGCTGCTTAACAAAGAAAAAAAAGAAGGTATCATCAGCCACGCACTAAACGAGCTCGATTTTGGCGAGATTACGTCCCGCCTGACTGCCCGCGAAACCGTGGTGAAGCTCAACTTCGGTGCCGAAGACATGATGGTCAAGTACCTGTTCTTTGGTAATCGGGGCGGTAGTATGACCGACTTTGTGGTACGCGACCTTGGCATGATGAACTTCGAGCCGCACGATGACAGTAAGATGACCGCCCGGTTTCGCAATCGCAAAGAGGTAGAAGATAAATTGCTGATCTCGCTCACGAACGAGGCCTTCTATGAGCGTAAACAAACCGACACCCCCGCCGACGAACTGTACAACTGGTTTCTAAACTGGAATGAAACCCGGCCTGACCTGAGTCAGATTGCCCAGCCTGGTTACCAGAAACTCGTGTGCAGTGTGGGGGCCTACCTCGAACGGCAGAAACTACCCGAACAGGCCCTGACCGTGTATGAACTGGCCGATCAGGTACCGGCGCGGGAACGGCGGGCGAGGCTCCTGTTCAAAAGCGGCTCGGTCGATGAAGCCCTTGCCCTCTGCGACGAGATTGCCCAGGCCCCACTCAATGCTGAAGAGCGGTATTTTGCCCGGGACTTCCGCGAGAAAATTATAGGGCTTGGTGCAAAAAAACGCCCCCGTAAAGCTACTACCCGTTTTCTGTCCGATGCAGAGAGCCTGAATATCCCATCGGCGTACCGGCATCATGTTGAAGCGGGCGTGATGAATTACTACCTCGAACAGGGCTATGACGCGGCTTTTACCGAAAACTACCCCTGGCGCGGGCTGTTTGGGTTGATTTTTTGGGATGTCATTTACGACGCCGGCGTGTCGGCCATTCACAACCCGATGCAACGCGCGCCGTCTGATTTTTACCTGCCCGAGTTTTACCAAAAACGCGAGACGCTCTTCAAAAACCGCCTGACCGAACTCATCACAAAGGACGCCTGTAAGAAACAGGTGGGCCGCACCTTCAACGCTAAACACGGTATTACCAACGTGTTGGTTGACTGGTCAGATGAGTTGCTGCCGCTGGTTTATCAACTTATCGACGTACTTGATGTAGAGCAACTGCGGCTGATTCTGCTCGAAATGGCCCGCAATATCCGCGAACACGCCCGTGGCTTTCCCGATCTGCTCGTTTGGAACGACGCGGGCGAGTATGACTTCGTAGAGGTGAAATCACCAACCGACCATCTGGGGCCGCAGCAACTGCACTGGCTGGAGTTTTTCCAGACCATCGGCGTCCGCGGAAAGGTGGTACGGGTGATTTGGGAGATGGGCTAGCTGAAGAGTACCCCACCCCAACCCCTCCCCCGAAGGGAGGGGCTTTCAGATCCGGACGGTTTGGCCCCTCCCTTCGGGGGAGGGGTGGGGTAGCCCAGACGTTACCGGTTGGTATAACTGCCGAAGGCAATAACCTGTGTGCTGGTACCGCCAACGAGACCCCGAACAAAGTAGGTGTAAAATCGGCCTTTGATGGGTGAAAACGTCAGTGTTACCGGGGCTAAGTTGGCCGTTGTGCCGGTGGCCCGAATCTGCACGGCAACCGGTGTGCCGCCGGGCGGTACGGGGGCGATCGGCACGAAGTTACTGGCCTGTTTATAGGCTATGTTGCCTGGCGCACTTGCGTAGATACCACCAACGCCGAGGTCGTAGCCCGTTGTGCTGTTGGCCACCAGATTGACCAGCCGGACATACGCCCGTGAGGTGTCGGCAAGGCTCAGGTTGTCTTCCGTAACAAATGCTTCGGCACTGGTTGCCGACCCAACGGCAAACACGGAGTAGAACTTGTTGGCTTCAACCGTTACGTTGCTGCTGATGACCGTACCCTGCGCTACCGTACCCGACGCGGGGGTGACCACATCTACTTTTGCCGCCCCTGCAGCGAGAATGGCATAGTCGTTTACGGGAAACAACGCGCCGTAGGTGAGCAGAGATGGTGCAGTAGGCGGGGTTGTCAGTACACCCGAAAACTGCTGGCTGTTGACCAGGATATTGACGCCCGGCCCGCCGGGAATGGCGTGGATAAACTTGACACGGGCACCCGTTGCCGGCGACACTATGGCTAACTGACTGCTCTGATCACCCGTGCAGGCAGACAGTACTGCCGAGAAAGCCGCGAGAAAGAAGATTGTATATTGACGTTTCATGGTTCGATACGATTAGATAATACCTGATAACAGATGGAAGATGAATAACCATCCATTTTCCATCTGTTACGTTTCATGGTCAGCGTTGCTGAAACCACATTTCTTTCGTGTGATAATCTATATCGAGACCACCAAACGAGTTCAGCGCGGCCCTGTTCCAGACGTACTCTGAATTGAAGCGGGGCCGTGCCCGATACACCAGTTTGTTGTTGTTGTCGGGAAACAGAATCAGGCCCGTTGGGGGCGTAAAGCCGGGGTAAACGTCCTGGCTGTATTTATACCGGCGCATATCCACCCAGCTTTCCAGATTCCCGTGCGTGAACATAGAGATGTATTTCTGCATCATGACGCTGCTCAGCGTAAGCGCGTCGGCGGTCTGCGCCACCGCCGAACTTCTGAGGTAGGCGGTCCGCTCGGTGGTAAACTGCGTTCGGGCGGCTGCATCGGAAATAAGCCCGGCTACAAAATCGAGGTGCGCATTAATGCCGCGCAGGTAGGCTACGTAAGCCAGTGCTTTGTCGCCTTTGATAAACGCAGCTTCGGCTTTGATAAACTGCATTTCCCAGAACGTGATGAGTGGGTGCGGGGCGTTATCCTGAAATAAAAACTTACCCGTAGTTGGTGGGGTAGCAGTTGGCTGCGTCTGCCCCCAGAAGTTGGCCACGCGGTTGGTACGGTTGGCCACGTTGTTGGGGTCGCCCAGGGCGGGTACTACGCCCCGGAATACGCCGTCGGTACTGGCGGTGAGCGTAGCGGCTAGACGCGGATCGCGCGAGCCGGGAAACAGCGTGCCATCCATAGCACTAACGTAATAAACGCCGGGCCGGAATCCGTTCATGTTGTTGCGTAGCGTACCCCAAAAATTGGCGTCGGCACTGCTGGTAGCTGCGTGAGGAACCAGGAAGTTGTCGGCATTGCTCGCAAAAGACTGATCAACCAGCCGGATAACAGCGTCGGGATTGTAGGCTCCGCCTTTGTTGGTTTGGTGGTGCAGATTGCGGGCCAGTACGGCATTGACAAACTTAACCCACTTGGTGCGGTCGCCCTGATAGACAAGGTCACCCCGGCCCAGCGACGCCGTTGATACCCCGGCCCCGTCGCGCCCTAAATCGGCAATGGCTTCGTTACCCAGCCGGACAACCTCGGCATAGACATCGGACTGCGGATCGTAATCGAACACGTAGCGGTTTGGCTCCCAGGCCTGCTTCAGAATCATATCGCCGTTGAAGTCGGTAGTTACCTGCCAGCTCCAGGCCCGGATGGCCTTTGCCACGCCCACGTAATCCCACTGTTCTTTGGCCGCAGCGTTCTGGATAACCAGGTCCACGTTCGTGCCAATAGAATAATAGTGCGACCGCCACATTTCGCCCCCGGCGTCGCTGCCGGCGGCATAGCCCATACGGTCCCAGACGTTGCCAGCCGCCGGCGACTGCCAGTACTGGCAGTACTGCCCGGCAAAGCGTCCGTCAAACGATTCTCCCCGGGCCATTTGCGACAGCATCGGCGGCAACACGGCAAACCCTTCGCCCACCTGCGGAAAGCTGGGGTCGAAGTTTACATCCAGATATTCTCTACACCCCGTTAGGCCCGCCGTGAGCGCAAGGCCCAGCGCAAGGGTGGTGATTTTTAATGATTTCATATAAGACTTGTGCTATGAAGCGATTAAAGAGTAAAATTTAAACCCACCGTTACGGTGCGCGGTAGAGCCAGCGTACCGTAGTCGAAACCGCGCGCGCCAATGCCCAGCGTACCGGCACTGGTGGCACTCACGTCGGGGTCGGCTCCGGTGTAGTTTGTAATCAAAAACAGTTCATTACCTGACAAAAACACCCGTGCCGACTGAACGATCTTCTTTTTGCCCAATACGGCCTGCGGGAAGGTATAGCCCAGCGTTACGTCGCGCAGACGCACCCAGTTAATGTTGCGCTCAATGAAGCTTTCCTCCTGAAAGGACAGGTAATAATCGGAGCGGAACTGGGGCGTAACCTGAACGGTATTTGGCGTGGGCGTGGCGGTATTTTCGCGCCCGTCGCGCAGTACGCCGGTAAACACCTGGGGCGTTGTCCGGTCCAGACTACGGGTACTCAGGCCATTGCGGAACATATAGGCTTCGTTGCCATTGAAGATATCGCCCCCGCGCCGGATATCGAGCAGACCTGTCAATGACCAGTTTTTGTATCGGAGCGAGTTTTGCAGGCCAATCATGAAGTCAGGATTACGGTCGCCGATGGGCAGGAACGTAGCATTGCTGATGGGCAGGCCCGTGCTGGGGTTGACGAGAATATCCCCGGCGGTATTACGCAGGTAGCCCCAGCCCGCAATGGCAGTGGTTTTGCCTTCGCCCCGCGTCGGTACGTAATTCAGGTTTGGAAAAAACGAAGCCTGATTGGGGGCCATTGCGCTGGCGCGGGCGTTTCCGTAGAGCCAGGTATCGGAGTTGTAGTATTCGTTTACGTCGCCGGGCAGGCTCACCACTGAGTTATACAGCTTGGTGAAGTTGGCGTTTATGTCCCAGGTGAAATTGGCTTTTCGAATTGCCGAAATACCAAGCTGCATTTCAACCCCGCTGTTCTTGACCTCACCCCCGTTGAGCAGCCCAAAAATAAAGCCTGTGCCATAGCTCAGCCGCTGGGTCGTAATCTGGTCGAAGTTCCGTTTGTTGAAGTAGGTTCCTTCAAAACTCAGGCGATTCTGCAAAAAGCGCAGTTCGATACCGGCTTCATAGCTTTGGCCGCGTTCGGGCCGCAGATCGGGATTACCGCCGAAGAAGTCGTATAGGAAGCCCCCGCCCGTGGTGGTTTGCGGCACCAGCCGGGGCAGCGTCCGGTAGGGCGTTGCGTCGTTGCCTACTTCGGCATAAGCAGCCCGCAGTTTACCATAACTCAGCAGCGGTATTTTCTCGAAAATGGGCAGGCGCGTAAACTCAAATGCTACGCTGGTTGACGGGTAAAAGAACGAATTGTTCTGCACTGGTAGCGTTGACGACCAGTCATTGCGGCCCGTTACGGTCAGAAATAGCATGTCTTTATACGATGCATTGAACGAACTCAGTACGCTCACTAACCGTCGTTGCACCAGCGATGCCTTGTTGCGCTGCGTGGTGGGTAGGGTGTTGTTGATCGAGTTAAAATCGGGCAGGTAAAGCTGTTCGCCGTACATAGCTGCGGTTTCGTACCGCCGGTCATCTATGGTGCTGCCCGCCATGAGTGAGAGTTTCAGTGGGCCAAATTCTTTGCGGGCCGTGGCGCGAAAATTGGCGTTCAGCAGCTGGCTGTTTTCGGTAGCGTTTTCGATAAAGCCCCGCGCTACAATGCCCGCGTTTGATTCGGGCTGCTGGAAACGATTATAGCGCGTCGAGAAAATATCGGCTCCCATAATGGCCGCCATGTTGAGCCAGGTCGTGGGGTTATAATCCAGGTTGATGTTGGCGACAGTGCGGCTGGTGCGGTTGCCGTTGACGTTCTTATTGACGTTAAAAAACGGGTTATCGAGGTCGTTGGTATTGTCGCCAAATGTTCTGAATCGTCGGCCATCGGGTGTAAGATACTGTCTGGCATCGAGGTAAAACGGATATGCCAGCGCACCAATCAGAAATCCCTGCGCGCCCCGCAGTGGCACTACGTTGTTGGTGCCAATATAGTTGAACGAAGTGGTGGCCCGCAGGGTCTTTGTCAGCTCGGCAGTGCCCGTCAGCTTTATGTTCATCTGCTCCATCTTGTTGGTTGGCACCACGCCCTTGTCGGAGATATAGGTCGTTGACAGGCGGTAGGTAGCCCGGTCGCTGCCGCCTTCCATGCTCAGGTTGTGCGACTGCCGGACCCCCTGCTGAAAGAAGTTGCCCACGTTGTCGAATACCTGATTGGTGGCTTCGTTGTCGCCGATGGGCGCGCCAAAATACGTGAAATTGGTTGGGTTGAAGACGCCGTTCAGTCCCCGGCCAAAGGTGCTCTGGGACTGCGGAAAGCGATAGACATCACGGATACTTGCCGCGCCGTTATAGCTTATTTTCCCCCGGCCCTTGGTGCCTTTCTTGGTCGTGATGACAATGGCACCGTTGGCCGCTTCAATACCGTAGAGGGCGGCAGCTTCGGGGCCTTTCAGGACCGTAACGGTTTCAATATCGTTGGGATTGATATCAGCAGCCCGGTTCTGGTAGTCCATATCGCGGTTGGGCCGGTCAGTTACGAGTGCGCCCTGCCCAAAGGTACTGTTTGAGATAGGCAGGCCATCTACTACATACAGTGGCTGGTTGCTGTTGCCGATAGAACCTGCCCCGCGCAATTGAATAACTACCGAGCCGCCCGCCTGGCCACTTGTAGGGGTCATTTGCAGACCGGCAACGCGGCCTTGTAAACCCAGCATAAAGTTGTCGCGCTGGGCATTCAGGATTGTTTCGCCCTTTACTTCCTGCACATTGTAGCCCAGCGAGCGTTTGTCCTGCTTCACACCAAGGGCCGTAACAACAACTTCGTTCAGGCTATTTTCGTCTTCCAGTAACTTAATATTAATAACCGACGAATTGCCGACTTTAACTTCATTCCGAACAAAGCCGATATAGCTGAAAATCAAAACTGAATTGGCAGGTACGGCGAGCGTATATTTCCCATCCTGATCGGTGGTGGTACCACGAGTCTGGCCCTTCACCAGAATACTGACACCGGGCAACATCGTGCCGTCGGTGGCATTGCTTACTGTGCCGGTAAGCGTTCTATCCTGCGCCCATACCGAATGGCTCATATACAGGCAAAACAGGAAGGCTATGCTTCTGCTAAAGAAGTGCTTCATATAGCTTGAATTAGTATTTGAAATTGATTAGATAATTTAGAGTTTGCAAAAATGAGCAATTTTATTTACAGTAAACACCAGTCTCACCAAGTCGCTTTATACAATTAATGCGCTACGCAGATTGCGCTGTGAATGGCAAATGCGGCATTACCAATGTCCTGGTTAACTGATTTGATGGGTTGAGCCGCAGGTGCGCTATATCGACGGACTCGACGTAACGCACCTGCGGCTGTAACTCGACTGTCATGGCTCGCCACATCTACAAATCTGGAATGACACGGGGGAGTATGATTTTACAGAGGTGAAACCGCCGACCGACACTGACTACCTGAGGACGCAGCCACTGCATTGGTTGGATTTTTTCCAGACTATTGGCGTCCGGAGTAAGGTGTGCGGGTGGTTTGGGAGATGTTTTAAAATTATTTTAAACGTTTTAGGGAGAAAGCTGTCTAACTATTGTTTACTAATAGTGAGTCATTTTTGATTGGCTTCCCGCCTGAAAACATTTATTTTTGCGAGATTCATTATTGATCGCGCCGGTCCATTAATCTTTTAATTACCTGATTCTTATGAAAAAATTAGCTGTCACTCTATTCGCTGCTCTCACCCTCGCCGGTGTTTCGTTCAACGCCAATGCGCAGGCATCAACCGCCGACATTCCGGCAGATATGAACGCGCTGATGAGCAAATACACCTGTATTGCCTGCCACCGTCCCAATCAGCGGCTTGTTGGCCCGGCTTACGCTGACGTAGCCAAAAAGAAGTATTCCAACGCTGAGATTGTCAACCTGATCTATAATCCAATTCCAACTCACTGGCCGGATTACCCACCAATGGCAGCCATGAAGCAGGTTCCGAAAGACGATGCCATGAAACTCGCCGTCTGGATCAACTCGCTCGACGACAGCCCGAAAAAAGGTACGACCAAGAAAAAAACTACGACCCGCAAAAGGTCGTAAGCAGTAATTACGCTAAACGAAAAGGGTTCTCCCTACGCAGGGAGAAGCCTTTTTTTGTCGGTAACCTGACTTATCTATTCTGGCACCACGTGCATACTCCGCTGGCGAACAGCTTCGTAGAGCAATACCCCCGTAGCAACTGATACGTTGAGCGAACCTACTGATCCGAGCAAAGGAATTTTGACGTGATTATCGACCATGCGCAGGAGTTCGGGCGAGATACCGTCTTCTTCCGAACCCATAACAATGGCCAGTGGTCCGGTTAGGTCAGTGGTACGTTCATAGAGATCGCGGTTCGATTTTTCGGTACAGGCCACTACCTGAACGCCTGATTCCTGTAAGTATTTGATGGTTTCGGTCAGGTTCGGCTCGCGGCAAACCGAGATGTGGTTCAATGCTCCCGACGATGTTTTCATAGCATCGGCATTGATGGCAGCCGCGCCACGACCCGGTATCACGATGCACTGGATGCCGGTACATTCGGCCGTCCGGGCAATAGCCCCGAAGTTACGAACGTCGGTAATACGGTCGAGGATAAGGAAAAAGGGGGTTTCGCCCCGCTCAAATACGTCGGCGATGACGTTAGAGAGTTTGACGTACTGTACCTGAGCTACCAGACATACTACACCCTGATGGTTTTTGCGGGTAAACCGGTCAAGCCGTTCAGTAGGTACTCGCTGAATAGTAACCCGTTTCTGGAAGGCCAGCGTTTGAATGTCGGGATTGCTCAACTCTTTTTCCATATAGAGTTTATCGATCTGCTGATCGGAGCGGAGTGTTTCCAGCACGGACTGGATGCCAAATACCATGTCTTCGGTAGATGGCTTTGGCGGTGCCGACCGAAACGGCGGGCGGGAGTTGCGATTATTAAACGTCATTTGTGGTCATTTACTGGGCGCCATTCCGTGTCATTGTTTGCCGCTATAGCCCAATGTATGACTACAAATGACGCCTGATTTTATTCCCGAATGGACCCCGTGCGCCAGGCTTCTACGATGGGGTACCACACGGGCTGGTATTCAATATAGCGTTGCAGTTCGTAGTGATCGTCCACAAACTGATTAGGCTTTTTGATAAAGGTAAAATTGGTCTCCGGGATATTAACCCGGCGATTGTAAACCCACACTTCGCGCTCGCGGTTCCGCTGCACCCGGTCGGGTGCGCCCAGCACGATGTAGATCATACCTTTATCGGTTTTCCAACCTTCTTTGTAACTCGTAAACAGGCGATTGGCCTCTTCTACCCGGTCAAAATACGCCTTCAGCGTCCGGCGGGCCACGTCTTCGTTGCCCGACATCAGGCTGAGCCAGTACCGGTCAAACGCCTTTTTGGTATCCGGTGCCTGACTCAACTCGCCAATTTCGGTGCTGGTACTCATATATAATACAGGCCGGATGAGCTTTTCGGGCCGTGTCATTTTTGGGAAGCGTTTATCGGCCACTACCAACCCAATACCGTTGACGTCGGTGGTGTCTTCCATGAAATAATACAGCCCTTCTTTGGGCAGTACAAACGGTTTGTTGGTGGTGATGGTCAGCGTTGAATCGACGGATAGGGATTTAGGAACCGGGCGTGGTGACGTATTCATGGGCGACGAAGCCGCATCGAAATCGTGCTGGTACCGGAAGCCGTACAGCGTTTTAGGCGTCCGGTTTACATCGCCGATAATGAGCGTATCGCCCGCGTTGGCGTAGTGGCGCAGTTCGGGTTTTCCGTCTTTGTCGTAGAGTGTGAACCGGTCGCTCAGTCGGGCTTTGCCGAAACGTACCGTGAGGTCATTGCGGGCTTTGGTGCCGCTATTGGTTTCGGTGAACTCGGTTAGTAAAATGGCGTTGGTGGCATCTTTAGGACGGGCCACGTCAAAAGTCAGTGTCAGATAGTTACCGTCATAATTCACGTTCTGGGCGCTGAGGGATATGTTACCGTAACCCAGTCGCTCGCGATTGTTATAATCAGGATACATAACGTAGGCCGTCAGAAAATGGCTGGCAAAGTCGGCAGGGCTGGTCACGGCCTCGCCCGAAGGGGTGCGTGCGGTAAGGTCCATAAACACCCGAACCGTATTGGAATCGACAACCAGAAACTTACCTTTTATTGATGTCACGGCCCATTCGCCAGCCTCTTTCCGGGTGTTGGTCTCGGCGGCTGCGGGCGCATCAACAGGCTGGGTTGGGGTGGCTGTTGGTGTTTGGGCGGGGGTGGGCGTTCCTGCCGGGCGGGGTGTAGCCGGGGTCTTACGGGCCGCTGCCGTTCGGGCGTCGTACTCGGCGGTGGCCCGGTCAACCTGCGATGTCTTGCCCGGCGAACACGCCGACAGGGTAGCTATGAAGGCGAGGAAAATAAGCGTTCTCATGGATTGTTTTTTTGGGACACAGAGATGCACCAAGAAGGCACGGAGACACACGTAGGTTTCTTACGTACAAGAAGAATTACTCCTCTGTGAACCTCTCTGTCTTCTTTGTGCATCTCTGTGTCTTAAAAGCCTTTACCTTATAACGAAAAACAGACCCACATTGGGTTAAGCCATCGGTGAGTTTTTCATTCCCTGTGCAAAGTGGTAATTTTACCGGCAAGATTTGCTAACTGAAATGTACAAAACCACCGAAATTACCTCCGCCGAGATTGCGTCTGACAACCCTGTGCATCAGCGCCTGCTGTTTCCCTATACCGAAGCGGCTAAACTCGTGGGTGGCAACGTACTCGAGATTGGCTGCGGCTGGGGTAGGGGACTGGAACTGCTCACCAAAGCGGCTCAGCGTTATACCGGTATCGACAAGAACAACGACCTGATTAACTCGCTGAGTGCCGAATACCCTCAGTCCACGTTCAAAGCCGCCAATATTCCGCCCTTACCTTTTGCCGATAATACCTTCGATTTCATCGTGACGTTTCAGGTAATTGAACACATCGAAAACGACGATCTGTTTATCAAAGAAGCCCACCGGGTGCTGAAGCCGGGCGGTAAACTGCTGCTGACCACGGTAAACAAAACGTTCTCGCTCACCCGTAATCCCTGGCACGTTCGGGAATATACCGCCATTGAACTTCGTACGTTGATGAGCAAGTATTTCAAGACCATTAAAACGCGCGGCATTCACGGTAATGATAAGGTAATGACGTACTACGAACAGAATAAAGCGTCGGTGCAGAAAATAACCCGTTTCGATGTGCTGAACCTGCAATACCGCCTGCCCCGCCGGTTGCTTCAGGTGCCTTACGATTTGATGAACCGCCTGAACCGTAACCGGCTGCTCCAGGCTGATGGTATTGCCGCAGAAATCAACTACACCGACTATGTCATCAGCAGCGAACCGGCCCAGAGCCTCGATTTTTTCTACATTGCTACCAAATGAGTAGCAGGTGGTTTGCCAGTCGTTTATTGGTGGTTACCGGACTACTTGGTACGGGTGTCAACGCGGTTTTTGCTCAGATTACGCCACCTGGGGTGAGCAGAGCCAGAACGTCGGGCTGGGTGGCAGTTGGGTTTACGCAGACCATTTCGCCCCGCTGGGCCGTATCGGGCTATACCGGTATGTCAGGTCAAAGTACGCTGGATACGTATGTTTTCTGGAGGAAACGGGCCATGAGTATCGTTGAAAATGAATGGACATACACCGCTTCCGAACAATGGTAGATATCGATGACCGGTAGTTTACGGTTCCAGAACGAGTACGAAGATACGCCCCCGTACAGCCCTGACGAACCGGCAGTACGCACCGAATTAAGGGCGTTTACGCGCCTTATGTACCGTCATTCGCAGGGAAGCCTAAAATGGACGCACACCCTCCGGCCCGAATACCGACGGTTTTTTACGCCCGACTGGCAGCCGTGGTCCTCGCCGGTGCAGCTTCGTTTACGGGGTGGGTCAAGGGTGAGTTAAGCGCTCAACGCGAATAATACGACTCAGTTGATCGTGAATAACGAACTGTTGTTCACGCTGAACCGGGTTCAGGGTTCTTCTCCGGGCTCGCTGGCATGGAGTCCGTTTAAGCTGAACGAAGACCGCCTAAGCATGTTTATCCGCCGGGCAGTCAAAAAGCCGGCTGTCAACGTTGACGCCGGCCTGATGCACCAGTTTTGGTGGGATGACAGTTCGCAGAGAATCCGCTACTCCATTTATTTTGCGCTGGGTTTCCAATTCCGGGACCCCATCAAGAAGCAAAATAGTCAATGAGCAGACCAATGCTGTATCGGGATCTACACGCCCGACAGTTCCTTGACCGCGTCTACAAAACAGCGGGCTTTGTCGGGGTCGATGTCAGGATAAATACCGTGGCCAAGGTTGGCAATGTAGTGCTGATGGCCGAAGACATCGAGCATCTGCTTTACTTCGGCGCGAATCTGTCCAAAATCACTGTAGAGGGCACAGGGGTCCAGGTTTCCCTGCAACACCTTATTTGGCACTAACGCCCGCGACTCGGCGGGGTCCATGTTCCAGTCCAGACCCACTATGTTGCAGGCCAGTTGACCAATCTCGTGCCGGGCAAAATACGCGCCTTTGGCGAAGACGGTAAGGGGAACACTGTTTTCCATTTCGGCAATAGCGTCGCAGATTTGCCGGATGTAGGGCAGCGAGAATATCCGGTATTGCTCTGGAGACAGAATACCCGCCCACGAATCGAATAGCTGCACGAGGTCAGCCCCGGCCCGGATTTGCGCCTTCAGGTAATTGATGGTACTGTCGGTGATTTGCCGGAGTAGCACATGCGCAAAATTCGGGTCGGTGTACAGCAGTTTTTTAGCAATCGAAAAGGTTTTGGAGCCTTTCCCCTCGGTCATATAACAGAAGATGGTAAACGGTGCTCCGGCAAAGCCAATCAGCGGTACGCGGTTATTTAACTCTTTTTTGGTCAGCCGAATGGCATCGAGTACGTAGCCCAGATCACTCTCGGCATCGGCTATACGCAGACTGGCGAGGTCGGCAGACGAACGCACGGTTTGCGGGAATACCGGTCCGCGGGTTTCCACCATCTCGTAGGGTAATCCCATTGCTTCAGGAATAACCAGAATGTCGGAGAATATAATGGCCGCGTCTACGTCGAAGGCATCGACGGGCTGAATGGTTACTTCAGCGGCCAGTTCAGGGGTTTTGGCGAGGGTTATGAAGTTTCCCGCCTTTTCGCGAACGGCCCGGTACTGGGGCAACACGCGCCCGGCCTGCCGCATCATCCAGACCGGCACCCGCTCGGTCAGTTCGCCCCGCGCCGTGCGGAGCAGCAAATCGTTCTGTAACGTCATACCGCAAAGATACGGCTGCCTAATGGCCTAAAAAAAGGAAACCGCCCCCAAAGGGAGCGGCTCCTGGAGTACAACAAAACCACAGTGAAGCTGCCGGACATTCGGCCAGACAGGATGCCTGTGGCTCTGTTTTTAATTATGAGTGATGAATGATGAATTGGGCTGGTGCAGAATAAACCCGGACAGCCAATTCATCATTCATCACTCATAATTCACCATTCAATTACGCTTCAATCAGGAACTCGTCGTGCTGGCTGACGTCGAGACCCTGCTTCTCATCGTCATCCGATACGCGCAGGGGCAGGATGAGGTCGGTAACTTTCAGCAGCAGGAACGACATACCGAACGCAAAGGCCGAGACCAGCACCAGAGCCAGCATATGGGTCAGGAACAGGCCCGTTTCGCCGAAGGCCAGACCCTCGGTAGTAACGCCGGGGTTAATGGCTTTGCTGGCAAAAATACCCGTCATGATCATACCAACCATGCCGCCAACACCGTGACAGGGAAATACGTCGAGCGTATCGTCGAGGGTTGATTTAGTACGCAGATGCGCTACGAAGTTCGACACCATACCGCCCACTACACCGATGAAAATTGAGGTTGGAATCGTGACGAAACCAGCCGCTGGTGTAATGGCCACCAGGCCAACTACCGCGCCGATACAGAAACCGAGTGCCGACACTTTCTTGCCTTTAGCGGCATCGAACAGCACCCAGGCCAGACCCGCAGCCGCAGCCGCCGTATTGGTCGTGGCAAAGGCCGAAGCCGCCAGGGGTGACGCGGCTACCGCCGAACCGGCGTTGAACCCAAACCAGCCGAACCACAGCAGACCCGTGCCAAGCAGCACAAACGGAATGTTGGCGGGTGGAAATACACTCGCTTCGAGGTGCGATTTCCGGCGTTTCAGGTACATGGCACCCGCCAGTGCGGCCCAGCCCGCCGACATATGCACAACAGTACCACCGGCAAAGTCAAGCACACCCATTTTCAGAAGCAGACCATCGGGGTGCCAGGTCATATGCGCCAGTGGGCAGTAAACGAACAGGCTGAACAGGATCATGAACAGGACGTAAGACCGGAAGTTGACACGCTCGGCCATTGACCCCGTCACCAGGGCGGGTGTGATAACAGCGAACTTCAACTGAAAGAACGCGAACACGACCAGCGGAATGGTAGAGGCAAAAACCCAGGGCTTGCCATCCAGTACGTGGTTGAACATGAAGAAATCCATGGGGTTGCCCACGATACCGCCAATGGACGAGCCAAAGGCAAGGCTGAACCCAACTACCACCCACAGCACACTGATTACGCCCATAGCTACGAAACTTTGCAGCATGGTTGAGATCACGTTCTTGTTGTTGACCATACCGCCGTAGAAATACGCCAGACCGGGCGTCATCAGCAGAACAAGGGCTGTAGCCATGAGCATCCAGGCGGTATCGCCGGAGTTAATGCCCTCAGTCACGATCTGCGTAGGAACGGCGGGAAAAATAACGGCCACAAGGCTGATTACCAGCAGAATGGCAAGCGGGATGTAATTGGGCTTTTGCATTGGTTTTGAGGGGTTTTGTTGTTAAAATTTGAAGATAGCGGCCATGCCGAGAGTGGTTTGCGAAGGCGTAAGCGTGCCGCTGTTCTTCTCGAACTTATTGGCAGAATACGTGTCAATGCGCAGTTCAGGCTTGAGCAGCAAATGGCCGTCGCCCGCTATGATATTGCCTGTAACAGTGATTGAACTGACGCTGGCTCCGTTGCCGGCGGCATCGGTCAGACCACGTACTCCGCTTTTGTTATCGAAGTATTCGTAGCGGGCACCCAGACCAAATTTATCGGTGAAGGCATAGTTACTGTAGACGGCGGCACCACCCCAGTTCTTTGTTGTGGACGGACCACCCGTTCCCTGGTAGTCACCCTTTTGCGAACCGGCGGCTGCATTCAGACCCATGTAAAACTTAGGCGTGATCTGGTACGTAGTGGTGAGATCAAAAAGCTGGTAGTTTGCACTATTAACGGGTACGCCGTCAACAGCTTCGGAGGCTTCGTTAGAAACAATGGCGTTCAGATAGACGCTCCAGTTTGCCGCTGGCGAAATAAACAACTGGCTAATCAGCCCTTTCTTCTTGTTATTATCGGTCAGGTTATCAACGTTGTTAACCAGTCCTACCATCAGCGATGCGCGCTCACTGAACGCATATTGCGCTTTTAGGCCGATGTGATAGAACGGACCGTTGTTAAACAGATTGGAGAGCGAATAATTGTAGTTGACTGGTGCATCAATGACTTCGTAGCCAATGTGCGTACCAAACTGTCCTGCCGTAAAGGAAAGCTTATCAGTAGCTTTCAATACAATGTACGCCTGTTTGATAGCCAGTGACGTGGAGCCAGACCCGAGGGGCCCTACGTAGTTACCGTAGTTGCCGAGGTCGGAAAAAGGCCCAAAGGTAAGGTCTACCACCGCGTCGACTTTCCGGCCGGCATACATGGCTTTAGCCTGCACCAGACCAATACCGAACTGACCGGCTTTCTGGTCGAACGCCCGTGCTGTGCCGGGTCCTGTCTTGTTCAAACCCAGATTCGACTGACTCTTTGGATTGTTGAAATTACCGAAGTAATACGTGTCCAGATAGCCGGAGAACGTGAATTTGCCGGGTTCTGCGGCAGTGGAATCCTGTGCTTTCGTGCTATACGCCCAAAGCAAAGAAGTCAGAAGGAGTAGTGTTCTTTTCATGATTATTATTTGGCAAAAGTGGTTGTACTCTTATTGTTTGTTCGGGGGCAAATGTTGCGAGAAAAATTATCGTGCACAATCAATTTCGCCAAATATTATGCTTTATTTATTGATTTTGGCCAAACTTATTTCTATTTTTATATTTATCGTTGGTTAGTTTCTATTTTGTAAAAATTAATAATGATGGTATAAAATTCTGCGTTTGTAAATATTTGCCAAATAGTATGAATATTTGACATGTGACTGTATAATCTATTTAACTCAGTCTGAAACTGGATGAACAACAAAAAGCCCGGTCTCTCTGAGAGACCGGGCTTTGCCAATAGTTACTAAATAAGACTACTTATGCTTCGGCGTGTAGCCAGGCTTTTTTGGCCAGCAGCGTTTCTTCGTCTTCTACGTGTTCGGGATCGGGCACACAGCAGTCTACCGGGCAAACAGCGGCACACTGCGGTTCCTCATGGAAGCCCATGCACTCGGTGCACTTGTCATTTACAATATAATAGAACTCATTCGAGACGGGCGTTTGCGGAGCCTTCCCACTCACAGCGGTACCGTCGCCAAAGTCAACTTCGGTCAGCTCTGTACCGCCACTCCAGGTCCATTCAACGCCCCCTTCGTAGATGGCGGTGTTGGGGCATTCGGGTTCGCAGGCACCACAGTTGATGCACTCGTCGGTGATCATGATGGCCATGAGCAGAGTAGTTTTTGAACGTAAAAAGATGCTTCTTGAATTGGGGAACAAATATAACTATTTAAAGGTTGGCGGCAAACTAAAATTTAATCACCTCCGTTGATGGGGTATTCCATTTCATTATCTCCTGTATGCTCAAAGCAGAACGCCTGCAAACGTTCGTGGCACTCGGCAACTTCCTGCGCGCTGCCGACTCTCAACCCGAATTGACTGAATTAGCTCACCGTGCCCACATCCGCAACAACTGGTTCACGGTCTCCAATACGCTCAGGGCCATCGATGCGATTGCCCGCGAGTTCCTTGCCGAAGATAAACTAAGCAACTGGCTTGGTCAGTACCGTGCCGAACCCAACGTACCGCAACCGGTAGGGGTTGTAATGGCCGGTAATATTCCGGCGGTGGGCTTTCATGATATGTTGTGCGTATTGCTGAGCGGTCATAAACTACTTGCCAAGCTAAGTACGCAGGATTTTGTATTAATCCATTATTTTATACAAAAAATAAAGGAGATAAACCCCGCTTTTTCTGATGCTATCGAAGAAGTTGAGCGGCTCAATGCTGCCAGCGCCTACATTGCCACTGGCAGCAACAACACAGCCCGATACTTTGAGTATTACTTCGCTAAAAAGCCTCATATCATTCGCCGAAACCGCTCGTCTGTTGCCTTGCTGATGGGTGAGGAAGCGGAAACCGAGTTTTTACCACTTGGCCACGATATTCTGGATTACTATGGCCTGGGGTGCCGTAGCGTATCGACTCTTCTCGTACCGGAAGGATACGATTTTGTGCCATTACTTCGGACCCTTGAGCCACAGGCGTCAGAATATCTCAACAACCACAAGTACCAGAATAACTACGATTACAATAAGTCGATTTACCTCGTCAACGGCGTACCGCACTACGACAACGGCTACCTGCTTGTAACGGAAAACGACGCGCTGGTGTCGCCTATTTCGGTCCTGTATTACGAGACCTATAAAACGCAGGACGACGCCCGGCAATGGCTGACTACCCGTACCGAACAGATTCAGGTAGTGGCGTCGGCGCGGGGGTGGCTGCCCGGCAGCCTCTCGTTCGGGCAAACGCAACGCCCTGGCCTGACCGATTACGCCGATGGTATAGACACCATGGCGTTTCTGGACAGTCTCTGAACCGCAGCCTGAAAAACGGACGGTAGCTAACTATTCTGTAAGACATTCAGATAGTTAGCTTTTTTTTGTCATTTTTCCGGTCCGTTACACCCTCTCTATCAGCTGAACTATGAACTCCCTACCCCGTAACCTGTCGGACGCTGATTTACTATTGGGTATTCGGGCGGGTGGCCCGCAGCGTCGGCTGTATGAAAATCGGCTGTACGAAAAATATGACTACCTCATTGCTGACGGCGTCAGGAAGCATCGCCTGACCGACGACGACTGCGCCAGTGCCTACTCTGACGCCGTACTTATTGTTTTTGATCACATTACAAATGACCGTTTCAAAGAACAATCGGGTCTGAAAACCTACCTGTACCAAATATTTTCTAACAAATGTGTTGACGCTATCCGAAAAAAGACGACTAACCGAAGTAGTGTCCACGATGGTCTGTCGCTCGATGATTCGCTGCTGCAACTGCCCGACGATACCCGTCTGGCAATCCAGCAACTCATTATGCAGGGCGATGCCGAGCGGTTGCACCAGCACCTACAGCAACTTGGTGAAAAATGCCGCATCATGCTGATGGCCTGGGCCGACGGGTACTCCGACGATGACATTGCTCAAACAATGAACTATAACTCAGCCGCCGTGGCCAAAACCAGTCGGCTGCGCTGCTTCGACAAACTCCGCGAACGATACCGCAATACGCCATGAACAATCTGGAAACGATAGAAAATTATCTCACCGGCCAGCTCACCACTGCCGAACGAAGCCGCTTCGAGACTACCCTGCGCACTGACCCCGCCCTGGCGCAATCGCTGGCGTTTTATGTTCAGGTGAAGCAGGTAGCACAGGCCGAAGCGCGTAAACAGCGCAAAGCCGAGCTCAATGCGCTTCGGCAAACCGCAAAACAACCAGCGGCTCCCATGCGCTGGGTGGCGGCTGCCAGTGTATTGCTGCTGCTTGGTTTAGGCTGGCTTATTTTTCGCTTAGAAACCGAGTTGCCAACCACAGCGCAACTCACCGATACGTATTTAGCCGACAAGTACGGTCAGCTCAGCACTACCATGAGCGGGGACGCCGTTAGCTCGCTCGAACAGGGAATAGATCTGTATAACCGGCAGCAATACGCCGAAGCCGAAACCATTTTTACCCGTGAATTAAACCGACAGCAAAA
>JACMPG010000138.1 GCA_014377625.1 Spirosoma sp.
ACGGCTGCCCGCTTCCTACGCCAACTTCCTGATTACGAACGGAGCGGTCATTGTTCCCACGTTCCGATGTGCTAACGATCAGCCCGCGCTCGACATCATCGGCCAGTGTTTTCCAGACCGGAAAATCGTCGGTATCGACTCGACCGATATTGTCTGGGGTCTCGGCAGTTTTCATTGTTTAAGTCAGCAGGAACCCACCAGTTAACCCAGCTATGCGCATTGGCACTCTTCCCCCGGCTTTGCAGCAACACCTACAGTCAATCCGCCAAATCACGGATGTGTCGGGCCTGTCATCAGCGCAAACGTATCAGATGAGCGGCTCGGAGATACTGTATCTAAAAGTGGATGGGGTTGAGCCAGCGGGGGGACTAAAACCAGAAGCCCAGGCATTAGCGTGGTTACGCCCCTTCCTGCCCGTGCCAGAAGTCATTTTCTATGACCGCATTGGGGATGTTGACTACCTGCTGGTTCGGGCATCACCTGGCCTGCCAGCATCTGACGAGGTCTGGAAAAGAGACCCTGAGCAATTGGCTACAGCACTGGGGAAGATATTGCGCAGGCTGCATAACCTCAACCCCCTCACCTGCCCATTCGATCAGCGCACCCCTACAAAACTACGGGATGCGGCAAAACGAGTTCGGCTGGGACTGGTTGATACCAACGATTTCGACGAGGGCAACCACGGAAAAACACCCCTCGAAATTATTGACTATCTCACTACCAATCAACCAGAACCAGAACTGGTAGTTACCCACGGCGACTTCTGTCCCGATAATGTGTTGCTCAACAATTGGAAATTAAGTGGCTTTATCGACGTAGGTAAACTTGGCGTTGGCGACCGGTATCAGGACATAGCACTGATGCTGCGCGAGTTAACCAACGAATTTGGCACATCGACTTACAATGATACCTTTTTGGCTGCTTACGGTCTGACCATGACAACCCCCGAAAAGGTATCATATTTCCAGCTTCTCGATGAGTTATTTTGATTGGACACTCTCTCTCCTATTCTACCATCCATGCGTTCGCTCGTTCACGCTTTCTCGCTTTCACTCTTTCTGTTTTCCTGCGCCCGCCAGCCAACGCTCACGGCAGAGATGGCCCCAACGTCACTTAACGCCGTAAATCTGGAAGAAACGCTAAGCCAGCGCGACGAGCTGATGATGGCGTACTCCCTCACCAGCTACGACGCCCAAAACAAGGCGGTCGCCGTAGTAAACGGTGGCTGGGGCGTACAGGTCGTCAGGACCGGGCAGCAGTTTGACCTGCAAAGCAACGGCCCGGCCTTTGCCAAACCCATTGGTCTGCCAATCCCCCGCAACGGACGCGTGGTGGCATCGCTGATTCTGGTCGAGGTCGATGATTATGAGCGGGCCAACCAACTGCTCGATCAGGTTCGGCGGATACATAACGTCGTGGCCATACCGGCGGGACTATTGCTAACGGCTGTTGAGGTGCTAACACCCCTCAAATACGTGTCAGCGGGACTAATAGCATCGGGAATTGGGCTGAAATTAGTTGACCGTTTCGACACGGACGATTTGCTCGGCCAAAGCAGCGTTGACCTGCGCGAGGCCGACCTGCGGGCCAGGAAGCAACCGCTCGTACGGGTACCGGTCGTGTTTACGGGGCAGCACCTGCGCGATACGTACCGGTACGAACTTCGTTATGATATCCGGCTCAAAACGGCACAAATTCAGCCCATTGACAAATAAGCCACCCAGCCTGGTCGTTCTACCAGACGAATGTTTTCCTGACCCGCCTTGTTTTACCGATACCCAAACACCATTTACCCAGACCCTATGCGCCAATTCACAGGCGGTTTTCTGCTTGCTGTTTCTATTATGGCCTGCACAACCACCAAACCCGTCGTTCAGCAAACGACCCCACCCCAGCCCGTTGTGCTGACGCTGGGCAACAAAGCCTTTACTACCGACGATTTCTTCCAGTCATTTACCAAAAATCAACTCTCTGCCGATTCGTCGCAGCACACTGACGTAAAGCAGTACTTCGATTTATACACCAACCTGAAACTGAAGGTTGTAGATGCCGAAGCCGCCGGACTTGACACGACCGAAGCCTTCCGCGAAGAGCTGGCTACCTACCGAAAGCAGCTCGCCCAGTCGTACCTGACCGATAAGACGCAGGTTGAGTCGCTGGCGGCAGAGGCCTATCAGCGGATGCAGCAGGAAATCAATGCCTCGCACATTTTAGTAGCTGTTCCTGATGATGCCGCCCCCGCCGATACGCTAACCGCTTACCAGACTGCGCTGACGCTCCGCAAACGCATTGCCGACGGCGAAGACTTTGCCAGCGTGGCCCGCGCCGGTTCGCAGGATGCCACAACGGCTTCCGATGGGGGCAGTCTCAACTGGTTTACGGCGTTTTCGCTCGTTTATCCGCTCGAAAATGCCGTTTACAATACCGCTACCCGGCAGGTAACGGGGCCGGTCAGAACACGGGCGGGCTACCACCTGCTCCGCGTAAATGACCGCCGACCCAACCGGGGTAAACTACGCGTGGCCCATATTCTGATCCGAATGAGTCCGGGAGCCGGTGCTCCGGGAGCCGATGCTCCGGGGACTAACGCAGCCGGGCAGCAAGTGGCCAAAGAACGCATCGACGCGGCTTACGCCCGGTTGCTGCGGGGCGAATTGTTCGAGACCGTTGCACGTCAGGTATCGGATGATGTGACATCCAAAACAAACGGCGGTCAGCTACCGGCATTTGAGACGGGTAAGCAGGTGCCAGCGTTTGAGGAGGCCGCCTTTGCCCTCGTCAACCCCGGCGATATCTCGAAACCTGTCAAAACTAATTACGGCTGGCACATCATCAAACTGCTGGAACGCACTCCCTTATCTTCCTACGCTGAACTGGCTCCCAACCTCCGGCAGCGTGTCACGACCGACACCCGCGCTGAGGTGCTGCGGCAGTCGGCCCTTCAGCGGCTACGCAGTGTGTATGCCGTTCGGGAAAACAAAGCGGTTGTTGAGCAGGCTATCGCCAGGGCTGACAGCAGTCTGCTGCGCGGGCAATGGCAGTACACCGAACCGTTGAGCGCGGGATTGCCGAATCAGCCCATTATAACCATTGCCAGCCAGCCCTATTCAATCAACCAGTTTTTTGGGTACGTTCGGCAGCGGCAGCAGCCCCGGCGCAATCCCGCCCAGCCCACAGCAAAGCCAAACCAGGCCATTCCCGGCAGTTCGCCAGCGGTAGCCATGCGCCGGTTACTCGACCGCTTTATTGGCGATCAGCTGCTGGCGACTGAAGAGAACGATTTAGAGAAAAAATCGCCGGAGTTCCGGGCATTGCTCGCCGAGATCCATGATGGTATCCTGCTCTCGCAGCAGATGGAAGAGAACGTCTGGGAGCGCTCCATGGCCGACTCGACGGGACAACGGCAACTCTTCGAGCAAAACCGGACTCTGTACCAGTTTCCACAGCGGGTGGCAGCTACGGTCATTGTGGCCCCAACCGACGCCCTGCTGAAACAGGTACAGACGGTACTGACCGGCAAAACACCCTATCAGCTCAAACGGGCCGCCCCGGACCTGCGGTACGCTCAGAACCAGACCGGGCTGACACCCGAAACCCAGGAGCAACTGCGTGCTGTACTGGTAGCTATGGCCCGCAACCCCGGCTACGTAGTAGAAGTGGCGGCTTCGCACGATGGTACCGAGCGGGATTCCGTGTCGGCGGGGCGCATTCGGGCGGTGGTTGGCCTGCTACGCCAGAACGGGGTGGCCCTGAACCGGATTATCGAACGCGATTTTCAGGGCGGCTCCCGGCCCGGCTCTGCCGACCCGGCCAGTCAGCGCAGGGTGTCGTTCCAGTATTTTTCGATCGATAAAGCCGACGTAGCCAGGGCGTTCAGTACGCCCGGCCAGCCGGTAGAGATCAGCGAAGGGCTGTTTGCGCCGGGAACCAATCCTTACATTGACCAGCTTAACGCGGTAGCACCCGGCAACACGGTACTTCACCCGGCAGGTAAAGCCGTAGTGGTACTGGTTGACCGGATCGAACCGGCCCGTACCCGCACCTTTGCCGAAGCACGGGGAGCCGTCATTAACGATTATCAGGCTATTCTGGAGCGGCAGTGGCTGGAGCAGCTCCGCACGAAGTACCCGGTAAACGTTAATCAGGATGAGATTGGGAAACTGGTGAAGTGATCGGCTCTTAAAAAGACTTAAAACAACGGCCCGCAGGAGCCAAACGACTATCTTTATACCATGAAAAACAGCAGCATATTAACTATCTTCGTCCTGATGGGCTGGTTGCTGACCGGCACCGCGTCTGGTCAGGGGCAACCCGTAAGTTTGAATAAAATCGTTGCCAAAGTCGATAACTACTACGTACTCCGGTCCGATCTGGAAGAATCCATTCAGTCGTATGTGGGCCAGAACCAGAAGGCGCCTACGCGCTGCCAGTTGCTGGAGAGTTTAGTAGTAAACAAGATGATGCTGGCCAAAGCCGAGATCGACTCCGTAGTAGTCGATGACAAGATTGTTGATGCTGAACTCGACACCCGGATGCAGTACATGGTAGGGCAGTTTGGCTCCGAGAAAAATATCATCGAAGCCTACGGTAAGAGTCTGGAGATGCTCAAGAGCGAACTGCGCCAGCAGGTGAAAGATCAGAAGATCGTGCAGAAAATGCAGCAGAAAATCACCTCTGATGTGAAAGTGACACCCCGCGACGTGCGTAAGTTCTTCGACGGCATTCCCAAAGATAGTCTGCCCTATATGCCCGCCGAGGTAGAGGTGGGTCAAATTGTGCGCATTGCCAAAGCCACCAAAGAGCAGAAAGAGGCCCTGCGCCAGCGGTTGCTTGACTACAAAAAGCGGGTAGAAGCAGGTGAAGACTTTGGTGCATTGGCCAAGCAGTACTCCGAAGACGTGGGTTCAGCCGAGAAAAACGGTGACCTCGGTTTTGCCAAGCGTGGTATGATGGTGGCGCCGTTCGAGGGCGCGGCTCTGAAGCTGAAGCCCAACGAGATATCGGACGTGGTAGAATCGGATTTTGGGTTGCACCTGATTCAGCTGCTGGAAACGCGCGGTGCCGAATACCACGCCCGCCACATCCTGCTCCGGCCCGACTACAACCGGCTTGACCTGACCCGCCCCACCGAGTACTTAGACAGCCTGCGGGGGCTGATTGTGATCGATTCGCTCAAATTCGCTAAAGCCGCTCACGACTATTCCGACGACAAATCTACTGGCGATGCCGGGGGACTGATCCGCGATGGCCAGTCGGGCGATACCCGGCTGGCTATGGACGGCTCGATGGAGTACACTATGTTTCAGATGCTCGACACCATGAAAGTAGGCGCCGTATCGAAGCCAATGCCCTACCGGACCGAAGACGGTAAGAATGCGGTACGGTTGTTGTACTTCAAAAGCAAGATTGCTCCCCACAATGCTGACTTCAGTAAGGACTTCGAGAAGCTGCAAAACATTGTTCTACAGAATAAAAAGAATACGGCAATCGACGATTGGTTCCGCAAATCGGTTGCCGATGTGTATATCACTGTAGATCCCGAATTCCATGATTGCAAAATATTTGGCAGTACCAAGAATAATGCGAACCAGCTGAGCGGGGGGGGAAATTAATTTTGAGTAATCGAGTTTTGAATCGGTACGCCGAAGCGGATAGAATCGCTGAACGATGCTATCATTCAAAACTCGATCACTCTATCATTCAAAATTCAAAAAATAGTGCCTTACACATCCGACGTAGCGGCTGCCGAAGCCCTCACCCACTCCTATCAAAAGTTAAAGAATGAAATTGCCAAGGTCGTTATTGGGCAGGATGATACCGTTCGATTGCTGCTAACGGCCATTTTCTGCCAGGGACACTGCTTGCTCGTAGGGGTACCGGGGCTGGCCAAAACCCTGCTTATCCAGACCATTGCCAGCGCCCTCGATCTGGAATTTAACCGGATTCAGTTTACGCCCGACCTGATGCCGTCGGACATTCTGGGTTCCGAAACGCTCGATCAGGAACGCAATTTCAAGTTCATCAAAGGAGCCGTTTTTGCCAACATCATCCTGGCCGACGAGATTAACCGAACGCCCCCAAAAACACAGTCGGCCCTGCTGGAAGCCATGCAGGAATACGCCGTAACCATTGCCGGGCAGAAGTACGAGCTGAGCCGTCCGTTTTTCGTGCTGGCTACGCAGAATCCCATCGAGCAGGAAGGTACCTACCCCCTGCCCGAAGCGCAGCTGGACCGGTTTATGTTCAACATTTATCTGGATTATCCGTCGTACCAATCCGAGGTGGACATCGTGAAAGCGACTACGTCGGATCAGCGGCCTGTGGTGAACCGGGTTATTACGGGCGAAGAGATTCGGGAGTTTCAGCACCTGGTGCGCCGGGTGCCCGTAGTCGATAACGTGATTGAATACGCCGTTTCACTGGTACATAAAACCCGCCCCAACACCGAAAAAGCATCGGCTGATGCCAACCAGTATTTAGAGTGGGGAGCGGGACCCCGTGCATCGCAGGCTCTGATTCTGGCGGCCAAATGCAACGCCCTGCTGAATGGTAAATACTCGCCCGACATCGAGGACGTTCGGGCTGTGGCTCTGCCTATCCTGCGTCACCGCGTCGTGCGCAACTTCAAAGCCGAAGCCGAAAATATATCCGTCGAGCAGTTGATTAAGCGAATGTTGTAAAGGATAATAAAAGGAGTAAGGGGTATTGCTGACGCAAATAGTTTGTATGCGTCAGCAATACCCCTTACTCCTTTTATTTCTCACTCCCTCTCTTCCCCTTTTTCTTCCTTATTCGTGCGGCCCAGGAAATCGTCGCCTTCCATACCGGTCGATTTGTCGTTAGCACCGGATGCATCGACGTTTTCGGTTTCTTCGCTTACCAGGCGGGGAGTCCCTTCAATTTCTTCATTCTGGTGATAGTTCTTTTCTGTTGGCGTTTCCATAAGCTGAGTTTTTAAAAAGGATTGTTACGCAGAGATGCGCGGAGGAAAAGGAGATACACCGAGTTATTTTTCTTTGCTCCGCGCATCTCCTTTTCCTCCGCGCATCTCTGCGTAACAACTTTCTATTCACGCCAAAAGTTATCCCGCCAGCCACCAAACCGACTCCTTCGCAACCCGAATCCGTACCGTCTGCCCTACCCGCAGATCGTTTCGCGTGGTCAGCAACCGTAGGCGGACGTAGCGCGACACATCAACGTCTGTTTCCGAAAAACTGCCCCGGAAAAATACGGCCTGTACCGTTCCGGGAATGCCTTCGTCGGCCAGTACGATCTGCTCCGGGCGCAAACAAAACAGCGCATTGGGTTGTCTGATGATGCCCTCGTCGGACAGGCCGAGCGTGGGCAGGTGCTTTGCTTTCAAAATGGTGGCGGTACCGGTCATTCTGGCGGCATAGGCCGTTTTGGGATGCCGATATACCGCCTGAGGAGTGCCGGTCTGGATCAATCTGCCATCGCGCAGTATACTCAGTGTATCGGCAATAGAGAGCGCGTCGGTGGCGTCGTGGGTAACGAACAGGCAGGCCGTGTTGTCGTGCCGCACCAGATCGAAGAGCAGCTCGCGCACGATGTTCCGGTTGGGCAAATCGAGGTGACTGAACGGTTCGTCGAGCAGCAGCACCGTTCCCAGTCCATTGGCGGGGTTATCGGCCACGGCGCGGGCAATGGCGGTACGCTGCTTCTCCCCCCCCGATACCCGGCGTGGCAACCGGTGCTGCACGTCGGTCAGGCGACACAGGCGCAGCAGTTCATCGACCCGGAAATCACGATAGGCTTTATCGTAGTAGCGCAGGGCGAAAGCGATGTTCTCGCGCACCGATACGTTGGGCATCAGCTGATACTCCTGCGGCACCAGCCTGATTTGCGGATGGCCCGGCACCAGCACCTCGGCGGGGCCGGGTACGCGCTGTTCGTTTAGCAGCACCTCGCCCGTGTCGGCATCGGCCAGGCCCGCCAGTATGTGCAGCAACGTACTTTTGCCCGACCCGCTCTCGCCCACCAACGCCATAATCTGCCCCGCCCGGAGCGTAAGCGATACATTGCGCACCGCCCGAACGTCACTGGCAAAGGCTTTACTAAGATTGGTAGCAGTTAGCATTATCCGGGTTTACTGTCCTTCTTTCTTACTGGCGCGATTGGCCTGTTTAATGGTCTCACCAATCATATCCCACTGCTCCGGCGTTACGCTTTCGAGGTGGCTGAACTCACCCGCGGCCAGCACTTCGCCCCCGTCAATGGTGATGCTCTCGCCGGTGATGTAGCCCGAATAGTCGGACAGCAGGTAGGCCGCGAGGTTGGCCAGTTCGCCGTGTTCGCCCACGCGCTTGAGCGGAATACGGCTCGTGGGGTCCATCATGCTGGCCAGCGGTTCGGGAAAGAGCCGGTCCCACGCGCCTTTGGTGGGGAACGGGCCGGGCGCGATGGCGTTGAGCCGGATACCGTATTTACCCCACTCGGCAGCCAGCGATTTAGTCATGATCAACGCCCCCCCTTTGGCCACCGCACTCGGCACCACGTAACCCGAACCTGTGGTGGCGTAGGTGGTAGAGATGTTCAGCACGGTGCCTTTGATCTTGTTCTCGATCCAGTATTTGCCCACCGCCAGGGTAAAGTAGTACGTACCACGCAAAACAATATCAACAATGGTATCGAACGCTTTGTACGACAACCGTTCGGTGGGGCTGATGAAGTTACCCGCCGAATTATTCAGCAGCCCGTCTACCTGTCCAAATTTTTTGATCGTTTCAGCAAGGACGTTTTCGATCTGTTCGGGGTTGCGCACGTCGCAGGCCACGGCCAGTACGGTGCCGCCCGTTTCGTCCATCAACTCCTTCGCCGTCTCGTCAATAACGGCCTGTCGGCGACTACAAATGGTGACGTTGGCACCGAGTTGCAGCAGATACCGGCTGATTGATTTGCCGAGGCCCGTGCCTCCGCCCGTTACAATAATGGTCTTCCCTTTCAGCGCGTCGTCGCGCAGCATTCCGCTTGTATTCATTATTGGGTATTTAAAGATTCACTTATCGGTTAATCCACTCGGCAGCCTTGCTAATGGCCTGGTCATCACTGACTATCTCATCAGGTGCAATGGCTTTGCCATATACTTTCCCAGTTCGGTTGGCCATATTATACTGAAACAAGGTGAGCTTGTAGCCGTAGAACGGCAGGTCATACTGCTGACCACCCGTTGATACACCACAGGTCGATGCGCCAAACAAGCGCGTGTTGGGTCGGCCGGAGAAAGCAATTGCCGTGCCTTCGCCGGAACTAGCCGTAACTCCGTTTATCAATACGGCCACCTTAGGATTTCCGGCTATCGTTGCATGTGGCTGATCCACTTTAGTCACGGGTGTCTGGCCGAGAAATGCCGTTCCGTCCCGGTACGAATACGTAGCGATAAGCTTATTGTCTATGTCGTAGAAGTTACCACAAAGTCCCTCGCCAATGAGCGGCCCCAAACCGGCAATCATGGGGTAGAGATTACCGCCGGGATTACGTCGTAGGTCAACAATCCAGCCTTTCAGCGACGGAGCATCGAATCGGGCAATGTTATTCTGAATAGCCTGAGCGAACTGTTTACCCTGAAGTTCAGTACCCAGGAAGTCCGTCACCTCAATGTAGCCGATATCAGGAAGATTCACCGGCAACCCTTGTGGCGGTGAACGCTGACAGCCAACTCCACCGAACAGTTTAGGGGTTCCATCCACCACCATGTAACTGTGGTTATCTTTCAGCAGGGCGAGGGCCAGCGTCATGGCTGGCTCTGTTTCGGGAACAGTTTGGGCGTTGCCCACCTTCGCCAGCACAGTTGCTTTGTAAGCAGGCCAGTCAATTTCCCGCCGATTAATGGAGTTTTGCTCCACAATCTGGAAAAGTTTCTCGTAGAATTTCGTCACCGCTTCGGCAGGCTGCGGCTCCGGGTTGGGTGAGCAGGTGACGAGCATACCGACCAGCCCAGAGAACAGGCCAGCGCGGAGTAACGAGATAGTTTTGGTGAAGCGTTTGATACTAATCAAAGAATGAAATTGTGAACTGAGTTAAAATCCCCGGCTGATTTTCCGATTAAAATTGGCTTTGCGCCGTTCTGCCGTGGCCTGCATGGCCTCGCTGAAATCGTCGGACTGAAGTTGGCTGGAATTCCAGACGGCCACGTATTGCAGGCCATCTTCGATGGATTTGTTCAGGCTGTAGTTCAGCACCCGTTTCGCACCCTGCACGGCCGATGCCGGGTTGTCGGCAATCTGGCGGGCCAGCGCGTTGGCCGCGTCAAAAAGCGCGTCGGGCGTGTCATAGACGTGATTGACCAGGCCGGTACGTTCGGCAAACTGGGCGTCATAGTCGTTGCCGGTGAAGGCCATTTCGCGGGTCAGGCCCTGCCCGATGATGTGGGGCAAGAACTGCAAACCCCCAATGTCGGGCGTGATGGCGAGTTTGGCTTCGCGCAGGCTGAATTTAGCATCGCGCGAGCAAAGCCGGATGTCGGCAGCGGCAATCATGTTCAGACCACCCCCAATGCACCAGCCATGCACGGCGGCAATAACGGATTTGGGCGACTCGTGCATCTTCTGAAAGCCCGACTGCATCTGCCGGATCATGTCCATGAGTTCGGCCCGCTGATCGGCCACAACGGTACCGGTGGTCATTTTGCCGAGGTGGGGCATCATCTGCGCTACGTTCAGACCGTAGCTAAAATGGTCACCACTACCCCGAAATACGATGCAGCGCACATCGGGCTGGCGGTTAATGTCGTCCATTACGCGGGGCAGTTCGTCCCAGAACTCCGGCCCCATGGCGTTGCCTTTGCCGGGGCCAAGCAGCGTTACGGTCAGTACGCCGTCGGTTTCGGTCAGGTTGAGCGATTGATACGTTTGTGTCTCGAAATGTGCCATAGTAGATAGTATGCAGGCATACGGTAAAGTCCCAAAGATAGAAGAATTACCATGCCAGGTTTACTTTTTTTGGGACAACTGCCAGCCAAAACCGGACAAATTTGTAATCAGATTGCAAATTTGTCCGGTTTTGTTCTCAATTCGTCATTTGTAACTTGTACGACCCCGTATAGTTGAGCTTACCCTCCAGCCTGATATTGCGGGTTATAATATCGTGGTCGATGATGACGGTATGTCCGGCTTTTATCCTGACGGGTTCAGTAGGCAGCGGGGCGCGGCCTACGTTCCAGGTAGCCGCATCCTGCCAACGACCCGACGCAATACTTTCGACATTCGTGGGGGTAAAATCGCGAAAAAGCGAAACGCTGGGAAAATTGCGGAACAGCAGCGCATCGGTTATGGCGGGGGCGGTGCCGAACCAGTCGTTCAGAATATCGCCATAGACCTGCCGAAAGTCGGTCTGCATCCCAATGTCCTTGTTGCCGTATTGCCCCGTGAGGTTAGCCAGATCGGGATTCTGGCCGATAGTGCGGTGCTTTACGCCGGAGCCAAACACGAACATGGGCGCGGCCACGCCGTGGTCCGTCCCTTTCGAGTTGTTGGAATTAGCCCGTCGGCCAAACTCCGAAAACGTCATACCAATCACGCGGTTGTGGGTTCCCTGCAACTCAAGATCCTGCTGAAACGTAGCCAGAGCCGTCGAGACCTTACCGAGCAGACTGGCGTGTTCGCCAATGGTCGTGTCACTGTAATCGACCTGCGCCGAGTGGGTATCGAAGCCGTTCAGCGAGACGAAATAGACCTTTGTTTGCAGGCCACCGTGAATAAGCCGGGCCACGATTTTGAGCTGGTCGGCGAGGTAATTTTTCGCCGTTGCAACGGGATACATCGCCATGTTCCGTCCGGCGTCGGCGGCTGTTTTAATTCGATCGGCGTAGCCCACGGCCAGGGTTTGCTGCTTGCGGATAAACGTAATCAGCCCGCCCGCATCGCCCGGCAACCCGCCCCCCGGTGGCGCTGGATCGCCCGACCCTACCAGTGAGTAAAAACTCTCCGGATCATTCAGGGCAATGGCCATCGACTGCTGACTGCCCAGCAACGCCGAGGACGTAATGTACCCAATCTGAATGGCCAGCGGGTCGTTCATCTGGGCGTTAGGATAGTCGGCGGGGTAGTTTGGGAAACGATTATCCAGGTACCGACCTGCCCAACCCGACGTACTGAACTGGTTCGAGTCAACGCCGGTCATCCAGATATCGGTTGAGCGGGCGTGGCTCTGGTCGGGGTTGGGGTACGCTACCGAGTGTAGCACCGTCAGTTTACCGTCGTTGTACAGGTTACGCATTCCGGTCATGGCGGGGTGAAAACCCGTAGCGGGCGTACCATCGAGAGCCAGAATTTTATTCTGCGGAATGGCAATGTTACTGCGCAGGGCGTTATACGCCGATAGCTGATCGAGCGGGATAACGGTATTCAGACCGTCGTTGCCGCCATTGAGATAGACCATCACCAGCACCCGGTCGGTATTGACCGCCGACGTTTGCAACAGCGACTGCACCAGAGCCGACTGCCGGTTCATGGCCCGCAGCCCGAAGCCATCGAGCATGACGGGTAGCAAACTGGCCGAAGCCGTCGTAAGAAAATCGCGTCGTTTCATGGTTCAATAAGCGAATGAGTGAACAGGCTAAAGCGGGTGGGCTTGCACCAACCTATTCACTCATTCGCAATTAAAAAATGTGGTACTCGGCCATACGGAGCATGAATTTCGTTAGATTCTGCAACCGCCAGAGTACGGAGTAGCGGCTGCCCCCATCGCCAGGAGTTCGCCGATAGTTGTTCCACTCGAAGGTCCAGGACAGGCGGGGAATACCCTGCATCATGATGGTATCGATCAGAAAATCCTGCTGACTGAGTGTCAGATCAACCGCGAACAGGTTTTTGGTAAAACCAGCCAGTATCTGTTCGCAGGTGATGGATGGCGTACCGGCGGGGTCGGCAAAGTTGGGTTGCAGACTCGTGGCCCAGGCCAGCAGGTCGATGCCCATAGTATAGCCGGGTTTTATTTCGAGCCACCGCCAGATGAACGCATCGGTCAGGCTTCCCCGAATGCCAACCGTAGTGGTATTGATCCAGAGTTTGGAGAAGCCCGTCTGGTAATAGGCCTCGTGGCCAAAGACCGACGGCTGATCGACGAGTCCCATCTGCATGGTGTTCATCTGGTAGTACATGAAGTCGGTATAGTTCAGAAAGGCCTTGTACTCGGTGGGAGCGTCGGGTACGGGCTGGTTGAAAAACCGCATGGCCCCCACCACCAGATCAGCAGGCGACTTTACAATGGCCCCGGCGTTGGCCGCGTCGAAAAACGCCTGACTTGTGAGGAGTTTCGTCACTACCGGTTCAATGGCAAAGTCGTTGGCGGGACTGACAAAAAACGCGGCCAGCGGCACAATTACGTTGATTTCGGCATCGGCTGTGATGTTTTGATTGACGTACCAGCGGTACAGTTTTCGGCAGATAAACGGGCCACAGCTTGAGTGGGCCAGTAGCATAGCCACCAGATCGGCCAGTTCAGCCTCGCCCGCCGACATGGTGCCGGGGCTGGACACCGCCCGGCCCGTAATGACGGTGTTGTTGTAATGCACCGAAAACGTTTTGTTGGTGCTGTCGTGCAGGCCATCGGTAAACGTCGTGCCAATGGTGGTAGAGCCATTGGCGTTGAAGTTGGTATGGCCCCAGCCCGTCAGCACTTTGGCGGCTGCTTTGACGTCGTCTTCAGTGTAGTTTTTATTACCGTCGGGATCCACTACGCCCACCGTGAAGAGTTCCTGGAGTTCACGCCCGTAGTTTTCGTTAGGCTTCCCCACCTGATTTTCGTCTCCGTTCAGAAACCGCAGCATGGCCGGGTCTTTGGTAATATCTTTGACAAACGTCCTGAAGTTGCCAAGCGCGCTGTTGCGTACAAGCTGGATATACCGGTAGAGAAACCGGTAATCCTCCACGATGGTCCGAGTGGTTACGAAGTGATTTTGCCAGAAGAGTGCGAGTTTTTCGAGCAGCGTGGGTGGCGTAGCCTGCGCCGTCATTAGCCCCAGCCACCAGAGCCTCAGGTAGTGGCCCAGAAAAAAATTGCGGTCATTATTAAACGGCAGGTTGATGTACGGTTGGCCAGCGGTGGGGCTGTTCTCGTCCAGATCGACCGGGGGCGGGGGGGCGTAGTTGGCGTTACTAATGAGTTGTTGCACGGCCTGTTGCGCCGTGAGGCCGGTAAACGCGGTAATCTCGGCTTGGGTTGGCCCAAACGTAGCTCGGCGCAGCAAGTGAGCAGCTGTTGTTGCCGTGAGTGACTGTGCGTAGGGTGTCAACGAAAGCATCTAAAACGCATCAGGTTGGATAAGCTATATCAGCAAAACTAACACCAATCTAACGATCTGGCCATTACATGACAGCTTATTAAAATATCTTGCCAGGAAACAGGTTCATTCAAAAAACGTGTGCGTCTTTTTTTACGCATTGCGATTAAAAAAATGAACATCACGGCTTCTTTATCGTAATCAACTCCTGAATGGGTCACTATTCGCACTACGACCGGGTCATTGTGAGTGGCATCGTGCCCGTTTGACCACTAACAACCACCAAACCTCACTACGCATGAACCGTTTTCTCCTGATTGCCTGTCTGCTCACCACCCCGGTATTCGCCCAGAAAACCACTACTAAACCCATCGACGTTGATGCCGAGTTTGCCTTTGCCGCCCAACAATACGGGCGGATGATGGCGGCCAACCCCGACACCACCAAATTTCCGCAGTCTACCAACCCCGACGGGAGTTTGAATACCCGTAAATCGGACTGGTGGTGCAGCGGCTTTTTCGGTGGGTCGCTCTGGTACATTTACGAGCGTACCAAGCAGCCCGCCATGCGCGATGCCGCCCACCGCTGGACCATGGCCGTGGCCAAAGAGCAGGACAACACGGGCACGCACGACCTCGGCTTTATGCTCTATTGTCCCTTTGGAAACGGGTATCGGCTCACCAGGAATCCGGCTTACAAATCCGTCATGCTCACCGGTGCCAAATCGCTGGCTACGCGCTTCCATCCCGACTATGGCGTCATTAAATCCTGGAATAAGTTTCGGGACAAGTACGACTACCCGGTTATCATCGATAATATGATGAACCTGGAGTTCCTGTTCTGGGCGGCCCGGGAATCGGGCGACAAATCGCTGTACAACATCGCCGTTTCGCACGCTGACAACACGATAAAAAATCATTTTCACCCCAACTACAGCGGCTACCACGTAATCTGCTACGCACCCGGTGGCAAAGTGCTGGCTAAACTGAACCACCAGGGATACAGCGACGAATCGGCCTGGTCGCGGGGGCAGTCGTGGGCATTGTACGGCTACACGGTCATGTACCGCGAAACGAAGGACAGAAAATACCTTGAACAGGCCCGGCACATCGCCGATTTCATCCTCAACAACCCTAATCTACCCGCCGATAAAATTCCGTACTGGGACTTTAATGCTCCAAACATTCCAACCGAAGAGCGCGATGCCTCGGCGGGGGCCATTGCGGCATCGGCCCTGCTGGAGCTAAGCACCTTTGGCGGCCCGTCGGCAGCGAACTATTACCAGTCGGCGGTACAGATGCTGCAAAGTCTGTCCGGTCCTGCGTACCGGGCCAGGCTGGGTGAGAACAATAACTTCATCCTGACACACAGTGTAGGAGCCAAATCGCTGAAGAGTGAAGTTGACACGCCCCTCATCTACGCCGATTACTACTATCTCGAAGGTTTACTACGCTACGACGCACTACGGAAGAAGAAGAAACGGGGTTGATATTTTACACTCAACAAATCAGAAAAGGCCGCTATGTAGCGGCCTTTTCTGCATAATCCGCATCAGGATTTACTTCTTCTTCAACGCGGCCCGGAAGCTACCGTCGGCATTAAAGAGCAGGAAATACTCGGTGCCGTTTTGGGTAATAGCCACCGCGTATAACGTAACCCCATCGCGGGTGATTACCTGCTCGGCCCGCTTAAACGTATAACCCGCGTATGTGGCAGTCAGGTAGGTATTCGTAGCGGCTGGCAGTTTATCGGCAGTAATCGAGGTACCCTTCGGTGCGCCCGGTCCACCCGGTCCGCCCGGTCCATCTTTGGGCCGCTCCAGAAGCTTACCCGTTGCGTCGAAATTCAGCCGAACGGGTTTGCCATTTTGCACGATCCCAACTTCGTAATAAAGCACCACCCCGGCAGAATCAGCGGCCTGTTCGGCCCCTACGAACGTATAACCGGCATACGTAGTGGTCAGGTAATTGAGAATAGCCTGGGGTAGTTTATCCTGCGAGATGGTCGTTTCGTTGGCTTCGCCCCGGCCCGGCCCACCTTTGCATTCACGACCCGGCAAAACGGCTCCGCTGGCGTCGAAGTGCAGATGATAGCGTGTTCCGTTCTGCTCGATAACGGCAGCAAAAAACGTGGCTCCGGCCCGGTCGGTACCTTGTACACCCTGCACGAATGTGTAGCCAGGGTAGGTTTTGGTAAGGAAATCGCGTGCGGCCTGTGGCAATTTGTCCTGCGTGATAACAGTGCCTTTGCCGAAGCTATCGACAGCAACACCCCTCGCCGACGCTGACGTTTGATCGGCGGGCGATACGTTACTTCCAGTCTGACTACAGGCCGACAGCGCAACGGCAATGGCCAGAAAAACCATTAACTTTTTCATAATGAACTGATTTTGATAGTTTATAGGTAAAAAACACGGGTAATACAAAAACCTTACTGAATTCAGCCGCGCCGAATGGGCTGAACAGTAACAATGGTTGGAGCCGACTGGTAAAATGCGTACAGCGACCGGCCCAGCAGTTCGTGGCTTGTGGCGTTGAGTACCAGCGGATCATGGTCGAGGAAATACTCCGGGCGGGATAACAGCAACCCACTGGTATCGAACAGGCTGAACATCTGTCGGTCTGCCTCGCGCAGCAGTAGTGTTCGCAGCCGCTTACGGCGTTGGCGGACGGCCCACTGTAGGTGTGGCAGAGGTGTCAACAACACTACGGTATGCCGAAAGGGACGCAGTCGGGCCAGCAGAGCAGTCGTCGTGGCAGGTACACCCAGCCAGGCCAGTGGAGATCCCAGTTCATCGGCAAAATATTCGGTCTGTACCAGAATCAAATCGTATTGATGGAGAGAGAGCTGGTTCAGCGTATTCAGGATGCAGCCTGTGGTTGAGGGCGTATGCACCTCCACACGAATCGACTGCCCCGTCCGGCTCACCTGCCGGATCAGGTGCCCTACATAACTAAGTTGCCCGGCCCGCAGTCCGCAGCCGTAACTATGCTCATCACCAATTATCAGTACGTTCATTGTCAGATCAAAACGGCGTGAGTGATTTCCGTTTGGTGCTTATACGAGACTACTGGTCGGAACGTGGCAACGAATATCTTTTTTTTTGATTGGCCGGCATTTTGCAACGTTTTGTCAATCATTGGCGTATCAAACCCGATAACACGCTATGTTTTCACGCTAACCTGCCCTGGCTTTGTTCTTCCGGAAATCAATTTCCTTCTCCGACAATGACCTGACCGCCATTATTCGGGCCTGCCGAACCCATGACAGCCGGGCGCAGCGAACGCTGTTTAAACAATTTTTTGGCTACGCCAAGAGCATCTGCCTGCGCTATACCAGCAGTAGCGAAGAAGCCGAAGATGTGTTGAATGAAGGATTCCTGAAAGCGTTTCAGCACCTGGACAGTTTCGACGAAAGTCTGCCCTTCAAAGCCTGGCTGCGAACCATTATGGTGAATACCGCCATTAGTCACTACCGAAAAAATCAGCGGTACGAACAGCACAGTCCTCTTGAAACCGCCGAACCCGTTGCCGTTGACGCCGATGTAGTCGATCAGATGGCTGCCGAAGAAATTCTGACGCTGGTGCAGCAGCTAACCCCAATCTACCGAACCGTGTTTATGATGCACGTAGTGGACGGATACAGTCTGCACGAAATTGCCGGATTGCTGGGCCATAACGAAGCCACCGTCCGCTCCAACTTTGCCCGTGCCCGCTACAAACTTCAGGACATGATTCGCCTGCATTACCCGACCAGCGTACCTGCCGGAAGTATCACCAAAAACGCCACGCTATGAGACCAGACACCTTTACCGAACTAATTCGTCGAAAGCTGGAAAGCATCCGGCCTGACCTTACCGAACGGGACTGGACCCGTATGCAGTCGTCGCTTCGGCAGGCGGGCCTGTCCGGACCACCCGGCGCACCCGTGGCGGGCGTTGGTTCCGTTCCATCCTGGCTGATGACGGTTGCGGGCATTGGTACGGCGGCACTGCTGACCGTTGCGGTCTGGCAACGCTCCGAAATCAATACGCTTCGCGAGAAACTGCTACAGCAGACCACCACGCAGGCTACGGCCACCGCGCCAGCCACGCTGAGCAATTCGGAGAAGCCGGTTGCGCCTACCCCACAGCCCGACACGGTTTACGTAACCCGTTATGTGCCGGTTGAGCCAACCGGGCGTACTCCATCGAGCGAGGAGAGCCGTGCTGCCCGGTCAGGCTCTGTTTCGGCCACAACTCCGGCACCATCCATTTCAGATAATCAACTCGCTACGTCTCCATCGCCACTAACGTCTGATAATCAACCCATTGCCACTAACAGTACCCCACGCATCCCGGTAGCAGATGCGCCGGATGCCCCAGCCAGACAACCCAGCCGTTCTGTGCCGGGTAAGGTGTTGCCTACTAACGCATTGCCGGATGGGTTCTTGCCGCTCAACGTCTTACCAGATAACGATTTATCGGGCAAAGCATCGCTGGCAGGTCAGCAGCGGCTGGCAGTAACCAAGGAGTCCGGAAAGTCAGACAGTAGAAACAGCCGCCCGAAAACGAACACGCTGAACCAGTCACAAACAGCCAGGCCCGGCACTATCCAACAAATGGCTCCAACAACGGCTCCGACCGAAACCGTTTCGGCATCCGAAGACGAGCTAACCGATGCACCCGCAAATTCAGGGAATCAGGTAGTTGCCTTAACGCCAACCCGATCTCTGCTAAACAGACCTATCAACTGGAATGCCCGCCTGGCCCGGCGACTTTCCAGGCCGGTCGGTACAGCCCCGGTAATCAGCCAGCCGGAAAGCCCTCGGGCCGCGGAAGGTTGGGCCGCGGAAGGTGCCAGTCAATCGGTGGTAAAACTGGCCACAGCGTTCAGGATTGGCGTTGGCAGCGACCTCCGGGCCAGATATTGGAACACCGGAATCGTGGCTGAAACGGTATTCGGTGGCCATTGGGTGCTAAGTGCCGGGCTGATACGGTCCAGTAGTTTGCTGGGTTCGTTCATTACCGACGATGACTACGACTACCGGACGCGCCGGAACTTCCGCCGTGAGTTCGCACCCGGTTTTGACCAGAAACGCGAAATCTACGGCATCGAAGTGCGTAGTGCCCGCTACCAGATTCCGGTCAGTATTGGCTATCGAATTCCGGTTGGCAAGTCATTATCGGTACTGCCTTCGGTGGGCGCGTATCTCGACCTGAGTAACGACGTGGGGGTTATGTTCAGCTACCGGACGCCCCAACCCCGTCCCGGCTACGAAACGGCGATTTTTAATGGCAAAGGGCCTGTTTCTCTGCTTAATGCCTATACCGCCGGGGCTGCGCTGGAGTGGCAGCAAAAGCACTGGGTAGTCCAGGGAGGAGTGCTGTATGCCCATCCGCTTTATTCCGATATGAACGGAACAGCCGCACCGTCTTTAGGTGGACGGGTGCGGCTGTTCTATCAGTTCTAACGGGTTCGGGTCTATTTAGGTATTCAACCCGTGTACGTTACGCGCCAGATGCGTCCGCTGGCGTCATCAGCTACGAGCATCGAGCCATCGGGCAGGGTAACTACACCTACCGGACGCCCGTACACGTCTTTGTTGCCACCCGCCACAAAACCCGTCAGGAAATCTTCGGGTTTACCGGGCTTACCATTGGTAAACGGCACAAACACGACCTTGTAGCCCGCCAGATTTGAGCGGTTCCAGGAGCCGTGCTGCCCAATAAATGCGCCGTTGCGGTATTTCTCCGGAAACGTGGAGTGCGCCCCCGGTATCTGGCCGTAGAAAGCCAGGCCCAGGGAGGCTGTGTGTGCGCCGAGGGCTACATCGGGCACCACCGCTTTTTTGACCAGATCGGGGCGTTCGCCCGCCCGGCGGGGGTCTTCATTGGGGCCGTAGTAGCTGTACGGCCAGCCGTAAAACGCACCGGGCTTCACGCTCGTGAGGTAATCCGGTACAAGCTCGTCACCGAGTTTGTCGCGTTCGTTCACGGCAGTGTACAGTACGGGTTTCGCGCTGCTGCCGGTAGTGGGTTGCCAAGCCATGCCCACGGGGTTACGCAGACCGCTGGCGTAGATCATTAGCTCCGAGCCGTCGGGGTTGATTTGCAGGATATTAGCCCGACGCTCTTCGTTTTCCATGCCATTTTCGCCCACGTTGCTGCCCGACCCTACTGAAATATAGAGTTTCTTTCCGTCGGGACTGGCCAGCAGGTTGCGTGTCCAGTGGTTATTATAGCCCCCGGCGGGCAGGTCGATAATCTTTTTACCGGGTGTGGTAATCGTTGTCTGCCCCGTCTGGTAGGGAAACGCCATCAGTCCGTCGGTGTTGGCCACGTAAAATCGGTTGTTCAGTACGAGCATACCAAACGGCTGATTGAGGTTAGACAGAAACGTCTGGCGGAGATCGGGTTTGCCGTCGTTATTTGTATCGCGCAGGAGGGTGATGCGATTGGGGCTTTCTCCCTGCGGTTCGGCGTCTTTCTGCCCGGACACTACGTTGATTACCTTGTCTTTAATAGTGCTACGTTCGGTCTTCGACTCGGCCACAAATACGTCGCCGTTGGGGGCTATGTAGATCCAGCGGGGGCTGTCGAAGTCGCGGGCATATTCGGTCACGGCAAAGCCGGCTGGGGCTACGGGTGTTTTCCCATCGGGCCAGCCCACAACCTTACTGAAATGCACGGCTGATTTGGTATCGTAAGGTGCGGGCAGCGTCAGCGTCTGGGCGGCTGTCTGCACGGTGGTGGCGGTGGCGTTCTCGTCTTTTTTCGGACCGCAGGCCAACACGGCCAGAGACAGAGCCAGGGCGGTTATGGTACGTTTTTTCATAGTTGAGTTTTCTTCCTAAACGCTGAGAACCTGTTTGAGTTAATCGCTTTGGCCTAAAAACTCGTATTTTGACCTTATCCTGCGTTACTTTTCTCAGCCGTAGCCACGGCTACGCCTTCCAAAAAGGCCTTGTCTAGGGTCAAATACTTTGGTTTCAGTCTCAAATCGATAACTCAAACAGGTTCTGAAAAGGGTTCAGGGTTTTTCCCGCTTCGCCTGTAATTCGGTACCCTGAACAGCCAGTGTCAGGCCGGTTGAGGCTTTGGTAGTAGCGTCGCGGGTAAACGTAATGATAGAGCCGTACGAACTGGTCGACTTAAACGTGTTGGCAGCGGCCTGTTTAAGCAGTTTATTAGGACCGTTGCTGTCGGCCTCCCCGTACAGTTCGCCTTTATCGACGGTAACAAAAAACTTGTTGACCGGGCTTCCCGACTCAAAGGAATACGTACCGGTGTAAACCATCAGCGAATCGGCAACGGGCGTTTGTGCACTGGCTTTGTAGCCAATTGCGAATACACAGATGAGGGTCAGGATCAGAATTTTCATGTTCGTTTATTTTTGTTTTTTGTTTAACAATCAACGTTCCGGATTACAGCGGGTCATCCATACCCGAACGGCTGCCTTACTCTGGAAAATTGAGTCAATTTAAAGGCTTTTCTGAAATTTAACGTAAGGAATGTTCCCCTTAAAGAATTCTTCGCCGGTGGGTTCCATGCCGAAACGCCGGTAAAAACTGGCGGATTCGAGCCGGGCGTCGCACCAGAGCTGAACGGCTCCGCACTGACGGGCTTTGGTTTCTACGTAGTGCATAAGCAGGGTGCCGATCCCCTGCCGCTGCTGATCGGGGCGGGTGGCAAACTTACGAAAACGGGCCGTTTCGTCGTTTACGAACAGCGAGATGACGGCCACGAGGTCATCTCCGCGAAACGCACCAACGTGTTGCCCACTGGCGTCGTTTTCGAGTTTAATATAGTCGAACGGTTTGTCGGGCCAGAGTACCTCGTGCCGGAGCGCGTAGGTTTGTTCGGCGCTGATAGGCCGGATAGCAACGGCGTCGTAGAGTTTGGCAGTCATCATATAGGCGTTGGATTGCGTATTTTTACGAATTGAGTAACGCCTGCCCGTGATTGATGAACAGATTTACCCGCAAACTCCGCATATTCTTTCACAATCAAAGGCACGACATCAATAAACTTTATAGTCTTCAACTCTATGACTGCTCAACCCGAACAACCCCGCCCAAAACCTCAGTCACCCCCGGCACAATCCGGCTGGGTTCATAAAATCCGCATCGTTACGGCAGCTTCTCTTTTCGACGGTCATGATGCGGCCATCAATCTGATGCGTCGGCTGATGCAGTCGGCGGGGGCCGAAGTGATTCACCTCGGCCATAACCGTTCCGTGGCCGAAATTGTGGACTGTGCCATCCAGGAAGATGTGCAGGGCATTGCCATAACCAGTTATCAGGGTGGCCACCTCGAGTTTTTCAAGTACATGTTTGACCTGCTCAACGAACGCGGGGCGAGCCACATCAGGATTTTTGGGGGCGGGGGCGGCACCATTCTCCCCACCGAAATTGCCGAACTCCACGCCTATGGCATCAGCCGGATTTACAGCCCCGACGATGGCCGCACGATGGGTTTGCAGGGCATGATCAACGATTTATTGCAGCAGTGCGATTTTGAACTATTACCCGTTCATGGCGTCAAAACGGTTGAGAAAGAAGATATTCCCCGTCTCATCACTACCGCCGAGAACAACACTGAGCAGTACCGGCACGCAACGGCAGACCGCCCCAATCAGCCAGCCAGTCGGGTAGTTAATCCCGCCGTTCTTGGCATTACCGGCACGGGGGGCGCGGGTAAATCGTCGCTGGTAGACGAACTGGTGCTGCGGTATCTGCGAACGTTTCCCGACAAAACGCTGGCCATCATCTCGGTCGATCCGTCGAAACGTAAGTCGGGTGGTGCCCTCCTCGGCGACCGCATCCGTATGAACGCCATTCACGACCCGCGGGTCTATATGCGCTCGCTGGCTACGCGGCAGGCCAATCTGGCCCTGAGCCGCCACGTTCAGGATGCCATCGATGTTTGCAAACTGGCTGGTTTTGATTTGATTATCGTAGAAACGTCGGGCATTGGGCAGTCAGACACCGAGATTACCGAACACGCCGACAAGGTACTGTACGTAATGACCGCCGAGTACGGCGCGGCTACGCAACTGGAGAAAATCGACATGCTTGACTTTGCCGATCTGATTGCCATCAATAAGTTCGACAAACGCGGCTCGCTCGATGCCCTCCGCGACGTCAGAAAGCAGTACCGACGCAACCACAACGACTGGGACACTACCGACAGCGACCTGCCCATTCTCGGCACCATTGCGTCGCAGTTCAACGACGCGGGCATGAACGAGCTGTTTGAGCGGGTAATAACCGTGCTGGGGGGTACGGGCGTGGGGCGCGGGGCGGAGGGTGTATTCCCTGGCACTTCTCCCCAGGCCAAATCGCCGGATCGCCCCCTTCCTGCGCCCCCCGCCCCCATCATTCCCCCCAACCGGGTGCGGTACTTAGCGGAGATTGTGGAAGAAAGCCGTCGGTATGACCAGTTCGTGAACGAGCAAACAGTTCTGGCCCGGCAGGTGTATCAGCTCGACGGAACGCTGACGATGGTGGCAGAGGACAGCCCGCTTCGTGCTGAATTACAGCAGATTCGCGAAACGCTCGAAGCGCGTCTGCATCCCGATTGCCGCCTGTTACTCCGGCAGTGGCCCGCCATGCAGGAACGATACAGGGCGGAGTTTTACGAATTTACCGTGCGCGACAAAACCATCCGGCAGCCGCTCTATACCGAAACGCTGTCGCACCTGCGCGTGCCGAAGGTGAGTCTGCCCAAATATCACGACTGGGGCGATGTACTGCGGTGGCTGCTGACCGAAAACGTACCGGGTGAGTTTCCATTTACGGCGGGCGTGTTTCCGCTCAAGCGCGAGGGCGAAGACCCCACGCGGATGTTTGCGGGCGAGGGCGGACCCGAACGCACCAACCGCCGGTTCCATTACGTCTCCAAAGGTTTACCCGCCAAACGGCTCTCTACCGCCTTCGACTCCGTTACGCTTTACGGCGAAGACCCGGCCCTGCGCCCCGACATCTTCGGTAAAGTGGGTAACTCCGGCGTAAACGTCTGCACGCTCGACGACGCCAAAAAACTCTACTCTGGCTTCGACCTCTGCAACCCATCGACCAGCGTTTCGATGACCATCAACGGCCCCGCACCCATGTTGCTGGCCTTTTTCCTGAATGCCGCCATCGACCAGCAGTGCGAAAAGTGGCTGCAACAGCAAGAGCGGTCCGTCGATCCGGCAGAGGGCATGGGGCATGGGGCCGACCATAACTTACCCCCCCACGCCCTAAGTCCTACGCCCCCGGCTTACGCTGGCCCCCTGCCCGATGGCAATGATGGGCTGGGACTGCAACTCCTCAGCACCACCGGCGATCAGGTGTTACCCAGCGAGGTGTATGCGCGGATCAAAGCCGATACGCTGCGTAAAGTGCGTGGTACGGTGCAGGCCGACATTCTGAAAGAAGATCAGGCGCAGAACACCTGCATTTTCTCGACCGAGTTCGCCCTGAAAATGATGGGCGACATCCAGCAGTATTTTACGGATAATCGGGTTCAGAATTTTTATTCGGTCTCGATTTCGGGGTACCACATTGCCGAAGCGGGCGCGAATCCGATCTCGCAACTGGCCTTTACACTATCCAACGGGTTTACGTTCGTAGAATATTACCTGAGCCGGGGTATGAGCGTCGATGATTTCGCGCCCAACCTGTCGTTCTTTTTCTCGAACGGCATGGACCCCGAATACACTGTACTGGGCCGGGTGGCGCGCCGGATCTGGGCCCAGGCCATGAAGTACACCTACCGGGCCAGTACCCGCAGTCAGAAACTCAAATACCACATTCAGACATCGGGGCGGAGTTTACACGCGCAGGAAATTGGCTTCAACGACATCCGCACTACGCTACAGGCTCTGCTGGCGGTGTATGACAACACCAATTCGCTGCACACCAATGCCTATGACGAAGCCATCACGACGCCAACCGAAGAGTCGGTGCGCCGGGCCATGGCCATTCAGTTAATTATCAACCGCGAGTTTGGCCTGACCAAAAACGAGAACCCATTGCAGGGATCATTCGTGGTTGAGGAGCTGACCGACCTGGTTGAAGAAGCGGTGTATCAGGAGTTTATCTCACTCAACGAACGGGGCGGGGTACTGGGCGCCATGGAGCGGATGTATCAGCGGAGCAAGATTCAGGAAGAGTCGATGTACTACGAAACCCTGAAGCACAACGGCGAGCTACCCATTGTGGGCGTCAATACGTTCCTGGACCCGGCAGGCTCACCCACCATCATCCCCGCCGAGGTTATTCGCAGCACCGACGACGAAAAGCGGACGCAAGTCGATAACTGCCGCCTGTTTCAGGACCATAACAAAGACGCGGCTGAGCTTGCCCTGACTAACTTACAGGCGGTTGCCCTAACCAACGGCAACGTATTCGAGAGTTTGATGGAAGCGGCCAAAGTCTGCTCGCTGGGTCAGATGACCCACGCCCTTTACGCCGTGGGCGGCAAGTACCGGCGGAACATGTAAGTTTACAGACACCCCATTAATTTACCCCAATCGTGGCCAGACTTTCCCAGACCAGATCGCCCATGCTGCGGGCGCTGGTGAAGGCGCGGGTGTGGTAGTGCCGGTTCAGGGCCTCCCCAAGCTGCGCTACGTTGTGGGGCGGGGCAATGACATCGGCCCGCATGGCGGCCATCAGCTCGTGGATACGTGTATGCTCAACCCGCAGCCGACCGGCCATCAGCGAACGTTCTTCAATCTGATACTGCCGAACGCTTTCGGGCGTCAGACAGGTGGTGCCGAGGTCAATGATTGGCTGATTCTGGCGGTAGTACTGCGGCATGTAAACCGACTTACGCCCTTCGTAAGATTGCTGGTCGAAGTCGATGGCACGGATACGGTAGTACATTTCGTCGAAGTCAGGGGTTATATCGACCACAAAATTGCTGGAATGCATATCGCCCAGGAGCCGTACGAAACACCTCTCGTTGAACTTCACGAACTCCTTGCAGAGCCGGATCGGGTTGCGCTCGGCCCCCATCATCTGCCGGGCAAAGAACATGTCGCCGGGTACTCCGGCAATGTGTTCTTCAATGAGCGTCTGGTTGCTGCTGATGTAGCTGATGCGATTGGGCGAGAGAATATGCTCCAGTTCAAGCCCGTACAGCCGCGAGGCATCGGCGTTTTTGATGTAGAAATAGTCGAAGTTGTCGTTCACTAAGTTCCGCACCCGCACCCGAAATGGGCGGGTGTTGCCGTACAGGCACAAGTCAACCCGGTCAATGGTAAGATGGCCGGTAATGGACGTATCGCCGTCGGCTTTCAGAATGGCGTAGATCGTTTTAAGGGCCAGCAACAGTTCATCCGTTTCGGAAGCCGGGTAGTACACCGTTTCCCAGAGCGTATCGCGGTCGTTTTTATCGAACAGCGTGGCCGCATTGTCGTAGCGCAGCAGGTCGGCGTACTGAATGGGCAGCCGGTGTTCGCGGCTGTAGGCTATCAGGTACGCCCGCAACGCCGGACCGATGGGATAGGTCAGTTTTTTCTTCGAGATAAGCGGCATAGCCAGGTGGTCAGGTATGACCAAAGATACGTCAATCCAGCCCCCGGCCCTTACTTCACGGCAATGACTTCGATTTCGATCAGCACGTCGTCGCGGATGATCTGCCCGACGGCCTTCGAGTCAATGATCTGCGGGGGTACCACGAGGTAACTGGTAGCTACGTTACTCACCTGCGTCATCATCGTGACGTCAACTTTATTGGGCAGCCCGGCGGTTTTATTGGTCTTGATTGAATAGGTGATCTGCGTAACGTCGGCCATGGTCATGTTCACCGTTTTCAGGGCCGTTTTGATATTCTCGAATACCTGTATGGTTTGCTGTTCAAGATTGTCGGGACCAACCAGTTTGCCCGTCACATCAAAGGGCCGTTCGCCACAGACGTACACACTTTTGCCGGGAATACCGGGTTCCACTTTGTAGAGGTAGCCGCTTGGAATCTGGGGCTGGGGTTCAGCGGTCTGCGCGTTGCCACACGCAATAAGCAGCAAAACGGGCAGGAGGAAAAGTAGCAGTTTCATAGTCTTAATGTATTTCGGGAGTTACTAAAAAAAGCACGGGCTGACTACTACTCGATAACGCGCAGGGTAACCACAGCGGTATCGTCTTCGCCATTTGTATAGCCGTTATTGGGTACCGAGTCGGGATCAGACTGGTCGGCAGAAGTGATCTGGGCAGGCAGGTTCCGGGTACCGGGGCTGGTTGCTTTCATTGTGAACGTAAGCGTGGCCGACTGCCCCGCGGGAATCTGCGCCACGGTACCGCTCACCACCGCTCCCGACGCGCTCATACCCAAAGCCGAACCCCAGAACTGCATACCGGTGGGCAGTGTAACGGCGGCTCCCACATTGGTAGCCACCTGCCCGCCTGCATTGCTGACGACTACTGTCACGCCCACCGTCTGGCTAACGGCCATCACCTGCTGGCTCAGCAGGAGTTGCAGACTCAGGTCGGCCTTGTTGGGTTCGGGCGTAGGCTGGCTTGACAGAACGGGCGGCAGCGGCCCCTGATTGGGATTGGGCGATTCAAAGAGGCTGGCAGAAAAAACGGTCGTGCGCAGGTCAGCGGTAGCTTCGTCGGCTTCTCCATTGCCGGTGCCGTTACCGGGGGTAGCACCCTGTTCGGTGCTGGCCGATGCGATGAGTTCGGCACTGGATCGGTACGTTCCAGCCGCCGTAAGCCGGGCCACATACGACTGGCTAATTTCATCGCCCGCCAGAACGTTCGGCCATGTTCCGCTCACAACCCCACCGGCAACGCTCAGCGGGCCGATTGCCGACACCACGCTTACATTGGGCGGCAGCCGATTGGCCAGCGTCACTGATCCGGCGTCGCACTCGCCCCCATTTCGCACCAGCAACCGAAACGTAACCGTATCATTCACCGCCACTACCCGCCGGGATGTTTGCATGGCCAGACTCAGTGTGACGCGGGCTACCCCAATCTGTTTCGATACCACATCCGACAAACATCCGTATACCGGATGCCGGGCCTGCACCGTGTACTGACCCGATGCATTTACTATGATGGATGCCGACGTTGCCCCCGTACTCCAGGTATTTAGTCCGTTGTATGAAGAAGTAAGTGTAAGCCCGGTGGTGCGGCAAATGTCAAATATTCCGCTGGCGGTACCGATAGTGGGCGCGGCAGGCCGGACTGTGGCGGGTACTACCACGGCAGGCGGAAAGAAAATCTGATTCTGCGCATCTTTCAGCCGGGCCGCGTAGGTACCGGCACCCACCGTCAGGCTCTGCGCGTTGCTACCGATATCCCAGTTGTACTGATAGCTGGCGGGTTGACTCAAGACAAGCTGATTACCAGTAGCGCAGGCAATACTGGCTAATGGCTGCTGTTGCGCCGGGTAGGGTGTGCAGTTAGCGTACTGGTTCTTAATGGCTTCGGCCCACATATCACCTGCCTTCACCTGCCCCGTCGGCGAGAAGTGAAGCCCATCCGGGCGATCATCGAGCGTATTGATGTTGTCCAGATCCGGCCCCTGAAACGTCCGGTAATTCGCCTGATTGATAATCCGGCTCTGTGCCGACCGCACATTGTCGAACCGCCCCCCTACAAACGATGAGATGGAGACGATATAGCCCAGATCGGACTTGCTGAACTCCGCTCTGGCCTTGTCGATAACCCCGGCATAGTTCTGAAAAATCTCGTTTTCGGAGTTACCCCGGTCATTCTCACCGTGCTGCACCAGAATGGCCCGAATACCGGTAGAGGTAACGTAGAGATTCATCAGATTACGCACGTTTACAAATGGCATTCTGAGACTATAATTAACAAATGAATGCTGAAACGGAATATCATAAGCCGACCAGTACGTCTGCTGCATAGTACTGCCCCCAAATCCGGCATTATAGATAAGTACCGGTACGTTGATTTGCTGCACCAGCTGGTCGCCCATATGTCCCCACAGCCAGGCTTCACGCCCGAACGGCGAGCTGCCATTACTGGTCATTAGCTGCGCAAAGGCCAGACCGGGCAGGTAGCGGGTATCGGCCGTGGACAGATACTGGTTATACACCGGTGTACTCTGGTCAACGGCTACTACCGTCACACGGTCATCGCTGGCTCCGGCAATGGTAGGACACTTGTTTACGCCGTTTATGATACAACTCGATCCCTGCGCGTTAGAGTGGCCGATGATGGCAAACACCTCTCCCACCCCAAACCGATCCACCGAATCCTGAGCCACTACGCTGCCATTCAGGATACCGCGCACCTGAATTTTGTACCAGCCCCCCAGTACGGGCATGGTTCCGGTAAACTGTCCATTCTGTGGGTTCGTTTGCAGGGTGGCCCAGTTAGTAGTTGTGCCCTGCCCGGCAACTCTTGTAACAGCACGGGCCTCGATCTGGTCTAAAGCCAGGCTGTAACTCCCCGCAACCTGTACAGTTGCCCGATTAGCGGCATCGCGCTGGAGAATCATCCGGCTGATGGGATAGGTAATTTTGAGTTGGGCTATGACCTGAGCCGGGCCTGTAAAACCGAGTATTGACATATAAGTCAACACAAACAGTCGTACTACCTGTTTATTGGCAGAGAGTAACATTTTCATAAAAATAGTCAGACGTAAAGCGTGCTAAAAGTAACTCTAAATTAATGCTCGTACGAAAAAAAACTTTTCAGATAGCAACATCTCTTTCTATCTGGCTGCCAATTCCCGTCACTTCCATGAACTGGCGGGCCTTTTTTAAACTTCAGTCCAAAATAGCTGGTTAGTCTACCCAAAGGCACAGTACGCTGTGTTCGTGGAATTGCCCTGGCAAATAGTAGTCGAGGGTGAACACCAGAAGATTCAGATTCCCCTCCTGAATGATTATACGTCTTTGGAATTGAACCGCTTCAGGGGTTCCGTTCATACTTCATTGGAAGATATATGCCTCTACCCCTTACCACTCCTGCCGAAGCAGTTACTGCCATTCAGTCCGGCAACCGCGTGTTTGTACATAGCGTAGCCCAGACGCCCCACGTCCTGATCCGGGCGATGGTAGACCGCGCACCGGAGCTACGCAACGTTGAAATTTGCCATATTCATACCGAAGGGCCGCTGCCGTATCTGGAGCCGCAATACCGGGAGTCGTTCCGCCCCAATTCGTTTTTTATCGGGGCTAATATGCGCGAACAGCTGGCGCAGGGTATTGGCGATTACGTTCCGATTTTTCTGAGCGAGATACCGCTGCTGTTCAAACGCCGGATTCTGCCCATCGACGTAGCCCTGATTCAGGTGTCGCCCCCGGATGCCCACGGCTACTGTTCACTCGGCCCCTCGGTCGATGTCTCTCTGGCAGCTATTCGCTCGGCCAAATACGTCATTGCCCAGATCAACCCGCGCGTACCACGTACCCACGGCGACGGGCTGATTCCAGTCAGTATGCTCCATGCTGCCGTGGAGGTTGACGAGCCGATGTACCAGGTGTTGCCGGGCGAGATTAGTACCGAAGACCGCAAGATTGGGCAGTACGTAGCAAGTTTAGTGGAAGACGGCGCCACCCTGCAACTCGGTATCGGCGGCATTCCCAACGCCACACTGGCCGAACTGATTCACCACAAAGGGCTGGGTATCCACACCGAAATGTTTTCCGACGGCGTCATTGACCTCGTGGAGCGGGGCGTCATCACGAACGAATACAAGACTGTTCTCCCCTACCGCATCGTATCAAGTTTCGTGATGGGCAGTCAGCGCGTGTATGACTTCATTGACGATAACCCGGCGGTTGAGTTGAAGCAGGCCAGTTATACCAACGATGCGTCTATTATTCGGCGCAATCCTAAAGTTACGGCCATCAACTCAGCCATCGAGATTGATCTGACGGGGCAGGTCTGCGCCGATACCATTGGTACGATGCAATATTCTGGCGTGGGCGGGCAAATGGATTTTGTGCGGGGGGCCACGCTCTCCGAGGGCGGCAAACCTATCATTGCACTGCCCTCGGCCACCAGCAAAGGTATAAGCAAGATTGTCCCCTACCTCAAAGAAGGCGCGGGCGTAACCACCACCCGCGCCCACGTCCACTACATCGTAACCGAATACGGCATTGCCGACCTCTACGGCCAGAACCTCCGCCAACGCGCCCGCGCCCTCGTCGCCATCGCCCACCCCGACCACCGCGAAGAGCTGGAGCGGCAGGCTTATGCCCGGTATGGGACTTTGTGATTTTATAGTCCCACCACCGCTCCCGTGCTACTCACCAGTTCGGCGGGCAGGTTCGCGAGAATTTCGGCTTGCAGGACGTTGATGAGCTGGCGTTTGACGAAACTGCGGTGCATGACCAGGCTGACCTCTCGCACGGGCTGAGGGGCAATGAACGGACGTAGTTTTGCCCGTCGGCTGGGGCGCATGTCCAGCGTGGCCAGATACGGCAGTAACGTGAACCCCCCCTGCCGGTCGATGAGTTTGATGAGCGTTTCGAGCGAACCGGTTTCGTAGTGCAGACTCGTGGGGTTGTGTTTTGTGCCGTTGCCCGTCTGCTGGTCGGCCCCGCAGAGGTTCACGACCTGATTGCGGAAACAGTGGCCTTCGGTCAGTAACCATAGTCCGTTGGTTTGCAGATCGGCAGCCGTTACCGTTTCGTTGTGTAACAGCGGATGACCGTCTGCCGCGTAGACCACAAACGGCTCCTGAAACAACGGAATTTCGGTGATGCCAGCCTCGCCGAGGGGCGTAACTACGATGCCCACGTCGATGAGACCGGTGCGCAGCCGCTCCACAATCTGCTCGGTCATGAACTCCTCGATGCGAACCGATACGTCGGGGTATTTGCCGATAAACTCGCCGATGAAGTACGGCAGCAGATACGGAGCCAGCGTGGGAATGATACCAATGCGGAGGTCACCCCGCAGTTCATTCTTCGATTCACTGATGATTTCGGGGATGCGCCGGGCTGATCGCAGCACCTCCCGCGCCTGGGCCAGGATAGCCACGCCCGTTTCGGTAGGCACAACGGGCTGTCGGGAACGGTCAAAGATCAGGACACCCAGTTCGTCTTCGAGTTTCTGAATCTGCATACTGAGCGTCGGCTGCGTGATATGACAGGCGTCGGCAGCGGTGGCAAAATGCCGGAACGTATCAACGGCAACGATATAATCGAGTTGGGTAAGAGTCAATTCTTTACTTTTGTCAGTAATCAACTTTGTTACCATGAAACTACACAAATTTATCCTGATGATCGCATTGCTCAGCAGCGTATCAGGTATGGCCCAATCCAAAAAATCGCCGAATCCAGCCGCGCCGGGTTTTGATGCGGCTGGGTCAGACGCCCGCGCCGTACAAATTGCCGATGAAGTAATGGCCGCCATGGGTGGCCGTAAAGCCTGGGACAATACGCACCTGATCAGTTGGAATTTCTTCGGTGCCCGGCAGTTGATCTGGGACAAATGGACTGGCAACGTGCGGGTCGATAACCTCAAGAACGATCAGACCGTGCTGCTCAATGTGAACAACGACAAAGGGCGCGTGTTCAGAAACGGAGCCGAAGTGATCGAGCCTGATTCGGTGGCTAAATACGTAAAACAGGCTAAAGCCGCCTGGATCAATGATTCGTACTGGCTTGTGATGCCCTTTAAACTCAAGGATTCGGGCTTGACAATCAAACACATCGGCGAGGAAAACACGCAGGATGGCAAACCAGCTGACGTATTGCAGCTGACCTTCAAAGGCGTGGGCGTTACGCCCGACAACAAGTATAAGGTCTGGGTCGATAAGGCCTCGCATCTGGTCTGGCAGTGGGCGTATTACCCGAAATTCACCGACGAGAAACCCGGCTTTACCCTGCCCTGGACCGACTATAAGAAACACGGCAACGTTCTGCTCTCCGGCGAACGCGGTCAGCGCGACCTGACTGACATCCGGGTCTTCACGGGTCTGCCCGGCGAAGTATTCAGCAACTTTGCCCGTCCGGATTTGAGCCGGTACTGAACAGTTATCAGTTATCAGTTATCAGTGAACAGTTATCAGTAGCTGGCGCGTAATTACGATAACTGTTCACTGATCACTGATAACTGTTCACTGATCACTGATAATTGTTCACTGATAACTGATAAACGCCTTGACCCTCCCCGCCGATCATATCCGCCTTTTATTTGGCCTGAAACTCCGTCAGCTACGCCTTGACCGTAAGCTGTCGGTTAGTGAACTGGCCCAGCAGGCGGGCCTGTCGGTGTCGTACGTAACCGAGATCGAGAAGGGACGTAAATACCCCAAAGCCGACAAGATTTCGGCGTTGGCCAACGCCATTCAGGTCGATTACGATACGCTGGTGTCGCTGAAGCTGAGCCGGAAGATGGAGCCGATTTCGGACCTGCTCCGCTCAAAATTCCTGACCGAAGTACCGCTCGAACTCTTCGGCATCGACCCGTCTGACCTGCTCGAACTACTGGCCGAAGCCCCGACCAAAGTCAGTGCCATGATTCGCACGTTCATGGACATTGCCCAGAGTTACAACATGAGCGTGGAGCGGCTGTACCAGACCATGCTGCGGTCGTATCAGGAGATGCACGATAATTATTTTCCCGACATCGAAGCCGACGCCGACCGGTTTTTAAGCGAGTTTGTACCCGCCGGTCAGGTCGTTGATGAGCCGCTGCTGACTAACCTACTCAAGACCCGGTATGGCGTACACCTCGTTCATTTCAACCCACTTACCCAGCCTGAACTGGCTCCGCTCCGGTCAGTATATCGCCCTGCAAACCACACGCTGCACCTCAACGCCGGGCTAACCGGCGAGCAGCGGGTTTTTATTCTGGCACGGGAGGTAGGCTTTCAGTTTCTAAGCCTGAAAATTCGTCCCTATACGTATTCATGGGTTGATGCAGACTCGTTCGAGCAGATTCTGAACAACTACAAAGCGTCGTATTTTGCCGGGGCGGTACTGATTCGGCGCGATGCACTCGTGGCTCAACTAACCGATCTGTTTACCCGGCCTACCTGGAGTAACGATGCTTTTCTGGCATTGATCCGGAACTTTGGGGCTACGCCAGAGCGGTTCTTTTACCGGCTCAGCAACGTCTTGCCCAGCGCGTTTGGCATTGACCAGTTGTTCTTTTACCGGTTTAACAACACGGTTGGTAAAACAAACTTCCGGCTCACTAAAGAGATGCACCTCTCGCGGCAGCGGGGACCGCGCGGCATGGTAGATGAACACTACTGCCGCCGGTGGGTAGCCCTGACCATTCTGGAAGAACTACAGATGGTCCAGCAACAAGCTAATTTTGAGGGGTCCCTTTGCCGGGTGCAGTTGTCGGAATATGCCGATTCGGGTTTGCAGTATCTGATTGTATCGGTAGCGCACCCGTCTCAGACTGGCGCAGGCGAAACGGGAAGTCAGGAAAATATGAGTGTATCCATGTGTTTTGCCATGAACGATGCCCTGCGCAGTCAGATGGCGTTTTTGAACCCGCCTAATGATACATCGATTCCGTTTCGGGTGGTGAACGAGGCCTGCGAACGCTGTGGCATTTTTGACTGCCGCGAGCGGGTTACCGCCCCTACTGTACTGCAAAAGAAACGTCAGTTTGCCAGCCTCAAACAGGCCGTGTCGCAGTTGATGTAACGGTCTTCACTTTGCCTTTCTCAGATAAAACACGAAGCCATTGCGCTCACCGGTTTTTCGGACATCGGGCAGTGAGTCGAGGTGGGTGGGCGTTTCCTGACTTTTGCGGATGAACCAAACGTCTTTGTCGATACGTCCGTGCAGTAGCCAGTCTTCGTCGTAGGATTTCGGGTTGGTAACGGGCGGCTTGCGGGTGTAGAAAAATGGGCCGTAGCTGTGGTAGCCGTAGGTTTTGACATACACGTCTTTGCCCTGCGCCTGCTCAAAAAACCGCATGGCCGTAGCCTGCGACAGCCCTTCGATACGCCCGATAAAAAACCAGAGCGTCAGCGTCACGAACACGGCCATACCCACAAACAGCACCATGGCAGCCTGCACCACCTGCCGGTGCCGGAACCAGTATATGGTAACGGCCAGCAGACCCAGCAACCAGATACCGGGCAGCACTTCCCAGCCCGTCCAGTTCACAGGTGCGTTTAGGTTACCCTGCGTAAACGGGTCCTGATCGGCAAACTGTTTCACAATGTCCATCCGCTGTGCCAGAATCGGGGCGGCAATCGTAGCCAGCATGTAAATACTCCCAACGGCAACCAGCCCCGCCCGCATCCAGTTGCCGAACGGAATCTTGCGCTCCTCTATCTGCGTCAGCGTCAGTGCGGCCAGGTACGTAATGGGAAAGTAACAGAGCGACGAGTAATGCACGATTTTCGACTGTACGATGGTGAACAACACCAGCACTACGCCAAACAGAATGAGCATCCATCGCCGAAATTCGCGCTGAAAATTACGCTCGATGAACAGGGGCCAGAATGCCCGCAGCGCGAAGATAGATGCCGGAAAACAGCCTACCAGCAGAATGATGACGTGATAACCGGGAAAACCGCCATGTCCCGCGTCGGGTGTGGTGAGGAGCCGGATGCTGTAGGCAATAAAAGCGCTGATAAATTCGGGGCCGTGCTGCTGCACTTCCAGCCCCACCCACAGCAGCGGCAGTATTGATGCCACCATTAGAAAGACCAGCCCCTGCCACACCGACAAAAACCAGCGCAGCCGCCCCAGTAGCCAGTACACCAGCACCGTCAGGCCCAGCACCAGCAAGGCCACCGGCCCCTTGGTCAGGATGGCCAGCCCCAGTGCAACCCCACCGATAATCAGGTATGTCCATTCGCTGCGCGGTACAATCAGCCGGGTACCCAGTTCACCCCGTTTCCAGGCGGCAAAAATCAGGTTGACAAGACTGATGAAGATGAACAGGTTGAACACCGGGTCAATGATGCCCGAACGAAAGTACAGATGCGGCAGTACCGACCCCAGATACGCCAGCGACCAGAGCAGCCCAAAACGATGCCCGTAAAGTTTGGCGCCGATGTGATACAGATACACCAGCGTCACGATACCACACAGGGCATTAGGAAGCCGGGCCGTAAACTCATTCACACCGAATATATTCATCCAGAAGGCCTGGAGCCAGAAAAACAACGGGGGTTTCTCATAAAACGGCTGGTAGTTGATATGAACGCGGCCATAGTCGCCGAGGACGGTCATTTCGCGGGCGGCTTCGGCAAAATTGATTTCGTCCCAGTCAAACAGGCGGACACTCCCCAGAAACGGCAGAAAAAACAACGCACCAACGGCAATGAGCAACAACGAAAAGGCTAACTTCTGATTCATAGAGGACAAAATTAGGGCAAAAAAAAGGGTTGGGACACAGAGTTACGCAGAGAAAGCACAGAGATACACGGAGGTCTTTAAGCAAAAAAAGAGGTTTCCTCTGTGAAACTCTGTGCTTCTCTGCGTAACTCTGTGTCCAGAAAAAGAAAAACTCATGCTCCAGAATCACTCATTCAATGACCTCCCGGCCCGCGCTCAACTTCAGGCCCATTACGAAACAATCAAAGACCGGCACCTGCGCGATCTGTTTGCCGAAGACCCACAACGCTTCGATACGTTCTCACGCCAGTTTGACGATATCCTGCTCGACTTTTCCAAGAACCGCATCACCGCCGAGACGCTTGGTCTGCTGATACAGCTTGCCGGGCAGGCCGGGCTAAAAGACGCCACCGAAAAAATGATCTCCGGCGATGTCATTAACCAGACCGAAGGCCGCGCCGTGCTGCACACCGCCCTGCGCAACCGCAGCAATACGCCCGTGCTGGTGGATGGGCAGGACGTAATGCCCGACATAAACGCCGTACTTGACCGGATGAAGACGTTTACCGAACGCGTCCGGTCGGGCGCGTGGACGGGCTATACGGGCAAGGCCATTATCGACGTCGTGAACATTGGCATTGGTGGTTCGGATCTCGGCCCGGTCATGGTCACGGAAGCTCTTAAACCCTACGCCGACGATAAAAAACTGCGCGTACACTTCGTATCCAATATCGACGGGACCCACATCTACGAAGCCTTGCAGATCGTCAATCCCGAAACGACGCTGTTTCTGATTGCGTCCAAGACCTTTACCACGCAGGAGACCATGACCAACGCCCAGACCGCCCGGCAGTGGTTTCTGGACAACGGCGGCACCGACAGCGACGTAGCCAAACACTTCGCGGCCCTGTCTACCAATCAGCCAGCCGTCGAAAAATTTGGCATCGACCCGGCCAATATGTTTGGGTTCTGGGACTGGGTGGGTGGCCGGTATTCGCTGTGGTCGGCCATTGGCATGTCCATAGCGCTGTACGTTGGGTTCGATAATTTTGAGGAACTGCTGGCGGGTGGTCACGACATGGACAATCACTTCCGCGATGCGCCGTTTGACCAGAACCTGCCCGTGATTATGGCCCTGATGGGTATCTGGTATAACAACTTCTTTGGGGCGCAAACCGAGGCTATTCTGCCCTACGACCAGTCGATGCACCGCTTTGCGGCTTATTTTCAGCAGGGCGATATGGAGAGCAACGGCAAGTCGGTAGACCGTAATGGTCAGCCCGTCGATTACCAGACCGGGCCGATTATCTGGGGTGAGCCGGGTACGAACGGACAGCACGCGTTTTACCAGTTGATTCATCAGGGAACGAAGCTCATTCCGTGCGATTTTCTGGCGCCGGCTATCAGTCAGCGGCCCATTGGCGAACACCACAAAATCCTGATGGCCAACTTCTTTGCGCAGCCCGAAGCCCTGATGAATGGCAAAACCGAAACCGATGCCGCCGACGAACTCCGTCAAGCCGGTAAGAGCGAGGAAGAAATTAGGGAGCTGGCCCCGTTCAAGATGTTTCCGGGCAACCGGCCTACCAACTCGATTCTGTTCGAAATGCTGACGCCCCGCACGCTGGGCCGGTTAATTGCACTCTACGAACACAAGATTTTTACGCAGGGCGTAATCTGGAACATCTTCAGTTTCGATCAGTGGGGCGTAGAACTTGGCAAGCAGCTCGCCAGCAAAATCCTGCCCGAACTACAGGATAACCAGCCCGTAA
>JACMPG010000139.1 GCA_014377625.1 Spirosoma sp.
CAACGGCCGGATCATGATGTCTTTGAAATAGACTATGCTTTTAGGGTCATGCCCCTGAAGAGCTATGGTACCGCTGCTGAGCTTTTTGCCACCGGCCGATTGACTCACGCTGTCGGGTTCGGTATATTCGTTGATGATCTTGTCATTGATGCGGATGGTTACCTTATTGCCCTGCACGGTAATCTGTTCAGTATACCATTCATCATCCTTCACGAAGGTTTCTTTTACGTCCTGCATTCCATATACGCTGCCGGTTTTGCGCCAGTCGGTATGGGTCTGATTTACCTGAATTTCGTAACCCTTGCCGGGCCAGCCCGTATTCTGATAGGTGGTATGAATAAACATGCCGGAGTTGGCACCGGGCATAGTTTTTACGGTGGCTTTCCAGTCGAAATTTTTGAAGTCGTGGTTGTTCACCGGTCCGTCGTAGAACAGGTGCGCCCGTGGGCCATGTACCATAATGGCCCCGTCCTGTATGCTGAACGTAGCCGGGTTTTCGGCGACCCGCCAGCCGTTCAGGGTTTTACCGTCGAAGAGACTCGTCCAGCCTTCTTTGGTGCTAACCTGATTAGTTGATTTGGTACTGTTACAACTAAGCATGAGCAGGGCTGCAGCAAGGAGTAGTGTAGTGTTTTTCATGGAGATGTTTTTTAGGGAAAGGCCGTACGTACCGAAAGCTACCGACTGGCAGTAGTTTTTCGGGGTTCTATACGCTGCTATACCGTTCGCTAAACGAAGAAACCGTTTAATCGACGGTTTACTGTGGCAAGATGGTTTAGTCAGAACTTTCGGGCATACATCCACAAAACATGTCATTTACCATGAAAAGCACTTCTGTTTACACCGTTCTGCTCGGCCTTGTGCTACTGGGTGGAAGTTGCAAGAAAAGCCAGGATACCGTTGCTCCGGCTACCTGCACCAACGTCGATAAACTGGCAGAAGCCTATTCCAATAGCCTAAAGGCTTATGTAGTCAGTCAGACCAAGGCCAACTGTGATGCATTCAAAAAAGCGGGTAACGACTATATTACCGCAGCGAGTAGCTGCCCCGGAGTTACTGTGGCCTCTATCAATGATGCCCGTGAGTCGCTTAAAAGCATCGTTTGTCAGTAGGATAGCGTTACATCAACTGATAAACAGCCTTCCACAGCTTCATCTATATTTTGAAGCAGATCATCGACGGGTTCGCCCTGCGTCATACCGCCCGGAATGGCAGGAACCTCAGCCCAGTAGCCTCCTTCTTCGGCTTCGTGAACAACTCTACCTGAGCTTCATGGCGAGTTCTTCCGTGATTTACTCAACGATACGGCCTTTTATCAGTTAGTTTGTTCGGTTGGCTTTCCAGCGGCTTTGGGCAGTTGTTGGCAGTGTATTGCCCGCTGCTGCGCCGGTGGCGGGTTTCGTGTTTTCCAACAGGTAAGCCGCCAGTATAGCCGCCAGATCGGTTTCATCGGTGCTGGGGGTGGGCGTTAGTTTATCCGGGCTGAAATACTTGCTTACGAAACCAGTGTCGAACTGACCGCTACGGAAGGCGTCGTGTTCCATCACGAAACGCCCAAACGGAAGCGTAGTCTGTACGCCCGAAATCTGATATTCGTCAATGGCCCGGATCATTTTCTGGATGGCCTGCTCGCGGGTATCGGCATAGGTTACGAGCTTGGCAATCATGGGGTCGTAATAGATCGGGATGGCCATACCCTGCTCAAACCCATCGTCAACCCGAACGCCGTTGCCCTGCGGCCTGACGTAGGTATCGAGCGTACCAACATCGGGCAGGAAGTTGTTGGCGGGGTCTTCGGCGTAAACACGCAGTTCAATAGCGTGGCCTGTCATGGTCAGGTCCTCCTGCCGGAAACTGAGCGGCTTGCCTTCGGCGATGTATATCATCTCGCGTACCAGATCAACGCCCGTAATCAATTCCGTAACGGGGTGTTCGACCTGGAGCCGGGTGTTCATCTCCAGAAAATAGAAGTCGAGTGCGTCGTTCACGATAAACTCTACGGTCCCGGCCCCGTAGTAGCCGCAGGCGCGGGCTACGTTCACAGCGGCTTTGCCCATGGCCTCCCGGATTTCGGGCGTCAGAATGGCTGACGGAGCTTCTTCTACTACTTTCTGATGGCGTCGCTGCACGGAACACTCGCGCTCAAACAGGTGCACAATGTTGCCGTGCTGATCGCCCAGAACCTGAATCTCTACGTGCCGGGGCGAGGTAACGTACTTCTCGATAAATACCGACCCATCGCCAAAGGATGAGATGGCTTCGCTCACGGCGCGGTCCATCTGCTCGTCAAATTCGGCATCATTTTCTACCACCCGCATCCCTTTGCCGCCCCCCCCCGCCGATGCTTTGATGAGGATGGGGTAGCCAATCTGTGCCGAAATGCGTTTGGCTTCGGCCCGGTCCGTTACGGCATCGGGTGTGCCGGGTACCATTGGGATATCGTAGTTGGAGACGGCGGCTTTGGCGGCTAATTTACTGCCCATCACCTCGATGCTTTCTGGCGAGGGGCCAACAAAAATCAGCCCGGCCTGCCGTATTGCTCTGGCAAAACCTGCGTTCTCGCTCAGAAACCCATAGCCGGGGTGGATGGCATCCACACCAAGTCGTTTACAGACATCGATGATCGTGTCGATTTTGAGGTACGACGCTGCCGACGGGGCCGGACCCACACACACGGCTTCGTCGGCAAAGCGAACGTGCAGGGCGTTGCGGTCGGCTTCTGAAAAGATGGCTACCGTTTTGATACCCATCTCGCGGGCCGTCCGCATAATGCGCAGGGCAATCTCGCCCCGGTTGGCAACTAAGAGTTTGTTGATGGCTGGCATATTGAGGCAATAATACAACACAATCCCGGTCCTGAATTTACGAGACGCAATTTTGTCGGGCGGAGAGATAACCGTACTTTTGTACTTATAGCTTTAAGAACAGGGTCTTAGCCCGTTAAATGGTACTGTAAAGTGGATTTATTTGAGAAACTACGCCAGAACTTAGGCCCCATTGGTGGGCAGGCACGTGACTTCAACGGCCATCATTATTTTGCTTTTCCGAAGCTTGAAGGGGAACTCGGTCCCCGCATGCAGTTTCGGGGTAAAGAGGTGCTGAACTGGAGTTTGAACAACTACCTAGGCCTGGCAAACCATCCTGAAATCCGGCAGGTCGACGCCGAAGCCGCTGAACAGTGGGGCCTGGCTTACCCAATGGGTGCCCGTATGATGTCGGGTAATTCAGACCTGCACGAGCAGCTTGAGAAAGAACTGGCGGAGTTTGTTTCTAAAGAAGATGCCTTCCTTCTTAACTACGGCTATCAGGGCGTCATGTCGGCCATTGAAGCCGTAGTGGATCACCGCGATGTCATTGTATACGATGCCGAAAGCCACGCCTGCCTGATCGACGGTATCCGGCTGCACAAAGCCAAAATGGGCGACTATTACAAGTTCAACCATAACGATATGGCCAGCCTGGAGAAGAATCTTCAGCGGGCTACACGCCGGGTGGCCGAAACCGGTGGCAGCATTCTGGTCATTACCGAAGGCGTCTTCGGCATGTCGGGTAAGGTGGGCAGCTTAGACGAAATCGTGGCCCTGAAAGATAGATATGAATTCCGGTTGCTGGTTGATGACGCGCACGGCTTCGGCACCATGGGCGAGACCGGCGCGGGCGTGGGTGAGATGCTCGGTTGCCAGGATGGTATCGATCTTTATTTCTCTACGTTTGCCAAGTCAATGGCCGCCATTGGTGCGTTCATTGCCGGCGATCATGATATTATCATGTACCTCAAGTACAACATGCGGTCGCAGACCTACGCCAAAGCCCTGCCCATGCCGTATGTAGTGGGTGGCCTGAAGCGGTTGGAGATGGTTCGGCGGTCGTCGGAGCTGCGCGATAAACTCTGGGAGAACGTACATGCGCTGCAAAGCGGGCTGCGCGAGCGCGGTTTCAATATTGGCGAAACTACTTCGCCGGTAACGCCGGTATTTTTGCAGAATATTGAGGGTGGTGTGGCCGAAGTGGCCGCACTAACTATCGACCTGCGCGAGAACATGGGCGTATTTTGCTCGATTGTAGTGTATCCGGTTGTTCCTAAAGGCACGATTATGCTGCGGATCATTCCAACGGCTTCGCACAGCCTGGACGACGTAGCGTACACGCTGGATGCGTTCTCGAAAATGGGCGAAAAACTGGCAAAAGGCTTCTATCGTCAGAAATCGACTATTATTGACCCAAGAACGCTCGAAGTATCGGCCGAAGCGGCCACGGAATAAGGTTTTGGGGAGAAAAGTTGCACTTTTCAGCTAAAAATTTGGCTCAGCTATTGCGCTGTATTGCAGAATGACTAAATTTCAGCCGAAAACCGCGTTTTTAGCGGTTTGAAGGCCATTTTTCACCCTAATAAACCCCTATGTAAATTATGGGACGCTTCGAAGAAGTAAAGAACTTGATCATGTCGCTGGAAGGAGATTTTGATAAATTCTACGACAAAAACAACCAGGCAGCTGGCACCCGTGTTCGTAAGGGTATGCAGGAACTGAAGACCATGGCTCAGGCCATCCGTTCTGAAGTTCAGGACTCCAAGAACAAGGCTGAAAAGGCTTAATTGCCTCTGGCCCGGTCGCTCAGACCGCAGGCACTATTGCCCGCCCAACACTCCGTTGGGCGGTTTTTTTTTGCCTCATTGAATGGCTTCCCTGTGCATGAGCCGGGCCGTACCGCGTATTGTAAGTTTGCCCGTAGCGCGGTCGCGGATCTCGCCCAGGATTTCAGCGGTGTGTTTGGCCGGGTCGAGGGTTTTGACCGTAAACGTAGCTTCGTAATCGGTATCTACGAACATGGGTCGCAGAAATTCCAGTGTCTGACCGAGATAGACTGAGCCATAACCCGGAAACTCCGTACCCAGCACTTTGGTAAAGACGCTGGCCGATAGCATTCCGTGAATAATGGGGCGTTTAAAAGGGGTGGTGGCTGCGTAATCCGCGTCAAGATGCAGCGGATTATTGTCGCCCGTAACGCGGGCAAAATCAATGACATCGGCCTGAGAGAACCGGAATGGGTAGTGGTATTCGTCGTTTAGCTGCACGTTGTGAGTGATGAATGATGAATGATTGTGCCTGATCTGCAAAGGTCGGTAGTTTCTGAATCCATAATTAATTCATCATTTATAATTCATCATTACCCCGCCTACCTTTGCGGTCAATATGCTTTATCAACTTTTTTCGCTGGGGGCGTCTGCTAAGCGGGGGTTTGGGCTGGATGTAATGCGGGCGGCTGCTATCCTGATCGTGGTGGATGCCCACGCCACCATTGCCCTCGGCCAATATTACGACGGCGCGTTCTGGCATTTTCTGCTGCCCGACGGTGTCGAACTGTTTTTTGTGCTGAGCGGATTCCTGATTGGCGGGATTCTGATTCGGACTTACGAAAAAAACGGACGGTTTGATAGGGGGCTGCTGCTTAACTTTTGGACCCGACGCTGGTTCAGAACCCTGCCTAACTACTATCTGGTGCTGGGTGGTCTGGTGTTGCTTGCTTTACTGCGGGCCTGGCGCAGCGGTATGCACCATACGCTACCCCCCGCTTTAACCCTGGCCAAGTACGCCCTGTTTCTGCAAAACTTTGCCACCTATATTCCCGATTTTTTCTCCGAAACCTGGAGTCTGGCCATTGAGGAGTGGTCGTACATTACCCTGCCGCTGGTGCTGCTGATTCTGCACGCAGCCCTCGGAAATTACTGGTCGCATCGGCGTATTGTACTGGCTATGATCCTGACCATTATTCTCGGTACCAATCTGATGCGAATTGTTATTGCGCTGCAAACACCCATCAGTGCCGGTGAACTCGGTTTTCGGGGCATTGTGCTGACCCGGCTGGATGCCATCTCATACGGGGTACTGGCGGCTTACGTTAAACAGTATGTTCCGGTTATGTGGGCTAACGCGCGGCTGAACCGTCAATTATTGATTGCCGGTCTCGTTCTGACTGGGCTGGTGGCGTTCTCGTCGTCTATCTTCATAATTGGTTATTATTATGAATGGGGGCTTACACCGGCCTACGTGCTGTACAAACGAACCTTATACTTCCCCGCTATTGGGCTGAGTATGGCCCTGCTTATGCCCTATATGGACAACTGGCGTACGGCTACCGGCCTGTGGGCGCGGTTTGGTATTGCCCGTGCCATTACGCACGTCAGCCTGATTTCGTATTCGATGTACCTGCTTAACCTGACGCCCATCATGGTCAACGGCCTGGAGCGCATCCCTACTACGTCGCTGGCAGCAGGCTGGGCAAAGGTGATTGTTTTCTGGGTGCTGGTGCTGGTGTCTTCTACGTTGCTGTTTAAGTTCTTTGAGCGGCCCGTTACCGCCCTTCGCGAACGCCTGTCCAGTAAAGAGCCAACGCAGCTTACCAATGAGCGAATTATGACGGTCCGGCGTTCCGGTGATAGAATGAGTGAATAAGGCTGACGTAGGTAACTTTCGCGTCAGTCCTGTTCATTCATTCTATCATTCACCCATTCAAAATTCAACTGGTGTGGTCGCTTACAATACGCCAGCGGTTATTGATTTTGCGCCAGACAAGGGTGAAGTGTCCCCCTGCGTCGCCAACTTTTGGGCGGGTCAGGTGCCATTTTCCAATGACATACGCCACGTCAGACCCCAGTAAATCGAGTTGCAGGACATCGAATTTGAGCGTACCCATTGAGGCCCGGTCGGGGTATCGTTTTTTGTAATTGTCGAGGGTGGCGCGGTAGCCGTAGGTTATGCCTGCTTTGCCCACGAACGTCAGCGAATCCGACGGCCAGTACCCATCCATGAATTTGTCGATGCGCCCAGTATTCCAGTCTTCAGTCTGGCGTTTGAGCGTCTGTAGAATGGCCCGCCGACTGGCCGACGCCGTTTTGGCCACCGACTGACTGTGGGCAGGCAGCGTAACGAGCAAAAAGAGCGTCAGGAGGGCGAATTGTTTCATCAGAGATCAGGTTTTTTGTAAAACTAAGGCATTGCCAATAAACGCCCATTTAATCAACGAATTGCACTTATGCGGGGACCCGAACTGGATATGTGGCTGAGCGAAGGCTACTTCCGAATGCGACAGGAGGTATTTACCTGTCAGTTTGTTCCTTCCGACGATGGTTATCTGTCTGCTTTCTGGCTTCGCATTGTTTTGTCAGCTGTTCAGTACGGTCCTAAGCAAAACCGGTTGCTGCGCATCAACGAGCGATTTACATCACTGGCAAAACCGTTTTTGCTCACCCGCGAACTCGAAACGCTTTACGCCACGTACCGCGCCAGTCTGGACTTTGAAACGTTTACGTCGGTCGAGGATTGCCTTTTTGGCGGGGCCATACGCAATCGCTTCGACACCCAGCTTATCGAGGTTCGGGATGGTGGGCGGCTCATTGCTGTTGGTATCTTCGACAATGGCAGTGATAGTATTATGGGTATCCTGAACTTCTACGACCCGCACTACGCCCGGCATAGCCTCGGCAAATACCTGATGCTGCTCAAAATATACTATGCCCGGCAAACCGGCAGGGCGTTTTATTATCCCGGATACCTGGTGGTGGGCAATACCAAGTTCGATTACAAACTTTTTCCCTGTAAAGCCGCTACCGAGGTCTATGATGACAATACCGGTCAATGGCTTCCCTTTGTGTGGGACACCGTAAACACCCTCACCACCGACCGGATGCGCGAGTTTGGTCTTTAGGGCAGTGTATCCGAAAAGCCGTGCTATACCGCCAATACTGTTAACAACGCTTCCTGTACCCTGTTTTCGGCCAGTAGCTGTCTGGCGCGAAGGTGCAGCAGATCGGGCAGGTGCTGGCAACCGTTGCGGGCCTCGGTCCGTAATTCGTCCAGAACGCCTGACCGACGGTAGTGATTGATTTCGTCGGTAGTGGGCATTGCCGGAAGGCTGCCGAGTTTGCCGAGGTCGTTGCCCGTCAGGATGTTGCTGTGGCGGATGCCGGCGGGCAGTTGGTCAATGCCAATGCCCATTTGCGGGCGGGCTACCTCGAAGAGCGCGTCATGACTGGCCCGAACGTACCAGTCGCCACCGAGCCGCCCAATGAGGTCGAGTTTATGCGGGTCGACCATGCCACTTTCTGCCAGTATGGTTTCGTTTACATGGGCCAGCACAACTTCGCAAACAACCAGTGTACCGGCACCGGGGCCGTCGCCAACGGGCAGCAACTGCCGCACCACGCACTCGAACGACACCGGAGATTCCAATACACGTGGTGGCCGGACGCGCTCCGAAGCCACCTCGGTAAACCCGGCTTTAGTGAACTCGTTTACGTTCCGGTCAAACTCTGCACTGGCCAGCGATATCTGCTCGACTATGTCATAATTGACTATGTTTATCACTACTTCCGGCACTTCTTCGACGTTCAGCAGGGAGTGTTTTTTGTGGCCATGCCGGTTGCGGCTGGGCGAAAATACCAGAATGGGCGGGTTGAACCCAAACACATTGAAGAAACTGTAGGGAGCCAGGTTGACGTGGCCATCGGCACTGATGGTACTGACAAACGCAATGGGGCGGGGTGCTACGGCACTGTTCAGCAGGCGGTAAAATTCGTGGGGTTTCAGGTCGGCGGGGTCGATAGTCTGGTTCATGGTTGAGAAACGGCAACCGGGCGCGGGTTGGTTCGGTAGAACACGTGCAGCCCCAGCCCAAAACCAACCGCAACCGGATCGCCAAGGGCCACCCCGACACCGGGTACGAACAGGACGGCGGGTTCATTTTTAGACCGCGTGCCGAACAGACCCGCTACGGTAGCCCGGCCCGATACCCGAAAAATGAGCCGATCCGATAGCGTTTGCTGATAGCCGAAAAAGCCCTCCATACCAACAACCACCCGCTGCCGGTCGAAGGCCGTAACTACGTAATCGCCGAAGGTTGGTCCGCGATAAGAGTACGTTGCCGTTTCCTGCGTCAGCGCGGTCATGCCGTGCCAGCCGACCAGTAACCCACTGGACATCAATCGTTCGGTGCCAATTTTGAGGTAAGGTCCGCTGAGTTTCATCCGTATGTTCCGATATATCGTATCGCTGCGTGCCTGCCCGTATCCCGCCACAACCGACAAATACCGGTTTCCGGCGATGGGCACTTTTACGGTTACTTCACCCAGCCGAAACGCCGTTCGGTACGGCGAAATAAGCGACAACACCGGCTTGGCTATGTCAACGCCAATCAGGACCGGCCGCTGCACCGACTGGCGTTTCGTTTGCCCAAACGCGGTTAGGGTGATTAGCCAGACCAGCGCGAACGTAAGCGGGTGTCTCATAGCCGGATGCTGAGGTAAATACTGGTGTTCTCACTGCTACTGAGAAAGTTGGCGTTCCGATTTGGGAGGTAGCTAACACTTTCTACTTTCCCCCGCGACGTGCGGGCTTTCGGCCCCCGCTCCGGTTCGTACAGATCCAGTACGTAGCCGCATTTCCGATTTCGGTAGGCCGTTTTGCGCTGGTAAAAAACGGTAACGGTGTCGTACCGACCAGCCAGGCGATACACATACCGCGTACTGTCGGCGGTGAGGTTAACGGGCAGCCCAGACTGAATGCCGTAGGTCGGAGAGGGCCGGGCGGGCAACGGGTTGCGGCTGTCAGGCGAGAAGATCGTGTCGGGCCGGGCCTGTGTGCCGGTGTTGATCGACAGGTTCAGCAGCGGCTCAGCCGTTGGGCCGCAGTTTTCGCAGCCTGTCAGAGCCAGAACAATCAAACTGCCAACGATGGTGAGAAGAGCGGTCAGGCGCATAAAGGAGCAGAAAAAGGCGTTTGGCATAAGACCCCTAAGCTACGATTTTGGTTGTAACGCCGGAATTATGTTTCCGTGAACGTCGCCCAGGTCAACACGCAGTCCGTTTGCCACGCCCCAACCCCGCAGCGTTACGGCATCGCCATCGTTCAGGAACGTGCGTGTATCGCCGTTGGGCAGGTGCAGCGGGCGGGTGCCGTTTTCGCTCAGTTCCAGCAATGAGCCGTAACTGCCCGGCATATCGCCCGAGATGGTGCCGGTGGCCAGTACATCGCCAATTTGCAGGTTGCAGCCGTTTACGGTATGGTGCGCCACCATCTGCGCAAACGACCAGTATAACTCCCGCGCGTTGGTACGGCTGATAACCACATCGTCAGCACCGGTGTGCAGCACGATCTCAAGTTCCAGATCAAAATGGCCTGCGGTCCAGCGATCCGGTTTTTTCGATTGAAGGTAGGGGAGGGGTTCGGGTTGCTGAATCGGTCCGGCCACCCGGAACGGTTCCAGATCATGCAGCGGCACTACCCAGGCCGACATACTCGACCCGAAATTCTTGCCCAGAAATGGCCCCAGCGGCTGGTATTCCCACCGCTGAATATCCCGCGCCGACCAGTCATTAAACAGCGTGACGCCAAAAATATGGTCTTCGGCATCGGCCACCGAAACGGGTTCGCCCAGCGGGTTTTCTTTACCGATGATCAGCCCCAGTTCGAGTTCAATATCCAGCGTTTTCGAGGGCCCAAAGACGGGCTGTCCGTTGGGCCCCAGTGTTTGGCCATTTGGCCGGCGAATGGGCGTGCCGGATACCACAATGCTCGACGCCCGCCCGTGATAGGCTACCGGCAAGTGGCGGTAGTTGGGCAGCAGTGCGTCGCCACCGGGCCGGAACATGCGCCCCACATTTTCGGCGTGATGAATGCCCGCGTAAAAATCGGTGTAGTTGCCAATATGTACCGGCAGATAGAGCGTGGCCAGCGACTCATGAATCAGGACCTGATCCCGGATATTAGCCAGAGCGGCTGCATTATGGGCAAGAAGTCGCCGGATGCGGGTGCCCACGGCCAGCCAGGCGGGTTTACCCAGTGCAATGAAATCGTTTAGTACTGGGCGGGCAAAGACCCTTCCATCAATGCCAAGGTCACTGAAATAGCCAGACAGCCCCACCGCTTCGAGGTCGAGGATATGGTCGCTGTGTTTGTAGCCCACGCGCCGGTCGGCAATATCGTAGTTGAAGATTCCGTACATATAAGTATCCCGGACGTCCACGTCCGGGCTATATTACTCACTCACATTCTGATAAATTGAATCCATGATGCGGACAAAATGCTGGTAGTCGGCTTCGCTGAGGTCACCCCAGCCCTTGCGTCGCATGGCTGAGACAACGGGCAGTACTTCGTGGTATTTGGCTTCGCCCGCTTCGGTGAGATAGACCAGAAATTTGCGCCGGTCATTATCGGTCAGGCGCCGTTCGGTCAGTCCTTTCTGCGCCAGCAGGTCAATGATACGCGTAACGGTGGGTGCATCTTTGGTGGTCATGTCGGTCAGCGTGTTCTGGCTAATGCCGGGATTCCGAAACAGATGGTCGATCACCACCCATTGATCGACGGTCAGGTCAAATCCGGCGTCATTGAACTGCCGCTGTAACGCCGTTCTGATCTTTTTGATGGTAGTATCGATCTTAAAAAAATAGGCGCGGCTGTCGGAAGGGTGCGTCATTTTCAGTGAACAGTTATCAGTGAACAGTTGTCAGTTCGCCTTTCGAGTAGAGACAGGCAAAGATAGGTACTTCCGCAGTTTACGATCTGATCACTGTTTACTGGTTACTGTTAACTGGTTTTCCAGCACTGCTTCAATTTCCGGGATGGAGTCAAATAACTGCTCGTAGGAGTCGATGACAAAGTATTTCTCCTGAAAATGATCAATAATATACGGCGTCTGTAGCAGCGTCTGTACATTGTACGGCAACCGCTGCGGCACGTCGCTTTCCAGCGCGTAAACTGTTTCGCCCGGCGACGATAGGATACCCCCGCCGTAGATCCGTAGTTCGCCATCTTCCCGAATCAGCCCAAACTCGACCGTGTACCAGTACAGACGGGAAATCATGTCGACCGCTTCGGGATGGTCCACAAACCGCAAAGCAATGCGGCTCAGCGCGGCCAGAAAATTGCAGAAGGGCTGATTGGTCAGCACCGGTACGTGGCCGAAGGTGTCGTGAAACATATCCGGTTCGGGCAGGTAATCAAGTTGATCGCGGGTGCGTAGCCAGGTCGTAGCCGGAAACTGCCGGTTGGCCATCAGCTCAAAAAATTCGTGGTTATCAATCAGCCCCGGCACGGCCACCACCCGCCAGCCCGTAATGGGCAGCAGACGTGGGTTCAGGTCGCGCTCGAAGTCAGGAATGCGCACATTCGGGAAACCCGTTGTCACAATCCCGTCCATGTACGCCTGGCTTGCCCGGCCCGGTAACCGATCCATCTGCCGCCGAAACAGTAGTTCCCAAACGGCCTGATCGTCGGGGGTGTAGGTGTCGTATTGTTGAGTCATAACTAATTTTCAATAATAGAATGAGCGAATGATAGAATACCACTGGTGTGTTAGTAACTCATTCTATCATTTACTCATTCATAATTGGTCAGAGTGTTCCCCGAACGGCCTGTTCGCGTTCGATGGCTTCGAAGAGGGCTTTGAAATTGCCTTTGCCGAACGAACGGGCCCCTTTGCGCTGGATGATCTCAAAAAATACCGTAGGGCGTGGGCAAATGGGCTTCGTAAAAATCTGGAGTAGGTACCCTTCATCGTCGCGGTCAACGAGTACGCCCAGTTTTCGCAGCGTCGCCATTTCCTCGTCAATTTCGCCCACGCGCCCGGCCAGCGTATCGTAGTAGCTGTCTGGTACGGTCAGGAATTCAACGCCCCGGCTTTGCAGTGCCAGTACGGTATCAATAATGTTATCGGTAGCCACCGCGATGTGCTGGATGCCCGGCCCGCCGTAAAAATCCAGATACTCCTCGATTTGCGATTTCTTCTTGCCCTCGGCAGGTTCGTTAATCGGGAATTTGACGCGGCCATTGCCATTGCTCATCACCTTGCTCATCAGGGCCGTATAGTCGGTCGAGATGTCTTTGTCATCGAAGCTGACAAGCTGCTGAAAGCCCATCACGTCGGCGTAGAACTGCATCCAGGGGTTCATCTCGTTCCAGCCCACGTTGCCTACAAGGTGGTCAACGTAGCGCAGACCCACGTTGGCAGGCTGGTAGGCTGGATTCCAGGCTTCGTAGCCGGGCAGAAACAGGCCTTTGTAGTCGTTGCGTTCCACGAAAACGTGTACCGTGTCGCCGTAGGTATGAATGCCTGACCGAACCACGTAGCCGGTATCGTCCTGCTCGTGGGTGGGTTCCATGAAGGGTTTGGCGCCCCGCTTCGTTGTTTCGACAAACGCCCGCGTGGCGTCGTCAACCCACAACGCCACCACCCGAACGCCGTCGCCGTGCTTGTCTATGTGTGTACCCATTTCCGAGTCGCCGTGCAGGGGCGAGGTCAGTACGAGCCGAATTTTACCCTGTTGTACCACATAAGACTCGCGGTCGCGCAGGCCCGTCGACAGCCCGGCGTGGGCCAGCGGCTGGAAGCCAAACGCAGTCTGAAAATAATGTGCCGACTGCCGGGCATTACCTACGTACAGTTCTACGTAGTCTGTGCCGTTGAGCGGCAAAAAGTCCGTTGTTGTTTCGGATTGAGTTAATTCGAGAGTTTCCATGAGTTATTGACGAATTTTTGGGTATGCCGGGTTTCCTCCGGTGTTTAATCAAGCCACGATTTATAATACACCCCGTCGTCAATGCCCATGGCCTGTTCGGTCAGCATCAGTGGGCGGAACGTATCGACCATGACGGCGTATTCAACGGTTTCTTTTTTGCCGATACTGCGCTCCATCGCCCCCGGTGCGGGGCCATGCGGAATGCCGCCGGGATGCAGCGTAATGTGGCCCGGTGCAATATCGTTGCGACTCATAAAATCGCCGTCGACGTAGTAGATCACCTCGTCGGAGTCGATGTTCGAGTGATTGTAGGGAGCGGGAATCGCCAGCGGATGGTAGTCGTACAGGCGCGGGCAGAACGAGCAAACCACGAACGTATCGGTTTGAAACGTCTGGTGCACTGTTGGCGGCTGATGCACCCGCCCCGTTATCGGCTCGAAGTTTTGGATATTAAAGGCATACGGATAGTTGTACCCATCCCAACCCACTACGTCGAATGGGTGACTGGCATACACGAGCGAGTGCAGCGATCCCTGTTTCTTGATTTTTATCAGAAAATCGCCGGTTTCGTCGTGGGTTTCGAGGTCCTGCGGTCGGCGGATATCGCGTTCGCAGAAGGGCGCGTGTTCAAGCATCTGCCCGAAATGATTGCGGTACCGTTTCGGCGTATAAATGGGCGAGCGCGATTCTACGTACAGCAGCCGCGTTTCGCTGGTGTCGAAGTCAATCTGGTAAATCACCCCGCGCGGAATAACGAGGTAGTCGCCGTGGCCGAACGTAATCTGTCCGAACAGCGTGCGCAGCGTTCCCGACCCACGATGCACGAACAGCAACTCGTCAGAATCGGCGTTTTTATAAAAAAAATCGGTCAGGGATTTTTTGGGAGCAGCCACACCCAGAATCAGATCGGCGTTCATTAGCAGCGGCACCCGGCTTGCCAGAAAATCCTGATTGTCAGTTGACTCGATCTGAAAGCCAATGAGCTTGCGGGCCAGCATGTTCTTCTCAACGGCCAGCTTCGGTGTTACGTCTATACTGCCCAGCACCTCGCGAACCATGGTGGGGCGATGGGTGTGGTAGAGCAGCGACGACATGCCATCAAACCCCACCGTGCCAAACAACTGCTCGTAATACAGAGAGCCGTCCGTTTTGGCGAACTGCGTATGGCGTTTTGGGGGAATTTGACCGAGTGTGTGATAAAAGGGCATCGCGGGTAGTGCTGGTATCACCCGGCTGGACAGGTTCACTGACCAGCCGGGTGTACCGGTCTTTTGCTGATGAAGTATTTACTTGTTACAACAACTGTTGTTATGCACAAATTTAGATAAACAACTTAATTCGTTTGCATTCTGTTCAGATTAATTTTTGTTAAAGCATGATTTGGACAGGCGGATCAGGTTAGGTGTACAACCGTCTGTCTTTTCTCTAATTTTGGCCCGGCAAACGGTATCGGGCGAAGTCACACCCAATGCTGCTTGCCGGGCCGGTGCCCAGACCTGGAAACACACAATCAGATATATGAAACCTACTCTTTTGATTTTAGCTGCCGGTATGGGCAGCCGCTACGGAGGTGTCAAGCAACTCGACCAGTTTGGCCCCCACGGCGAAACCATCATTGACTACTCCCTTTTTGACGCCATCCGGGCCGGTTTTGGCAAGGTCGTCTTTATCATCCGCGAAGAACTACGCACTGATTTCGAGGAGGTGTTCGGCGAGAAGTTAGCTGGTAAGATTGACGTCGATTACGCTATTCAGGCCCTTGACTCGTTTGTGCCGGAAGAAGTGGGGGCGGTGCGCCGGACCAAGCCCTGGGGTACGGGGCATGCCACGCTTTGCGCCTGGCACCACGTCAGTACGCCCTTTGCGGTTATCAACGCCGACGATTTCTATGGATACGAAGCTTTTCAGCTCATCAGCGATTTCCTGCAAACGGATACCGACCCCGATCTGCACGCTATGGTGGGCTACGAAGTGCAGAAAACCCTGTCAGAACACGGGTCAGTGTCGCGGGGGGTGTGTGCCGTTGACGCCTATGGACACCTGACGTCGGTGATTGAGCGGACGAAAATTTACGAAGATAAAGCCGACCCTGCCGACCGGAAAATCGTGTTTGAAGAAGCCGATAGCCTGACGCCCCTTCTGCCCGATACGCCCGTGTCCATGAATTTCTGGGGCTTCAAACCAGACGTGTTTCCGCTGATTGAGAAGCAGTTCGAGAGTTATGCCATCGCGAACATCGACTCGCCCAAGGCTGAGTTTTATATTCCAACGGTCATGACGACCCTGATCCAGACCGGTACGGGACGCTGTAAGGTATTTCGCAGCCAGTCGGAGTGGTTTGGCGTCACCTATCCCGAAGATAAACCCATTGTACAAACCGCCTTACAGACACTACACGCCGAAGGCGCGTATCCTGAAAAACTCTGGTAGGGTGTTTGGTAGGTAAACTGAACTGGATTATCCCAAAAAGGCGAATTTATCATGCTGATCAGCATGACAAATTCGCCTTTTACTCAAGTGGTTTATATATCAGCCGAAAACTACTTTTTCGTTACCCGAACGGCAATCCGGCGGTTTTGGGCGCGGCCTGCTTCGGTATCATTAGCGGCTGCCGGAAACTGCTCACCGTACCCCTCGGCTGCTAATCGGGTGGGGTCGATGCCGAGCCGGATCAGTTCGTTCATCACGGTGCTGGCCCGGTCAGCAGAGAGTTTCTGGTTGGCCTGTGGATTACCGGTGTTGTCGGTATAGCCGCCGAGTTTGATGGCTACATTGGGATACGCTTTCAGAATATCGGCGATGTTGCCAAGCTGCTCCTGCGAGGCTGGTTGCAGCGTTGCCTTGCCCGTATCGAACAGCAGCCGGTCGAAGTTAAACCAGGTCGTTTTATCGACGGGCTTGCCGGTGTCTTCGATAAACCCAGCGAGCTTATTTTCGATGCCGTTCTCGGGGATACTCAGTTCAATGCCCGATGGCAGCTTCCGCTTGAAAAAAGCACCGAGGTCAGCCACACCTTCGCTGACGGCTGTTCCCGCTGAGTCAGTACGGGTGCCTATCGTAGCGGTTGCATCCTGTACATTGATCGAGTCCGTAAGGGACACGCCCGAAGCTCCTGCGTTAGGTGCCTTATCACCCTGACAGGACCGGACAATAAAGAATAAGGCAGCCGCGCCCAACGCCAGCAACAGCCAGGGTAGCCATTGATTAACCGTATTGGCATTCGCCGTATCCGTATAATCGTTGTACTGACCCTCGGCAACTACCGGAACAGGGCCAGACAGGGGCGAACGGGGCGTTGCTGCCGGTGAAGGAATATTTTCCATACCCGCCGATTGGATACCCGGTATATCGAGACCGGGTATAAGAGCCAGCAGGGAACTCAGGCCGGTGGGCATAGCCTGCCGAACTAAGCTGTTTTGGCTGTTTAACAGACCAACCATACCCAGAGGGCCGTCGGCACCGGACGCCATTTTTCGCCCCAATAGACCCAGCATCACCGTTCCGGCCAGACTCAGCACCGACGAGGCCGATGTGGGTAACAGACCACTATACTTCGCCAGAGCGTCTACCACCCCCCCCAATCTATTACCTAACAGGCTCGATACGGCGTCTGAACCCATGGAGAGTAGATGTGCGAACGAATTGGTTCCGCCCGCAGCTGCTTCGGTAAGCTGATCCAAAATGCCGCCCGCTGGTTCGATAACTTCGCCAGCGGCACGGTCGGGAGTGGTAATCCGGGCGGTGAGGTCCATTACGGAACTGATACCCCCCGACTCCGATGCCCGCTGAAGCAGGCTGCCCAATACCGTTGGCAGGGCACCGTGCATGGCTGTCTGGAGGGCTGACGTATCCGTACCAAACTGACTGGCAAGGTTACTGAGAAAATTGGGCGTTAGTATGCTGTTGGCTTCGTCAATGAGGTTCGTGTTCATGGGCTGACTGTGAAGGCTATTAATGATAGGGGTTAGGATTCACTCACGCGTATTGGCTGACTAAACCAACAAAAATACCGTTGCCGATACAGGTACGTATCGGCAACGGTATTTAAGACTGCACACGCATCAGTGGGTAACACTAACCTTTCTTTCTGGATCGGTTTTTTAGTGATCGGTTGATGCTGGGAAGTCGGTTTTGTGGCGTAGTGATTACTGCAAGGCCGGATGTTTCTGGTGCCAGTCCGTGGCGTCCTGATACGCTTTAGCTACGGCCAGCAGCTTACCCTCTTCGTACAGCTGACCCATAAACGTAATGCTGGTGGGTAACTTTTCTTTGGTGAAGCCATTGGGCAGTACCACGCACGGATGGCCTGTTAGGTTGGTCAGTGTCAGGTTGCCGCCCGCGTAGGATGGCGATACATAGACGTCCACATTAGCCGTTTTCAGTACCTGGGCCATCTCATTGATAAGTCTGGTACGGGCGCGGTTGGCCTGAATGTACTCGACTGCCGGTACCAGCCGCGCCGACCGGAACGAGTTGGGCCATGAGTTTTTGGTTTGCCGCACCAGCAGATCGTCACGGTCAGAGCGGGTTAGGTCGTCAAAAGCAGCGGCTGCTTCCACGCCCAGTAGAAACGAAATCCGGTTGGCTGGTACGCCCGTAGGTAGGTCGATAGGCACCAGGTCGGCACCAAGGCCGCGCAGGGTAGCCAGCGTGATAGAGTCGTTGGCCCGGTTAGGATAACTGCTCTCGAAGCCCTTGCGAACATATCCAATGCGCATTCCTTTCAGCGACGATACGGGCGCGTACCGGAACGGTGCATTTGCCAGTGTGGTTGGGTCGTTGGCGTCGGGGCCGTAGATGGCGTTGAATACCAGCGCACAGTCTTCCACGCTCCGGGTAATCGGCCCGATTTTGTCCATGCTCCAGCTCAGGGCCATGGCCCCGTGCCGACTCACGCGCCCGAACGTAGGCCGCAGCCCCGTAACCCCACAAACCGTAGCGGGCGAGACGATAGATCCCAGCGTTTCGGTGCCAATAGCAAACGGCAGCAACCCCGCCGATACGCCCGATGCCGACCCTGCCGAGGAGCCGCTGCTACCGTTTTTGGTATTCCAGGGGTTGCGTGTCTGGCCCCCAAACCAGTAGTCGCCCATGGCCAGCGCACCGAGGGTCATCTTGGCGCAGAGTATGGCCCCGGCGTCTTCGAGTTTGCGGATCACGGTGGCGTCTACTTCGATGTTCTGATCTTTGTAAGGCATGGCCCCCCAGGTGGTTTTATAGCCCTGTTTGGCCAGTAAATCCTTTGCGCCGTACGGTATGCCATGCAGTGGCCCCCGGAATTTGTTTTGGTTGATTTCGGCGTCGGCCCGGCGGGCTTGTTCCATCGCCAGGTCTTCGGTCAGCGTCACAACGCAGTGAAGCTGAGTGTCGTATTTTTTGAGCCGGTCTAGGAAAAATCGGGTCAGTTCAACCGAAGTAATCTGCTTCGTTCTCAGTAGTTCGCCGAGTTGCCCAACGGTATAGTATGGTAAATCAGCGCGGTTTAGCATGAATTTTGTAGGTGCCGACTGCTTAAACGACGACACGCCGGTGGGCATGGCAAAGCCTGCCGGTATCGGGTTGAAATACAGGGCGGGCGCCACGCTGTTAGGCAGGTCGATCTTACGGAGTTCATCGTAGTCTTTTCGGCGACTTTCCAGATTGTCGAGCATCGAGTCGCGTTCGGCGGGCGAGAATACCAGCCCAATAACCCGGCTGGCTACGTCAATCATCTCACTGGTAATGGGTTTTTTCGGGTCGTCGGGGGCGTTAATGAACGCGCCAAGCAGGAAGCTGCCGGCGCAAGCCGAGATAACAAGTAACGTCTTTTTCATGCAGATGTATTCAGGATTTTTTGAATCTGAAAGATACGTATCCGTTTCGATTATATCCGCCCCGTAAACGTAGTATGCAACGCCAGAATCTGCGGTAGCAACAGTTGACTTTCGTCATTCATCAGTACGTAGTCAGCCAGTTTCAGGCGGTCATCGTCACTGATTTGACGATCTATAATAGCCTGGATGTCGGCTTCGGAGCGTTGGGGGTCACGCTGCCGGATTCGGGTAATTCGCAGCGCAACGGGCGCGTGAACTACAATGACCTTATCGAGCGTATTGCCATCGCCAGCGGCCCGCATCAGCGCGGCCTCCTTCACTACATAGGGTGCGTTGGTGTGTTGGCTGATCCAGTCAAGGGTATCGGTCAGGACGCGGGGGTGAATTACGCCATTGAGTTGGGCCAGCAGAGTCGGATTGGTAAAGACCTGCGATGCCACCCACGCCCGGTTGTAGCGGCCCTGCGCGTCGTAGGCCAGTGGGCCCAGCACCCGGATAACGTCGGTACGCAGGCTGGGGTCGTGTTCGGTGAGCCATTTCGCCCGTGTGTCGGCTTCATATACCGGTATGCCGAGGGCTGCAAACACCCGGCATACCACGCTTTTGCCCGACCCGATACCGCCCGTTACGCCTATTTGTAGCAGATGTTCCATCCGGTAAACATACGCACTCTATTTTTGCGGGATGCAACAAGAACTCGATACCTGGATTCGGAGTATGATTCGCTGGGCGGGCTTCGTACCCAACCGCGATCTGTCGGGCTGGGTACTGCTCGTCATGGCGGTGCTGCTGGGACTGGCGGTCAACGTTATTATCACGCAGACCGTCCGCTACGTGAACCGACGCCGGCCTTTCGACGCCCTTACGCTGCTGCGGGTTCATGTGCGGTGGGCATTCTGGATCTTTGTGCCGTCGCTGTTTTTCCTGACGGCCACTAACCTGCAATCGGCCCGCTTCATTCGTCGACACCCCGTAGCCGACAAAGCCGCCGAAGTGCTGTTTCTGGTTGCGTCGACCTGGTTGATTATCCGATTGTTAAAGTATGGTGAAGTGCTGCTGATTCGGCAATACGACATCACGCAGGACGTAAATCTGGCGCAGCGCAAGTTTGTCACGCAGGTGCGGTTTGCACGCCGTGTGCTGGTTAGTGTTATCCTGCTTATTAGCGCGTCGTTGCTCCTGATTTCGTTTCAGGGTAGTCGGAAAGTAGGGCTGAGCGTTCTGACGTCGGCAGGGGTAGTATCGGTCCTGATTGGTTTTGCGGCTCAGAAAACGCTGGCCAACCTAATGGCGGGGGTTCAGATTGCCTTCAACCAGCAAATCCGGCTCAATGACGTAGTGGTTGTGCAAAAGGAGTGGGGCCGTGTGGAAGAGATCAACCTGACAACGGTCATTGTCAGGATCTGGGACCAGCGTCGGCTCATTTTGCCCATTACGTATTTTGTAGAACAGCCGTTCGAGAACTGGACCCGCAATAATGCATCCATCACGGGGGCGATAGTTCTGTACCTCGATTATCGCGTACCCGTCGATGCCGTACGGGCCAAAGCGCAGGCTCTTGCCGAAGCCAGCCCGCTCTGGAACGGCGATGTGTTTGCCGTGCAGATAACGGATACGCAACCCACCTGCCTGGTTATGCGCATAATCGTATCGGCCCACAACGCCCCCGACGCCTTCGACCTGCGCTGCCAGCTACGTGAGGACATCATTGCCTTCATCCGCGACGAACACCCCGAGGGCCTACCCCAAACCCGGCTGGTATTTGCCGAGTCCGTCCGCTAAAGCAGACGGCAAGTAGTGAAAAGTCCCGATGGGACTTTTGGTGTATTGTCTTACATTGTTTCCAATAAAAGTCCCGCAGGGACTTCCCACTACTGTTCCGTCTACTTTAGCAGACGGAACAGTAAACACCCCGCACCATGTCCTACACCAGAATTGTTGTCCATGCCGTGTTTTCAACAAAGGACCGGGAGCCAATGTTATCGAAGGAAATTAAGACGGTCGTCTGCGAGCATATTCGGGAGCAGTGCCAGTTGAAAAGCATTTGGCTCCTCGATATCAATGGCCACTTCGATCACCTGCATTGCCTGGTTGGTCTGGGACCGAAACAGTGCATTGCCGACGTAATGCAGGCCATCAAGGGCGAATCGGCGTACTGGTTCAATAACAAAAGCGGTCTGGCCGACACCGGGCGGTTGATGTGGCAGGACGATTACTTCGCCGTGTCGGTCAGCGAATCGCATCTGGACCGGGTGCAGGCATATATTCAGAACCAGGAACAGCACCACAAGAGCATGACCTATTATCAGGAAGTAGAGCGGATGGCCGAAAAGTATGGGTTTGACTCAGGTTTATTGGCTTCAAATCTATCAGCTAAAGCAGATGGCAAAGACTGAAAAGCCCCGCAGGGACTTCAAACTTTTTGCCGTCTGCTTTAGCTAACAGGCTCAAAACAACACAATCAATGACCGAATTAGCGAACGTTATTCAGGCCGACCGGCTGGTAAAATCGAGACAGCGGGTGGCCGACCACGGAGAGGTGTTCACGGCGGAGCGGGAAGTAAATGCTATGCTTGATTTAGTAAAGACCGAAACCGACCGTATCGACTCGCGCTTTCTGGAACCCGCCTGCGGTACCGGCAATTTTCTAATTGAGGTATTACAGCGAAAATTAAGTATCGTGTCGAGCCGGTACGTTAGTCGTCGCTCCAAGTGGGAGGTGTACGCTGCTCAGGCTGTTTCCAGTATCTACGGAGTCGATATTCAGCAGGATAACGTGGCTGAATGTCGGCATCGACTCTTTGAACTGGTGGATGCGCAATACACCCGGCTTTTCAGTAAACACAGTACCGACAACTATCGAAATGTACTCCGTTTTTTGCTGGAGCGGAACATCTTATGGGGCGACGCGCTTAACTTGCGGACACCCGATGAAGCCGCCCACCCTATTGTTTTCTCCGAATGGGGATTTGTGGTCGGTAATCGCGACAACATGGTGAAACGGCGGGATTTTCGGCTGCATACGCTTCTGGAAGACACGTCTGATATGCCCTTGTTCAGGAACGAGACTAATCCCACTGGCATACCCGAACCAATCAACGAGTACCCACTTATTCCGCTTCTTCAGTTGGCCGATGAATCCCATCCCGAATTATAATCCCGATGTACTGACTTGTCTGGCTAACCTGAGTAACGACGAAGTATTTACGCCCCCAAGTTTGGCCAATCAACTGCTCGATTTGCTGCCCCAAACCATCTGGCAGGACCCAAATGCCAGGTTTCTGGACCCGGTCAGTAAGTCGGGTGTGTTTCTGCGCGAGATTGCCAAACGTCTGCTCACTGGTCTGAAAAGTCAGTTTCCTGACCAACAGGAACGTGTCAACCACATTTATAAAAATCAACTCTTTGGCATTGCCATTACCGAACTGACCGGCTTGCTTTCTCGCCGGAGTGTCTATTGTTCCAAAACTGCCAATGGTCGGTATTCGGTGTGTAATACGTTTAAGAATGAGCAGGGTAACCTGATCTACACCCGCGTTGAACACACCTGGAAAAACGAAAAGTGTCTCTTTTGTGGCATCTCACAGCAAGCCCTTGACCGGGGCGACGACTTAGAAACCTACGCCTACCAATTTATTCATACGGAAAATCCAGACGATATTTTTAAGATGAAATTCGATGTCATCATCGGCAATCCGCCCTACCAATTAAGCGACGGTGGGCCGAGCAAAAGTGCCAGCCCCATTTATAATCTGTTCATTGAACAGGCTAAAAAACTGAACCCCCGCTACCTAACCATGATTATTCCGTCTCGCTGGTTTACGGGTGGGAAAGGACTGGATAGCTTCCGGGAAGCGATGCTGAACGACAACCGTCTGAAAAAAATAGTGGATTTTCCTGATGCGTCCGACGTATTTCCGGGTGTGGACATTGCCGGAGGCATCTGCTACTTTTTGTGGGAACATAACTACGCCGGACCGTGCGAGGTGACCAACGTACACAAAGGCGTTTCGCGCAGTTCAACAAGGCCGCTCAATGAATTCAGCAGCTTTATCCGGCACGGAACGGCAGTACCGATTATAAAAAAAGTGCAGGCCAAAAAAGAGAAGAATATGAGTGTACAGGTTTCTGCAAGGAAGCCATTTGGCTTAGCGACAAATGTCAGACCTACCAAAAAAGGTGATTTGATTTTACGCTGGACGGGTGGTGAAGGACCGTTTGATAGTAAACTTGTAACTTCGGGTGGGGTGATAGTGGATAAGTGGAAAGTTATTACGTCGTATGCCTCATTTGATCATGGCGGACAGCCCGGTTCTGACGGCAAACGGAAAGTCTTCTCTAAAATTGACATACTGCCACCCAATACTATTTGTACTGAATCATATTTAGTTATCGGTGCGTACGATGACCGAAAACAGGCGGAAAACTTAGTTGGCTACATGAAAACTAAGTTCTTTCGCTTTTTGATTGCCCAAATATCCCTCTCGCAGCATATCACCAAAGACCGGTACGTCTATGTCCCTATCCAGAACGCGGACGAGGAATGGACGGACGAAAAACTTTATACGAAATATGGCCTGAGCGAGGAGGAAATTGCCTTCATCGACGCCATGATTCGGCCAATGGATTGATTCATTGCCGTTGGCTGAAGCCAGCGGCAATGTAACAAAAGTCCCTGCGGAACTTCCCATCAGTTGCCATTGGCTTTACCCAACGGAACGGAACAAATAGAACCCTTATATGTCTGAGTTTTTCCCGCCCCGCCCCCCGGCCAACCCCACTATTTACGCCTACCGCGATACCAACCCGCAATACGCCGGACTGCTCAAAGTTGGGTTTACCAACAGCAACGCCAAAACCCGCGTAGCGCAGCAGTACCCCATTCTAAAGCCCGGTGCGTTGCCCTACCGCATCGTGCTGGAGGAACCGGCCATCCGGCCCGACGGGAGTACGTTTGCTGACCACGACGTACACCGTTACCTGCGCAAAAAGGGCGTTCAAAACCCAACCGGTGAGTGGTTCAGATGCACCACTGTCGATGTAAAGGCAGCTGTGATTGCAATCAAAAACGGCGGCCAAAACGAAGAAAACCGGACGCTCACCTTTGCCATGCGCCCCGAACAGGCCGAAGCCGTTGCCAAAACGAAGGAGTATTTCAGGAGTTTCCGGGCCGAAAATTCCGGTAAAACGCCCCATTTCCTGTGGAATGCCAAGATGCGCTTCGGCAAAACCTTTGCTACGTATCAGTTGGCCAGAGAGATGGGCTGGAAAAAAGTACTGGTGCTGACGTTCAAACCCGCCGTGCAAAACGCCTGGGAAGAAGACCTGCAAACCCACGTCGATTTTGCGGGCTGGCAGTTTGTTGCGCGTAACGGTCTGTCGTTTACCGATGCGGATAAAACGAAACCTGTCGTCTGCTTTGCTTCGTTTCAGGATTTTCTTGGCAAAAATGAAGTTGGGGGTATTAAGATTCGAAATGAATGGGCACACGCCACCCATTGGGACTGCGTCGTGATGGATGAGTACCACTACGGAGCCTGGCGCGAAAATGCCCACGAACTGTTTGAGGCCGAAGACAAAAAGGAAGCATCGTTTGGGGAGGGCGAAGGCATAGACTACTTCGATGAAGACAATATGCCCATCACGACCAATGCATATCTATACCTGTCGGGCACGCCGTTCCGGGCCATAGCATCGGGCGAGTTTATTGAAGAGCAGATTTACAACTGGACGTACTCCGACGAGCAACGGGCCAAAGAGCAGTGGATCGGCCCCAATAATCCGTACGCGTCGTTGCCCCGGATGGTCATGCTCACGTACCAACTACCCGACTCCATCCGCGAGATTGCGATGGGGGGCGAGTTCAACGAGTTTGATCTGAACGTGTTTTTCTCAGCCATTGGTAACGGGGTTCTGGCTCATTTCAACTACGAAAACGACGTGCAGAAATGGCTTGACCTGATTCGTGGGTCTTATTCGGAGGTTAGTCTCGATAACCTCAAGCTGGGTACGCAGAAACCCCCGATGCCGTTTTCGCATACCAAACTGCTCAACCTGCTCTCGCACACATTTTGGTTTTTGCCAACCGTAGCGGCCTGTCACGCCATGAAAAACCTGCTGGCGCAAAAGCAGAACCGATTTTACCACGACTACACCGTTGTGGTGGCGGCTGGCATGAGTGCCGGGCTGGGCGTTGAGGCCCTCAAACCGGTTATGGCCGCCATGGAGAATCCGCTGATAACCAAAACCATCACCCTGTCGTGCGGCAAGCTAACCACCGGCGTCTCGGTAAAACCCTGGACGGGTATCTTCATCCTGCGTAATTCATCGAGTCCCGAAACCTATTTTCAGGCCGCTTTCCGGGTACAAACGCCCTGGGTTATTAAAAACCCGGACAGCGTTTCGCCCAACAAAGAAGACATTGTGAAACAGGAGTGCTACGTATTCGATTTCGCACCCGACCGCGCCCTACGACAAATTGCCGACTATAGCTGCCGATTGAACGTAAACGAAAGCAATCCCGAAAAGAAAGTACAGGAATTCGTTCATTTCCTACCGGTACTGGCCTACGACGGCAGTTCTATGAAACAGGTTGATGCGGCTGGTATTTTGGACATCGCCATGAGCGGCACCACCGCCACCCTACTGGCCCGACGTTGGGAAAGTGCGCTACTGGTTGGTGAACGTAGATAACAACACGCTACAACGGCTGATGAACAACAAAGCGGCTATGGATGCGCTGATGGCCATTGAAGGATTTCGTAATCTGAATCAGGACATCGAAACGATTATCAACAAGTCGGAATCGGTTAAAAAGGTCAAAAAAGAAGCGAATGAGCGCGAATTGACGAAGAAAGAGAAGAAAGGACTTACTGACGAAGAAAAGGAGTACAAGAATGTTCGGAAACAGATTCAGGAGAAGCTCATCAAGTTTGCCACCCGCGTGCCGGTATTCATGTACCTGACCGACTATCGCGAACGCAGCTTGAAAGACGTAATCACGCAGCTTGAACCGGGTCTGTTCAAGAAAGTCACGGGCCTTTCAGTAAAAGACTTCGATTTACTGGTCAGCCTCGGCGTGTTCAACAGTGCGCTGATGAACGACGCCGTCTATAAATTCAAACGCTACGAAGACGCCAGTTTAGAGTACGTAGGTATCAACAAACACGATGGACAGAACGTCGGCCTGTACGACACTGTATTGAGTGCCAACGACTACGCCCATACGTTTGTCAATGAAGCGTAATTTACTACTATTCTGTCAGCTAAAGCAGATGGCAAAGAATGGAAAGTCCCATCGGGACTTCTAAAACTATTGCCGTCTGCTTTAGCTGACGGACGCTCGGATACCTTATACATTTACCTCCTCCAGTTCTTCTTCCAGCACGGGCTTGCCAAGAAGGGTAGCAAAGCGGTTTACGTTAAAAGTCGGCTCAAACCAGACCTCGCCCATGACGGGGTGCTTTACCGGTACATCGGGGTTTTGAATTTCGTTGAGCAGTATCCCCGTGTCACCCGTGGTGTGGTGTTTCACCTGTCGGACCGTGTAAAGCTGGTCGCGTTTGGGCGTTTGGATGCCGAATTCAGCGTAAAATGCCAGTACCGGGGCCGGGAAGTTGTCATTCGTGCAAATAATTTCCATACTGAGTTGATTAAGAATCGCTGTATCCACAAACACGAATAACGCCGAAGAAATTTCCTTATTGGTAGATTAGTGCAGGTCGGTGTGCCGATACGATCCAACCTGCATTAATCCAGCAGGCCGCCCAGCTTACCCAGAACGGAGCCGCTTTCTTTATTGGCTTGTCCGCCGTTGGGCGATAGCCGCTGTACGAGCTTGGAGATCGGCATACTCTGAATCCAGACTTTACCGGAGCCGCTCAGGGTAGCCAGAAACAGCCCCTCGCCCCCAAACACCATACTTCTCAGACCACCCGCCCGCTGAATGTCGAAGTTGACGCTCGGCTCGAACCCCACTACGCAGCCGGTATCTACGCGCAGGATTTCGTTGTTCAGCGTCCGTTCAATTACGACGCCCCCGGCGTGAATGAACGCCATACCGTCGCCCTGTACTTTTTCGAGAATGAAGCCCTCACCCCCGAAGAAGCCCGCGCCCAGCCGTTGATTGAACTGAATGCTGAGTTTGGTGCCGAGGGCCGCGCACAAAAAGGCGTCTTTCTGCACGATGAGCGTATTACCGTAAATGTTGGCTAAGTTGATGGGCATGACCGTGCCCGGATACGGAGCCGAAAACGTAACTTTTCGCTTACCCGACCCCCGGTTGGTGAAGTGCGTCATGAATAACGACTCGCCCATGATAACGCGCGAACCGGCCTGAAGCAGCTTGCCCAGAAATCCCTGGTCGGGCTGCGAGCCGTCGCCCATCTTGGTTTCGAACTGAATGCCGTCTTCCATGTACAGCATAGACCCGGCCTCGGCAATGACAGTTTCGTTAGGATCCAGTTCTATTTCAACGATCTGAATGTCTTCGCCAATGATTTTGTAGTCGATTTCGTGAGAATACATAGTTGTGTTCCTGATTTTTGGGACCAAGATAGGGCCGAATCTCTTCGGAAACAGACCGATTTAGTAAGCGGATTGCCGGGCGGGTAAACGGCCTAAACCCATGACAGTCTGTTCAGGGCCGGTCGAGTGCGTATTGCAGCACAAGGGCCAGAGCCTTGTCGTTGGGGGGGTGCATCAGCGTGGCGTGGTCGCCGGGTACGTCGTGCAGGTGTATCTCCGGCACGTAGTCTTTCCAGCCCAGATAGACCTGATCTTCTACGAAATACAGCCGGGTCATGGCCCTGAACAGGTCTACAGCACCGGAATAAGGCTTTAGCCCGTAGCTGTAAAAGGCCTCATCGTGGGCTACCATAACCGCGTCCATGTACGCCAGTTCGCCATCGGGTTTGGGGGCTTCGCGCAGACCAATAGCCTGTAAAAACTGCTGACATCGGTCGGCAAAGTAAGCCCGCTGATAATGCAGCGTATCGGCTGGATGCCGCAGTAATGACTGACCAATGAACAGCAGCTTGGGAAACTGCCGTTTGGTTCGCCACAAAAACCGGCTCAGTTTGGTTCGGTGCGGCACCAGTGCCCGCGCATCGGTGTCAAACATGGCCAGTAGCTTGATCTCTTTGCCCATCGCCGTGAGCTGCTGCGCCATTTCATAGGCCACGTACCCGCCGAACGAGTAGCCCGCCAGCGCGTAGGGACCAACGGGGTTATTCGTCAAAATCTCGTCGATATAGTGCGCTGCAATGGTCTCCATCCGGTTCAGGGGTTCTTCAGTTCCGTTGAGACCCTTCGCCTGGAGGCCGTAGATGGGTTGCTCGGGGTCCATGTATTTGACCAGACTGCTGAAATTGAGCAGGTTCAGGCCCGTTCCGTGAATGATGTAGATGGGTGGTTTGTTGCCTGCTGGTTTAATCGGTATCAGCGATTTCCAGGTCGAGGTGGGTGTGTCGGGCCGGAGCAGGTGTACCATGCTGCGGATGGTGGGAAACTCGAACAGCGTGGACAGTGGTAACCGCCGACCAGTTTCTTTTTCGAGCCGGGCCATTACCTGTACGGCCAGCAGCGAGTGACCACCCAACTCAAAGAAATCGTCGTCGGGCTGTACATTGTCAGTGTTAAAGGCGGTGTTCCAGACGCGGGTCAGCAGGGCCATCTCGCCGGATAATTCTGCTGTTTCTGCGTTAGCTATGGTGGTTGTCTTGCGTTGTCCGGGTTTAGGCAGGGCTTTTTTGTCGAGTTTGCCGTTGGCTGTTACGGGCAGGCTATCCAGCAATACCACGTTGTTGGGCAGCATGAACTCCGGCAGCACCAGTCGCAACTTCTCGCGCCAGGCCCGAATCAGCGCGGTTTCGTCCGCTACGTAGCGGTCCGGTACCACATAGGCTACCAGCCGCTGATCGCCGGGGGTATCTTCGCGGGCCATAACCACCGCGTTTTTTACGCCCTCCTGCTTCAGCAAATGATGTTCAATCTCGGCTACTTCAATCCGATGCCCGCGAATTTTAACCTGCTGGTCAATCCTGCCGAGGTAGTCGATACACCCGTCGGGCAGCTGCCGGCCCAGGTCGCCGGTGCGGTACAGCCGGGTTTGGGTGCCATCAGACAGGGTAAACGGGACGAATTTCTCGGCGGTCAGGTCGGGCTGATGCAGGTAGCCCCGCGCCAGCCCATCGCCCACAATGCCGATTTCGCCCGACTGCCCCGGTTCGAGTGGCTGGAGTTTTTCGTCGAGGATAAAAATCTGCGTGTTGTTGATGGCCCGGCCAATGGTAATGCGCTCGTCGGTAGGGAAAATGGGCGTACCGGTGGCGTAGATGGTCGTTTCGGTGGGGCCGTAGTAATTCCAGAGCGACCGGCACGATCCCATCAGTTTCTGCGCGAGGTCCATCGGCAGGGCTTCGGCGCACGAGATAACGGTCAGATCGGGGTTGCCGCGCCAGCCCGCTTCCCAGAGCATTCGCCAGGTGGCGGGGGTGGCCTGCATGAACGTAACGCCCGTGCTGGTCAGTAACTCGCTCAGGGCCTGTCCGTTCCGGCTCACCGAACTGTCGATAATGACCAGTTCCGCACCCACCAGCAGTGGCAGGTAAATTTCGGTCGTAGCGAGGTCGAAGGTAACGGTGGCCAGCGTGGCAGTCTTATCAGTTGGGCCGAGACCGGGTGTTTCCCGCAGGCTGTACAGAACATTGACCACACCCCGGTGGATGGTCTGCACGCCCTTGGGCCGACCTGTGGTACCGGAGGTGTAGAGGACGTAAAAGGCATCGTCGCCGGACGCGGCCCGGCCGGGGTCGGTATCGGCGAAGTCGCGGAGTTTGGGCCAGACGGTCTCCAGCACCACTTCCCGCAGTGATAGACTCAGCCGGTTTTTGTGCGCTGCCGATACCAGTAACACCTGACAGCCCGCATCGGCCAGAATAAACTCAATACGGTCGGTGGGGTGCTGCGGATCAACGGGTACGTAGGCGGCACCGGTTTTCAGCACGGCCAGCATACTCACGATGAGTTCGGGCGAGCGGTCGGCCATCAGCCCAATGCGGTCGCCGGGTTGTACGCCCTGTTCCAGCAGCAGCCGCGCCAGTTGATTGGCCTGACTGTTCAGCGTTTCGTAGGTCAGCGTCCGGTCATTGTGGCGTAGGGCAATGTTGTTGGGAAAGGCCCGCGCCGTTTCGCTCAGCAAATCGTGCAGGGACCGGTCACGGGGGTACCCAACCCCTTCCGCAACGGGGGGGGCCCCCGAGGGGGGGGGGAAAACCCCCCCCGGCCCACCACCCCCCCCGTGGGGTGCGTCCCCCCGTTGCGGGAGGGGCTGGGGTGGGGTCTCTCGCGGTGGGGTAACGCCCAGTAACACATCCGGCTGCTCCACAACATCCCGTAATAACTGCTCGAACTGATGATGGAAACCCGTAATCGTCGCTGCCGTGAATAGTTGTGTGTTGTACGACCACTCCAGCGTCATCTGCTGCTCGGAACCCATCGCATTGAGCGATAACTCAAAATTCTCGAACAGCCGGGCGTTATAGCGAAGCTGATACGTCAGGCTATGAAACGATACGCCGTTGTCTAAGCCCAGATCGACGTTAAAGACAACCGGCACGAGCGGAATCCGCGACGAATTCCGCGCTACCGGCAGCTTTTTGAGCAGACTCCCGAACGTTAGCCGTTGATGGTCCAGCGCGTCAAGCAGACCGGTTTTGCGCTGTTTCAGGTAGGTTACGAATGGTAAATCGGGCCGGGGTTGACTGTGCAGGGGCAGGAGATTCACGCAATGCCCTACCAGACCGGGCCGGTTAGTGGCCGACTGCCCGGCGGCTGGCAGACCCAGTACGATGTCGGTCTGTGCGGTAATGCGATGCAGCAGCACTTCGAACGAGGCCATGAGCGTGGTCACAAAGCTGCACCCGGCCCGAACGCCCATCTGCCGCACGGCCTGCACCAGCGCGGTATCGAGCGGAAAGTCGAGCCGGTGGCCCGCGTAGGTACGCCGGGCGGGGCGCGGAAAATCGGTGGGTAAGTCCAGAATCGGCACGATGTCGCGGAACTGGTCGAGCCAGAACTGTTCGATGGTGCGGTAGTCGGGGCTGGTCAGAAACCGGCTCTCATCGGCGGCATACTGACTGAACGAAGGTGCGGGAGAAAGTGCGGGTTCCTGATCCTGGGAGAATGCCGAATACAACGCGCTCAAATCCTGCAACATGACGCCCAATGACCAGCCGTCGCAGATGATGTGATGCGCCGTGAGGGTGAAAAAATGGTCCGTATCGCTGAGTTTGAGCAAGCCCGCTTTGACCAGCGGCCCAAACGTCAGGTCGAATACGTGCTGCATGTCCTGCTGCACATAATCGGCTAAAAACCGCGCCTGTTCGGTGGTGTCGTGTTCGGTATAATCGGCAAAAGAAAGCGGAATCGTCTGGTCGCTGAATACAAATACCTGCTGTCCGTCGGCACTGAACGCCGAGCGTAAACTCTCGTGCCGCTCTGCCAATGCAGCCAACGCCCGCTCAAACGCCGGGCGGTTCAACAATCCGCTAAACCGCAGCGACACCGACTCGTTATAGGCCCGGCTGGCATCGTTGCCGCCCAACTGACTGGCAATCCAGACCTCCAGTTGGGGGGCGGTGGTGGGGGCTACGAATGCAATGGCGGGTCCGGCAAACGGGTCGTAGTCAACGGCAGTGGATAGTGGTAACGTAGAGAGTTTGGTCATGCGTCAATCGGTTAACATCACCTGCACGTACTTACCCGGCTGGTCAGGGTGGGGCAGAAACCAGGCTGGATTCCCCAGCGGGTCGCGGCCCAGGCGGGCGTTGGGTACGGGTGGCGTTTTAACAATCAGCGAAGGTGTCGACAGATTCGGTACGGTCGGCGCGGCAGACCCACCCAGAAACCCAGCCTGAATCAGTTCATCGGCACTTTCGGTAAAACATCGAATCATCGTGTCAATTTCGGGATCGGTGTGCGCTTCGGTCATAAAGCACGGAAAACCGTCCCAAATATGGATATTTTTTTCGCGCATCAATGTAAACAGTAACTCGCCATATTGCACGTCTTCGCGCATTTTTATCTTCCAGAGTGAGCCGAACTGCGCTACGTAGAGCGGTAACTGCCGCTGTTTGGCCACGGCATTCAGGGCATCGGCCAGTCGCTGCGCTTTTTGCGTAATGCGCTGTTGCAGAGCCGGTCCGCAGGCTTTCATGTACGTCAGCGAGACTTTGGCCGCAGCGAGGGCCAGCGGATGCCGCACAAACGTACCGGCAAAATACGTAACGCCCACCTCCGGCACCGAGTCGTCGCCATACTGCCAGAAACCGCCGTCGAGCGCGTCCATGAACGAACGTTTGCCCGCAATGACGCCGATGGGAATGCCGCCCCCCACTACTTTGCCGTAGGTAGCCAGATCGGCCCGGATGCCAAACAGGGCCTGCACCCCCCCCGGATGCGTACGGAAACCGGTAATGACCTCATCGAAAACCAGGACCGTACCGGACTGTGCCGTGATGCTGCGGATTTCTTTCAGGAAATCGACCGGCACAAATTCGGGTCGGCGGCTTTGCACAGGTTCTACCAACACGGCGGCCAGTTCGTGCGCCCGTTCGCGAATGATGCGCAGGCTTTCGTCAGTGCCGTAATCCAGAATGAGCATGTTCGCCACCGCTTCGGGCATGATGCCGGGAGCCGCCGGAAACGACTTCAGTTTTTTAGTGCCGCGCACCAGTACTTCGTCATTGATGCCATGATACGAACCCGTAAACGCCACAATCAGCGAGCGGCCCGTTACCGTGCGGGCTACGCGCATGGCACCCAGTACGGCCTCGGATCCGGTGCTGCACAGGGCGGCCCGGTCAGAGCCAGTCAGTTCGCAGATGAGCTGGGTTACTTCGCCCGCCAGTTCGTGTTGCGGCCCTACTTCAAAGCCATTCTCGATTTGATCGTGCAGGACGGTTTTGATGAGGTCGGGTTGATAGCCCAATAGGTTGGAGCCGAATCCGTTGAGCGCGTCAATGTACTCGTTGCCGTCAATATCCCACAGCCGACTGCCTTTGGAGCGATTTACCACCAGCGGATAAACAATCTCTTTGGTTAGAGGCCGGAAGCCCGTCACCACGCGTGGGTCGGCCATCCGGTCGCGGTGCTGCTGCGCGTACGCTTTGCTTTTGGCCGTTTTCTGGTTGTATCGTTGAATTAAGCTGGTTAAGAAAACCTGTTGTGCGGGTGTGAGTTCGAGAGCCTGCCGGTCAATCCGGGCAGTGGCTCCGAACGGTTTTTTGAGCTCAGCCACTTCCTCCGCCGATACGTCGGCCAGCGGATTGCTCAGCGAAACGGGTGCGGTGCCGTTGGGGTAGTGACCATTGGATTTGGTTGTACCGTTGGTGCTATGCTGCCCGTTTTCGTACAACGCCGGCGTTCCGTGGCCCTGCTGTGGGGATACCGGGGCCGTTGCGGCTGGCGTTCCCTGTAACAGAGCGAGTTGTTTCGTGAGCAGTGCAAGTTGCTGGGCAATCAGACCGAGGGCCGTATCATTGGGGGCGATGCCCGTTGATACGGCGGGCATAACGTTCTGCAAGGGTGGCATGGGAATCGAAGCAACCGGCGCGACAGGTACGGGGTCTGGGGGGAGGGCCTGGTTGAGGTAGGCCACCAGCCGGGCGGGCGAGTCGAGGTCGCCGGTGAGTTGCCGGAAGGTGAGCGGTACGTTAAATTCTTTCTTCAGGTTCAGGGCCACCTGAGTCAGCAACAGCGAATCAAAACCGATTTCGAGGAAACTCGTTTCAGACGGAACGCCAAGGACCTCCAGGCCGGAGGCATCTTCGAGTAGTGTACCTACGCGGTGTAGCAGCGTTTCGGTACGGGATGGTTGAGCAGCCATAATTTGTGTGTATGGGTCAGGTTGGGGCGCTGAATCAGGTTGAACCGCCGTGACGGACGCGCTGGTGTAAGACAGTGTCGGTACGAGTAGCGGTGGATCAATCCAGCAGCGTTTTTTGTCGAAAGCGTAGGTAGGCAGTAACACTTTTTGGCGCGACTTTTTGGCGTAAAATGCGTTCCAGTCAACAGAAAAGCCCATTTGCCACAGATTGCCGAGCGTGGTCAGGAGTTGCCGATAGGCAGCTGCATCGTCGGGTTGTTGGGTCATGCCGCCCAGTACGGGAATCGTTTTATCCGTCAGTGTTTGCCGGGCAAAGGTCGAGGTCGCGTTGCCGGGTCCTATATCGAGCAGGACTGGATTGTCGAGCGATTGTATTGTGATAACGGCCTCGGCAAAGCGGACGGTTTCGCGCAGATGGCGGGTCCAGTAGTGCGGGTCGGTGGCGTTGGCGTCGGTCAGGTAGGTACCGGTTCGGGTCGAGACAATCGGTTTCTGAGGACGGTGCAGCGTAACAGCCGCGACGGTTTTGGCAAAGTCATCCAGAACCGGCTCCATCATGGCCGAATGAAACGCATGACTCGTAGCCAAAAGCTTGTGGGCAATACCGCGTTCGTCAAGCATTTTGCCGAAGTCAGCAATGGCATCGTCGGCACCGGCCACCACGCTTAGTTTTGGGCTGTTGACAGCCGCCAACGACAGCGTTTTGGGCAACAGTGGTGCTAATTCTGACTCGGCCAGCCGCACCGACAGCATACTGCCGTGCGGCAACCCGCTCATCAACCGGCCCCGCGTGGCAATCAGCGTCAGCGCATCGGATAGTGAGAACACCCCCGCCAGATGAGCCGCCACGAACTCGCCGATGCTGTGGCCGCACAAAACGGTGGGCGCAATTCCCCAACTCATCCAGAGTCTGGCCAGCGCGTATTCCGTCACGAACAGGGCGGGTTGGGTAACCCGCGTATCGTTCAGTTTCGCTTTGGCAACAGCGTCAGGCGTTTCGGACGTATCCACGCCGGGATACATCACCAGTCGGATGTCTTCATCGAGCGCATTCAGCAATACCTCTGCGCACTCGTCAACTGCCTGCCGGAATACGGGTTCGCATTCGTAAAATGCCCGGCCCATGTTCAGAAACTGCGCTCCCTGACCGGGAAATATGAACACAACTTCATCCGGGATACGCTCAATCGGTTTTGCTTCGGCTTTTTCATCCCGCAACGCGGTAACGGCTTCGGCACCGTCGGCGGCCACAACAAACCGCCGATGGGTATAATCGGGACGGGTGGTGGCCAGCGTATAGCCCACGTCGGCAAGGCCGGGCGCGTCGGGCTGACCCAGTGCATCGGCTAATTTGTGTCCGTAGTGAGTCAGACTAACTGGTTTCTTTGCCGACCAGGTAAGCAATTGAGTGGGGCGACTTATTGCTGAATCAATGACTTTGTGGGTTATGGCAGGTCCCTCTTCCAGCACTACGTGAACGTTGGTGCCGCCCACGCCGAATGAACTTACGCCCGCCCGCCGGACCGCATCGGATTGCCAGTTGGACAGGGTATCGTTCACGAAAAATGGACTGTTGGCGAAGTCGATAGTGGGGTTGGGCGCGGTGAAATGCAGCGATGCAGGCAGTTGCCGGTGGTGCATGGCCAGCACAGTTTTGATGAGTCCTGCCACACCCGATGCCGCCGTGAGGTGGCCCATATTGCTCTTGACCGAGCCAATGGCGCACGACTGCCGACGTACTGTGTCGCCAAAGGCCATCGTCAGCCCGTCGATTTCGATGGGATCGCCAATGGGCGTGGCGGTGCCGTGGGCTTCTACGTAGCTGATGCTGTCGGGCGAGACCTGTGCGTCGGTGAGGGCCGCGCGGATGGCCCCAGCCTGACCCATTGCACTTGGTGCCGTGAAGCCACCTTTGCCGTTTCCATCGTTGTTCACGCCCACGCCTTTGACAACGCCCCAGATGGCATCGCCGTCGCGCTGTGCGTTTGTGAGAGGTTTAAGCAGCACGATACCGGCTCCGTCGCTGAAAACCGTACCCTGCGCATCGGCACTGAACGAACGGCAGTGTCCGTCGCGGCTGAGCATACCTCCTTCCTGATACAGATAGCCGCTGTTGATGGGCGTGGTCAGGCTGACGCCCCCCGCCAGAGCCACGTCGCACTGACCGCTGCGCAAACTTTGTACGGCTTGTGCAATGGCTAACAGCGAGGTAGAACAGGCCGAAAAAACGCTTACGGCGGGGCCAGTCAGGTTCAACTGGTAAGCTGTGCGGGTGGCGATGTAATCCTTCTCGTTCAGGGTCATCGCCTGAAACGGGCCAACGGCATCTACTGCCTGCGGATTGGTCAGGACGTTGTTCTGGTAATACGAGTTGTTGTGGCAACCCGCAAATACGCCCACCCGCCCGGCATAGCGTTGGGAACTGTAGCCCGTTTGTTCAAGCGTTTCGGCGGCTATCTCCAGAAAGATTCGCTGCTGCGGGTCCATGACCTGCGCTACGGTAGGCGGCAACCCAAAATAATGCGCGTCGAACTGGTCGGCGTCGTTCAGAATACCCCGCGCCTTTACGTAGTTCGGGTCATGGCGCAGGTTGTCGGGAATAGTAACGTCGAGTTCGGCATCCGTAAAAAAGCGCGTCGTTTCACGACCTTCTACCAGCACCTGCCAGAAATCGACGATGGTTGGCGCACCGGGGAAGCGTCCGTTCAGCCCGATGATGGCGATGTCCTGACCATCGGTAGTGCCATTGTTCAGGTTAGCTGCACGTTCTGGTTTCGCTCCGGCAATATTCTCCACTAAACTCGCTACCGTTGGGAACTGGTATAGCTTGGTAACGGGAACCGGCATGCCGGTTTCGGCCAGTAATGCTGCCGTGCGCTGGGCGAGGAGGGAGTTGCCGCCCATCTCGAAGAAGTTATCATCCAGCCCGATTTTGTCGATTTGCAATGCCTCGCTCCAGATGCTGGCGATGCTGCGCTCGGTATCGGTGCGGGGTTTCCGATAGGTGGTGTCGAGGTCGGGGCGGGTACGTTCTGGAGTGGGCAGGCGTTTTCGATCGATTTTTCCGCTGCTGGTTTGCGGGAAACTATCCAGCCAAACGAATGCCGATGGCATCATGTAATCGGGTAACGTACTGGCCAGCGTCTGTCGTACCGACGCCCGGTCGGTCAGGGTATCGTCGGCAATCAGATACGCCACCACCTGCTTTTCTCCCACACCCTCGCGGGCCACGACCGCTGCCTGCCGGACGCCCGGTGTCTGGTTCAGCACTACTTCAATTTCGCCCAGTTCGACCCGATGGCCGCGAATCTTGACCTGATCGTCGCGTCGCCCCAGAAACTCGATGGTGCCATCGGGCAAAAAACGGCCCAGGTCGCCGGTGCGGTAGGCACGTTCGGTTTGTCCGTCTGATAGGGTCAGCGTGATGAACTTTTCGGCAGTCAGGTCGGGCTGATTCAGGTAGCCATCGGCCAGACAGGCTCCAGTCAGGCAGAGTTCGCCGGTTTCGCCGGGGGGCAGGATGGTCAGGGACTCATCCACAAACCAGACCTGTACATGGCTGATGGGCTGGCCAATACCGGGCAGGGGGGGCCAGGTAGCGGGGTTGCCGGTGAGGGTCAGCTGCGTGACTACGTGGCACTCGGTGGGGCCATATTGATTGAACAGAACGCAGTTGGGCAGATTCGCGAAGAATTCGGCCACCTGTGGGGTAATCTTCAACTGCTCGCCCGCTGTCATCACCTCGCGCAGACTGGTCGGAAACAAACCTGCCCGGCCAGCGGCTTCGCTTAGGTATTGCAGGGCAACAAACGGCAGAAACAACCGCTCGATACGCTGTTCGTCAATCAGCCCGAGCAGCGCGTTCAGGTCCAGCCGGGTGGCTTCGTCGACCAGAACAAGGGTGCCGCCGGTGCCGAGGGTTGCAAAAATCTCCTGAAACGATACGTCGAAACTCAGTGGAGCCAGTTGCAGCGTTCGCGTGTTCAGACCAGCTATCGACTGTCCGGCCTGCCACTGTAACAGGTTCAGCAACGGCGCGTGACCCATACAAACGCCCTTTGGGGTACCCGTCGAACCTGATGTGTACAGTATGTATGCTAAACTGCCGGATGGCTGCGGTGGTGCAGCGCCTGCCGTAGAAATAAGCTGATTGTCAATGACCTGTACACCAAGTTCGGCGAATAAAGCCGCATAAGGGCCGGTAGCCACTACGGTACGAAGTCCCGAATTGTCGATAATTTCCCAGAGCCGCTGGGTAGGGTAGGCAGGGTCGAGGGGGAGGTAGGCACGGCCACTTTTCAGGATGCCCAGTACGCCCACAATCATGTTCAACCCCCGCGTGGTGCTAATGCCGATATACGGATTGGGCGTATCGGCCCGGTTTAACGCATCCGCTAGGGCGTCGGCCTGTTGGTTGAGTTGCTGGTAGGTCAGTGACTCGCTACCGAAAATGACTGCTACGGCATCGGGCTGCGCACGGGCTAAGTCCCAAACCAACCGATGAACAGACATCGGCCCAAAGGCATCATTATCGTCGGCGGAGGGTATCATAGGAGGGGTCAAATGATGTTACGCTGGGTCTGTAAGGATTGCGCGGTGGCTAAGGGAGAATTTTTGGTTTCGTTACGGCCCGGCGTATCCATATAGTCACCCCCTACGTGGTTCAGCACCAGTAGGGTAGGCTGGTTGGTGACGCGGGAATACAGGCTCAGAAGCTGCTTTTCGGCGCGGGTCCAGGCCGAGTTAGCGTCGATAATCAGCAGCGATAGGGCCGACCGTTTCAGCAGAAATACCGGAATCTGGTGGTCAATAAGTGACGGCAGTTCGAGCAGAATCCGGTCGAACTTCGTGGCGTCGAACCCGTACTGATGGTCGATGAGGTACTCAATGCCGGTCACGTTCATGAAATCGGGCCGAATTGTGTACGGATAGTACGTTATACCGTTTCGCCGTTCGGGCTGCTCATGGCCTTTTTCGCGCGGGAAGCAATACGCTACCTGCTGATCGGCTTCGGCGTAGAGTTTGGCCAGGCCCTCGGCCACCCACGTTTTACCCTGCCGGGGGCGGATGCCAAACAGCGTAATGACGGGGGGGTAGGGCATACTGGTAGCCTGCGTAATTTCGATGTGAATGGCGTTGAACAGCCGCTCAAACATGCTGCGGCTGGCCCAGGTAACTTTCGAGAATACATTGGGCTTTTTCACCGTTGGGAACACCGCCGTTACGGGCATACCCACCATTTGTTCGGCCTGTTCGGGCGAGTGAATTTTCTTATCGAACACAAACCGAAGGGCCGTCAGCATCAGGGCCAGAAACAGGCCCACGCCAAAGCCAATGATAATCAACTGCGTTCGTTTGGCAGCTTCGGGCAGAAGCGGGAAGCTGGGTGCGTCCAGCACTTCGAGCGTACCGCCAATTTTGACGTCCTGTCGGCGTGTCTGCGAGGCATCTACGTTCTGGAGCAGGTCGAGGTATTCGCGTTCGGCAATGGTCATGTCGCGCTGCAACTGCCGCAACTGCGTACCCAGTGGGCTGTATTCGTTTAATTTTGCCTGTTGCTCGCCAATGCGTTTTTTGTAGGTTTCCAAGCGGGCCGTGGCTTCCTCATACTCCAGGATTTTGTTCATCCGGTCGTTGGCCATTGTCTGGGCGGGCAGGGCGTCGGGTGCGCTGGCGGCAGCGTCGTATTTCTGGGCACTGGTTTTCAGCTCTTCGCTGGCATTGGCAACGGTAGCCTGGAGCCGGGCAATGGCTGAGCGGGGCTGGTTGTAGGCGCGGGCGTTGGCCAGCTGCGTTTCGGCCTCGGCCAGTTTCTTCTGTTTGCTACTCAGGTCGCTATTGGCCGTGCGGATGCTGCCCTGCTGCCCCATGCGTTTGTCCAGCATGTCGATAGACGCTTTAGCGGCATCCCGGCGCATCTGTTCCTGACTGTACTCGCGGCTGAGGGCCTCCTGCGAAGCCGCTACGTTCTTCGATTCGGTATCAAAGTCCAGTACGTTGTGCCGCACGTTGAAGGCTTTCAGGCTGGCTTCGGCCTGATCGAGTTTCTGTTTGGCAGCCGCCAGTTTTCCTTCGTAATAGCCTACAACCGAGTTGGTTTCGGATGTTTTAAAAAGCGAATACCGCTGGTTCAGTACACTGATGGCGTACCGTAGTGTGTTTTGGGCCACTGCCGGATCATCGGCGGTGTACTCCATCAGCAGAATGTCATTGGTAGCTTTGCGGGCGGTCCCTTTCAGAGTTTCGGTAAGGTGACGCACCGAATAATACGTTCCGGAGGTGAGCAGCAGGTCTTTAACGGAATTGTTTGTCTGTGACTTGGACAGGCTGTCCAGCGCGGCCCGCAGCGTCTCTATATCACCTTCGATGGGGAGCTGATAGCGCAGACTGATAGGAATTTCGGTCTGTAACTTTTTGAAACCTACCGCCCCCAGCACCAGACTGTCGGGTTGCTGTAGCCGCAGATGGTCGGCCAATAGATTAACGCCCACCTTTAGCATGGTTTCTTTGGAATAGAGCGTAGTGAGCAGGTTATCGAACGCACTGGCCGACCGGTCGCCGAAGGCGGCCTGCTTGTCGGAGGTGAGCGAATAGCCCGACGCCAGTCCGGTGTACAGCGTCGATTCAGACTTGAATACCTTTGGCTCGTTACGGGTAGTAAACCAGGCTGTTGCTGCGGTTAGAATCGGCAGCAGAATCAGCAGGGGCAGGTGTTGCCGTAACAGCCGGAGAAATGCGTTGATGTTCATGCCGTCAGTACCGTTTCAGTTGTTGGATAGAGACGCCCATCAGCGACTCGAAGAGGTGTACATTACGCAAAAAGGCACCTTTACTTTCTTCCACGACCGACCGGGCCTGTACGTAGGCGGTCGTGTTGCCAGCCAGTTCACGGGCCGTAATTTTTCCTTTCTGTATTTCCGATTCGGCGATGCGCATGGCGGCCAGGGTAGCCTGCTCGTCGAGTAGCCGCGCCTTCAGAATTTGCTGGCTGGTAATCATGTCCTGATAAATGATGATGAGCTGTTGCCGAAGCTGAAGCGCGATGATGTCTTTCTGCACCAGAGCCGCCTTGTGGTTGGCGTCGGCCTGCCGGATAAGGTGCTTCCGTCCAAACACGTCGAACAGCGACACGCGCACATCAACACCCACCCGGTAGCCATTGAGCAGTTGATTGTTACGCGCATCCGGTTGGATATTAGGCGAGGTCGTACCCCCTGGAGCTATAGTACCCGTCTGAAAGTTGGTGATGTTAAGAGACTGATTGCCGCCTGAGTAGTTGGCAAAGCCGCTTATGTTCTGTAGAATCTGTGAGCGTGTTATGCTGCGGGCTTCGTCGAGCGAGTTGGCCACGGCGTCCTGATACCGGAGCGAGGGTGAATAGGCCGTCGCAATTTTCACCATGTCATCGAACGGCATCAATTGTACGGCAATATCCTGATTGGGGTCCAGAAACAGCGTATCGTTGGCCAGACCCGACGAGGCACCAAATGATACCAGCCCACGCCCGCCCCGGTTCTGGGCAAACGCTACAGAACTGACGAGGCAGCCCACGAGAATCAAAAAACAGAATCGATAAACAGCAGCCATTCGATGCTCACAAACGTGACAAGTCATTCTAAACTATATTAGCCGATGTATTCACGTCTTTAAGAAAAAGGCCTTGATACATCGAAAATAAATCTAAGTTAATTTTTATCAATGTTCGGAACATTGAAATTTACTGCTTGGTGGTTCGGTGATCCAGGCTGCGCTAGAAAACCACCTTATTTTATAGGAATAGGTGCGTTGTTCTGACGACCTTCTGGAAGTTCTGTCACTCCGCAAAGACAGTATAGTTTAGCGCACTGCTGAACTGGAATGGGGCGTGTGCAGAAACCGGTTGAACGCCTTACGCATATTCAGCACTGCCCGCCCAAAACTCAGCATCAGACCCGGAATGAGCATCAGCTCGCGCATGGTTACCCGCCTGCGGAGGTAGGCGGGTACTGATATAACTAAGGTCAGACACAAAGTCAGCAGCAGACCCAGCGGTAATTCCCACAGCAGCGCATTGCCAGTGAAAAAAGCCAGCAGCGTAGTTAATCCCAGCACACCGAGCAGTAACACACGCGGCAACACTACCGCCCGCAGCATACCGAGGGCGGTCTGGAACCGGCCCTGTCGCAGTTCGCTCAGGCCAACGGGGTAGTACGTCTGCAAAAACTGCACCTGCGCGGCAATCCAGCGGGTGCGCTGATTCTCGAACACAGCCCGCAACGCCACTTTCTCGTCGTAGATGTAGGCGTTTTCGAGGTAACCGATGGTGTAGCCGTCGCGCACGATTTTCATCTCCAGTTCCTTGTCATAACCGCCCATCGTTTTCAAATCCAGCATGGCGGTTCGCATCAGCGTAAAATCAAACGCCAAGCCCGACCCAATCACCGGCGACGACAGGCCGAGGGCGCGGCTACCTCTGCGAAAAATATGGTTGTTTATTTCTTCGCTGATGGCGTCCAGCAGGGCCACGCTGGTATTGGTATTTTTAGCAACCCGGTGCCCCTGTATGACCCGCCAGCCCCGGTTGAAGGCGTCATTGATGCGTTCCAGAAAATCGGTAGCCATAATGTTGTCGGCATCGGATACCACCAGAATGTCGTATTCATTTTTCTGAAATTTCGCCAGAGCCGCCCCAATAGCGTTGGAAACGGTAGATATGGGAAACGACACCTCGATGACGCGGACGGGTAGCTGGGCCAGCCGGGCCAGCGTGGCGGGCTGCATGGAATCGGCAATGACGATTAACTCGAAAGCGGTGGCTGGGTACTGCTGCCGGAGATTGGCCTGCACCGATTCAACAATAACGGCATCTTCTTTGTAGGCGGGTATCAGAACGCCAATCCGGTGCAGGCGGCCCGGCGTGGACTCGCCCGGCGCGGGTGCGGCTGGTGCCGGATGGGGTGAGCGATTGTCGTCGGCCCGGCCCAGTTTACCCGCTACGGCAAACAGCAGGAGATACAGAACGGTAAGTCCCAGAAAACTTATAAAAAGTAAATACAGTACAAAGAGGAGTTGCATCAGTCCGGTAAAAAGAGACATCAATATGTTTGAGACGCTGAAATGGTAAATCCGTTACGTTAGAATGAGATGAACATGCCAAAAGATCTATTGGGCGGTTGGTGGATAAATGAAGTACTAAAAATTCTCTGCCCGCTCTCATTTGGCAAACATTTAGATAGTCGCTCAACGTTATACCACTATACCAAGGTAGCCTCGACAAGTTTAGAGTCTGTTGAAAAGCCGATTTGTCATGCTGACGAAGGAACCTGAACATTTTAATGAACTGAATGAGCTAAATACCCCTTACCGACACGCATAATAACATGAATAAGAAACCTGACATCAATAACGATAAAACTACCGTGCGGCTGCCCATGTTGCTTGGCATTACGCTGGCGGGTGGTATGCTCATTGGAGCCACGTTTTTTGGTGGTGCCCAGAGCCTGAACACCATTGGCCGGGGCTACACCAAATACCGCGAAGTGCTGCAGCTAATTGAAAACAACTATGTCGATTCGGTGAACGTTGATGAGCTGGTCGATTATTCCATCGAGCAGATGCTGCATAAACTCGACCCGCACACGGCCTACATGAACCCGGTTGATGCGGTGGCCGCCCGCTCGCAGCTCGAAGGCGGTTTCGACGGCATCGGCGTGGAGTTCAACGTGTATAAAGACACTGTTTACGTCGTGACGCCCCTGGCTGGTGGACCCTCTGAAGCCGCCGGTATTATGAGTGGCGATAAAATTGTTGGCGTCAATGACAAACCGCTGGCCGACGCCAAGGGTAAAGTTGATAACAGCGCGGTATATAAAGCCCTGCGCGGTAAGCGTGGTACGGATGTTAAGCTCACGATTCTGCGTCGGGGCAGTGCTGAACCGAAGCAATTCAATATTACCCGCGACCGGATTTCTACTTACTCCGTCGATGCTGCCTACATGATCGATAACAAAACGGGTTATCTGAAAATCAACCGCTTCTCTGAATCGACCTACGACGAGTTCAGAACCGCACTGGCATCGCTGAAAGTCAAAGGCATGACGCAGTTGCTGCTCGATTTGCGCAACAATCCCGGCGGCTATATGGACCGGGCCACTAACATTGCCGACGAGTTTATTTCGGGCGACAAACTGCTGGTTTATACCGACGGTAAAGACAACCGCTACGACCGAAAAACAACCGCCCACATTGCCGGGCAGTTTGAAGACGGTGCGCTGGTGGTGCTCATTGACGAGGGTAGCGCGTCGGCGTCGGAGATTGTGGCGGGCGCGTTGCAGGACCACGACCGCGCCCTGATTGCCGGTCGACGGTCGTTTGGCAAGGGGCTGGTGCAGATGCCGGTAACGCTCACCGATGGCTCGGAACTGCGGCTGACTATTTCGCGCTACTATACGCCGAGTGGCCGGAGTATCCAGAAACCTTATGTACTGGGGCAGGAAGGCGACTACGAAAAAGACTTCGAACTACGCTCGAAACGGGGCGAATACTACGTGGCCGACTCGATTAAAAATGATTCTAAACTCAAGTTCAAGACCGACGGAGGCCGAACCGTCTATGGCGGGGGCGGCATTACGCCTGACTATTTCATCCCGCGCGATTCGAGTTTCCAGACCCCGTACCTGATTCAGTTGTACGGCAAGAACATCGTCCGCGAGTTTGCCATGGAATACACCAACGACAACCGGAAGAAGCTGGAGAAGATGCCCTTTGCCGAGTTTGACAAAACTGTGAACGTGACCGACGAGCAGTTGAAAAAGCTAATCAAGGACGCGACCGACGAGGGTATCAAGTTTAACGGGGAGGAGTATGGCCGCTCCAAAAGCTTTATCAAGACGCAGATCAAGGCGTTGGTGGCGCGGAGCATTTACCAGAAGAACAACAAAGCCGGTTTGAACAATGAGTTTTTCAAGGTCGTCGGCGAGTCTGACGAAACCTACCAGCAGGCCCTTAAACTCTTCGACCGTGCCAGCCAGCTCGCCCACGGCGAAATGACGTACCATCAGAAGTAGGTTGCACACTCCTGTGCGACCAGCCCGGTACGGGCTAACGATACGAGTTGAAGCTAAGATGCTGCGATGCTGGTACACTGTTAGCCGCTTCGCGGCTGGTCGGACAGGAGTGTCCGACCTACCTCCTTTTCTGAAACTGATATACCAGCCCCAGAAACGACTGCAAATTGCCGGTTTTGAAGTCCTTGCGGGAATAGGGAGCCAGCTCGAACGCCACGCGCAATGGCGGCACAAACGGTACCTGCGCCCGAACGCCCACGTGCAGCGAGTAGCCTTCCAGCGCACTCCGGTTGTCCAGCCCGTTCAGGAAATTGAACCGAACGCCCAGCCCCGTGTAGTAGTTGACCTGCGTTTTGCGAACTACGTTGACCATAGGGCAAAGGGTGGTGCTGAGCGACCCAAACACCGTATTGGTCTGGAGCCGGGCGTCGAGCCAAGCAACCCGGTTGGGATTCGTACTGACCGTAACGATGTTGTTGAACGGATAATAGGCCACCGAAGCCTGACCCAGTGCCGACAGGGTGACGCTGAGCAGCAGCGCGGTTAGAATATGTTTCATAGCCGCAAAGCAACGAGTTTCCCGGCATAAAAAAACACAGTGTACCGGCACAATGGCTGTTTGACAGTGGCGGGCGTTACTCTAGGTTGACTCCGGATGCCAGTTTTATATACAGCTTTCTGGCCCGGTCGCGGGCGCGTTTGAGTCGCATCTTGGCCGCACTCGGGGTGAGCTGTTGCTGGTGGGCAATGTCCTTGATTTCCACGCCCTGTTCGTACTTGGTCCGCAGCAAAACCTGTTGCTCTACCGGGAGCCGGTTCAGTAACTGATCGAGTACGGCAAGCGCACGGTCTGATATGGGTTCCGACTCATCGGTGCCGCCCAAAAACGTAACGGTGTATTGTTCGTACTGGAGTCGGAGGTGTTGCTGTTTGCGGAGTTGGTCGATACAGTGGTTGTGGGTTACCCGGTGCAGCCAGGTACTAAACCGGGCCTCGCCCTTATAGGTCTCCAGGCGACGCGCCACCCGAATAAAAACGTCCTGGGTCAAATCCTCGGCTTCGTCAGGGTCTTTGCACATAATCAGGCATTGTTGGTAGACCAGATACCGATAGCGGTCGTAGAGTTGCTCAAAGGAGCGTTCATTACGGGTGGTCAGGTAGTGGGCAATCAAGTCCTGATCGGTAAAGTGGGTCATAATGAAAACATAGGTAATTGGATAAACCCTATCAGCCAACGGCCGGATACGTATGGGACTGGCTCTAAAGTATCAACCCTGACAGCTGCGCCCGCACCGATACCCACCGCCGGCGCGAGATCGGCAATCGCTCGCCCGTCGTCAGACACGCCACGGCCCCGGCATTGGGTCCCGCTCCACACCCCCGACCCAATGCCGGTGGAAGGCGTACTGCCGGTGTAGCCGCACAAAATCACTGTCGGGCAGCCGGGCCAGCATGTAGCCCAACGAACGCGCTAACAGCAGTCGCTCGCCCGTATCCCACACCAGCCAGGTGTAGTTCATCTCCGACTGGAGGTAGCGCAACTGCGCCAGCGAACGGCGTTCACGACCACGACCCAGATAAAGCGGAATCGATAAGCTGGCCGAACCAGTAGTAGACTACATGATCAGGTTGTGAAGAAAATGAGTAGTAAAAAAATGGATAAGCCAGTAGGCCGGGGCTGGTCGGTTTGGCCTGCCCCGGCCTGCTGGCTTACGGATGAATGACTTTGACGACCAGCCCCTGTTGGTCGGTGCTGGCCCGCAGCAGGTACAGCCCCGCCGGATGCTGGCTGATGTCCCAGCTCACGGCCTGAGCCGCTTCGGCCGAGGGCCAGTTTTGCTGGCCAAGTACCTGCCCTTTCAGGTCCGTCAGGCTCACGCGCAGGGGCTGACCTTCGGCACCGGTGACGACGGCCCGTAGCAGACCAGCCTCGACCGGGTTGGGAGCCAAAACGACCTGCAACCCCGTTTCTGGCTCGCCCGTGCCCACCGAAGCGGCCGCCTGCCTTGCTCCCGGTGCCACGCAACTATAGTCGATAGTCACCGTAAAGGGCCCCGACCATTGGAAGCTGCCCGTTGCATCAAACACCTTGCAGTAGTATTTGGCGGTGGTCTGGATGCTGACCAGGGTCAGGCTGGCGGTGGCGGTTCCTTTCTGAATGCTGGCAATCTCGGTGAGTTTGAAGGGCGCACTCTGGCCGTTTTTGTACCACTCGTAACGGGTGCCCAGCGCGTTGGCCGTCAGCACGATGCTGCTGCTGCGGCAACTGGTCTGGTTGTCGGGCGTGGAGAGCAACACCGTCAGGCTGAAGGGTGTGGGCAAACTCTGACACTGGCTGGCGTTGGTTTGGGTGGCCGAAAAGCTTTGTACGCCAGCCGTGCTGACATCAACATTGGGCGGATTCAGTTCAGCACCGCCCGCAGCGAAGAAGCGAATCGGGTTGCCTGTCAGGCTGATGAAAGGCGTGAGCGAAAGGGGCGTACTGCTGCTGAACACGGTACGGCTGGTGGCCGTGAGCGTGGGCGCGTCGGGCCGGGGCAGGAGCGTTACCGTGATGGTGGTAGTGCTGGTGCAGCCGTTGGCACTGGCCACCGTAACGGTATAGGTGCCCCCCGCCGTGACGGTGGCGGTATTACCCGTACTGCCCCCAATCTGGCTGGCTCCTGCACTGAAGGTGTAGGAACCCGACCCATCGGACTGTCCCCCCCCCGCCGTGAGCGTGGCACTGGTACCGGCGCAGAAACTCAGTGACGACGCGGTGAGCGTAGCGGTGGGGGCCACCGTGTTGCTCACTACCGTAGTGGTAGTGGTGCTCCGACAACCGCTGGCGTTGGCTACCGTAACGGTATAGGTGCCCCCCGCCGTGACGGTGGCGGTATTCCCCGTACTGCCCCCAATCTGGCTGGCTCCCGCGCTGAAGTTGTACGAACTACCACCCGTGGCCGTCAGCGTCACGCTGGGCCGGGCGCAGGTGAGCGGGCCGTTACTGGTGAGGCTCACGTTGGTGGGCAGGGCGTTGACCGTTAGGCTGAAGGCATTGCTGGTGACGCTGTTATTGGCTCCGGTGACGACGACCGAATAACTGCCCGCATCGCCCGCCTGCGCATTGGTCAGCGAAAGGGTAGCCGAAGTCTGGGCCGGATTCAGCGGTGTACCGTCTTTGAACCACTGGTAGCCCGTGACCGTACCCGTTACGCTCACACTGGCCGTCACGCTACTCCCCGCGCAGACGACCGACCCGGCTTCGGGCTGAGTGGTAATAGCCAGGGGGAAGTTGGGTGTATTCTGAAACTCATAGGCACCCATGTCAATGCGCCCCCCCGATATGCGGGGATTCCCGCCTAAGTCTGTTGCCCCGACGGTAGCAGTGGTAGAGGCCGGGTCGCCGACGTTATTCGCTGGGGAATTAGCCGGTAATCGCGTGTCCGTAGTGCTCGGAAAGGGCGAACTGGCAACCTTCAGGTTACCCGGCCCGTCTGTGTAGTAAATACTATTGATTCTGGAATCGAAAAGACTGTACCGGACGGTAAACACAGACGCACCAGATATCCTCAAGGTGTTGCCCCCGCTGGCATCCCATAGCACGCAGTTAGTCAGGGTAGGCCCTGTATTAGCGGTACTACCATCGTTAAAAATGGTATAGCCCAGATTCTTAGCCCGATTGGCTTGAAACGAACAGTTGGTCAGGCTGGCTCTGGCGTTACCTGAATTACAATTGTTGTAGATGGCCCCGCCCTCTCCATTTATAGCTCTGTTGGATAGAAACGAACAGTTAGTCAGGCTGAAATTGGCATTTCCCCCGTTACCGTTGTTGTAGATGGCCCCGCCCCCGCCCGTGCCGATAGCCAGGGCATGAAAAGCAAGGTTGCGCTCAAACAAACAGTTTGCCAGCAGCGGGCTACTGTTGCCGCCTGATGAACCATCATTATACATGGCCCCGCCGTTTTCGGCACCGTTGACTAGAAACAGGCAGTTGCGAACCAATGGGCTACAGCTATTGCCCGCCCCTCTGCCGTTGTTAAACATACCTCCGCCCGAATTGTCGGGAAAACTAGCCGTGGCGGCAGTGGCATTACCCCCGGTGATCACAAAGCCATCCAGCACGGCAGTGTTGGTCAGGCCCACGGGGTTGCGAACAACATGGTAGTTGTTGTTATTACCCGTTAGTGTGGTATTGGCTGGATAGGTCAGCACCCGTTGGCTGAGGGACGTTTCGCTACCGGCAAAACCGCCGTAGATCGCCACGCCGTTTTTCATTGCAAAGCTATCGCCCCGGTTAGGGCCGGGTGAATAAACGCCGGTGGCTACCCAAATCTGAGTGGGCGCAATGTTGATCATGGCTTGTAAATTGCCACTGGCGTTGTCCCAGCTAATGCCCGTTCCCGTGCCGCTGGCAGTGGGTTTCACATATCGGATAGTTTGGGCTAAGCCGGGCCGACTGCTCACCAGCAGCAGTAATAGTAGGGGACAATACAAGGTCCACCGCACGGATTTAATAGAAATTAAGCGCATAAACGAAGCAGGAAAAAGGTTGAACATCAGGGTAAAAAAAGTTGAAGGTTTGACGGCATTTAATCCCGGATTATTCTCCCCAATCGAGGGATAAAAGAGGGGCGCTTTCCGGTCCTGAATACCTATGCAAGTTTAGCCCAAGGCCGTCAGACCCATGTGCAGATTTCACCCAAATAGGTGCAGATTCGGTGTCTCATAACAAAAAAATGCAAATAATTAATTGATTAATTTAATTTTTGACCAAACAAAGTGAAGAACCAGTGTCGAGTTCACGAGCGGAAGCGCGCGTCCGATAACGTATCGGCCAGGGGCAGTGAACCTACTCTTTCTCGGTAGGCCGGTGAGTCGGCAGGGGGGGGCATGGCTTCGGGGTAAAAGCGGTATCGGTATGCATGAAGCTATCGAATGAGCGGGAGTAGGAATTAACAACAGCTACTTTTTAGCGAGTAATGTAGCACAAAAATTTACTTTGCCAAATAAAAATATAGTGAACGGTAGCTTAGCTTGACTTTAGCCCTACGCGGCCCAAGCTAACGCATTCTGCCAGAGCTGGTATTGGTGTTGGCTCATTTTTACGCGTATAGTCTTTGAAGCGGATGTGCAAAAATTCGTTTCCCGCCATAAATACATTCGTACACA
>JACMPG010000140.1 GCA_014377625.1 Spirosoma sp.
GCAACGCTTTCCCCGGCTCAATGTGGTGCTGAACGCCGTTGGCGAAGGCCAGTCGTACTACTACAGCTACGGTTACTACGAGAAAGAAGATCGCAAATCGAAAAAAGCCCTGAAAGCATAGGGCGATTATGGGTAGTCCGGGCCGGTGCGCCGGTGCGTCTCCCGGTCCGGACTACATCAATCGACCGAAAACCTCAAATCGTCTATTTCATGCTGAGCTTACCTACCTCGTATGCTGAACCGGCTACCCACCAGGCCGACAGCGTTTCAGAAATTGCCGGACGTGTTGTCTGGGGCAAGCGACTGCTCGATCTACTAATAGCCACGCTGGCTATGCTGCTGGTTATGGTCTGGCTGGTACCCCTGCTGAGTATCGTCATCCGGCTTACCTCGCCCGGCCCGGCTCTGTTCGTGCAGCTGCGGACCGGACGTAATGGGCGGCTGTTCCGGTGTCTGAAGTTTCGGACAATGAGCTACGAACCAAACGCGCAGTTCAAACAGGCCACCAAAAACGACTGCCGCGTTACGCGCATTGGGGCAGTGCTGCGTAAAACCAACCTCGACGAACTCCCCCAGATACTAAACGTCCTGCGGGGCGACATGAGCGTGGTTGGTCCGCGCCCGCACCCCATTGCACTGGACGCCCAGCACTGGCACACGCTGCCCCATTACCCAAGCCGCTACACCGTGAAACCCGGCATTACGGGTCTGGCGCAGGTACGTGGTCACCGGGGCGAAACCGCGCAACTCATCGACATGGCCCACCGCGTCCGGCTCGACCGGCTATACATCCAGAAGCAGTCAGTCTGGCTCGACCTCAAAATCTGCTGGTGGACGGCAACGAGCATGATAAAAGGGGATAAAAAAGCGTGTTGACGTATTTATAAGCCCATTCTGATGAAAGCGTATCTGAAAAAAGGAGGAACGGCAGTATTGGATCAGGTGCTGTTTTCAGGCAGTAATTTTCTACTCAACCTGTTTTTAGTGAAGCTGCTGACACCTACCGATTATGGCTTGTTTGGCAGCCTGTACTCGCTATATCTGCTAACGATCATTGTCTTCGGGGCGGTGTGGCTGGAACCCTACAACTATTACAAAAATAGACCCGGCGACACCCGGCAGTATACTGCACTCAATGCCAGTTTTACCAACTTACTGCTTCTGTTGGCGCTGGGGCTGACGGTGGTGGGCTGGCTGGCCCACGCCTACCTGTTCGTATATGCGTCGTACACGCTCACGACCTGCGTCATCTATTTTTACAAACGCCACTTTCTATCTATCCTGTCCGTTGGTCGGTCACTGTACATCAGCGTCCTGTATTTCGTCCTGATTTCGGCGGGGCTGCTGCTGCTGAACTACGTAATTCCGCAATCGCTGTTCAACGCCTTTCTGGTGCTGAACGGGGCCACGATTCTGAGCGTATTACCCGTCGTTTTGTCGAATCAGCAGTTCCGCACTGTGCTGTACCGACCTCTGGCGTGGCTACAGTTCCGGGACATGATGGTACAGCAGAAGAAGTACGCGTTTCACTGCGTCTCCTCGGGCATACTGTCGTGGGTACCCAGCAATATCTATTTCATTCTGTTGCCACTGTTCTACTCCAGCGAGTTGAACGCCTACTTCAAAGCCCTGCAAAACATCAGTCTGCCTATCACACACCTCAATATTGCCATTGTGAGCCTGCTGGTGCCTTTCTTCATCCGGTCAGCGAATCCGCATAAACTGATCCAACAGGTTTCGGGGCTGTTCGTGCTGATTCCCGTGCTGTATCTGCTGGTGATACTGGGGCTGTCGGGCAGTATTGAACACTACGTTTACAACGACAAGTATGATCTGAAACCGCTGTGGCTCTGCGCCCTGCTGCTGGGTATCATTCCCGAAATCACGGCCAACGTCTTCAAAGCCTTTTTCCGCTCCATCGACCGGCCTGAACTCGTTACCCGCATTAACCTCGGCAATGCCTGTGTGGCCCTGCTGTGCAGCTATTTTGTGTACCGGTTTGGCCTACCGGGGGTGCTGACTTCGTATATAGTGGTCAACGTGTTTAACCTGCTGAACTCCGTTCGCTCCTACCGGTTCGAAACCCGCCACCGCAAAAAAACATCACTTGAATTAGTATGACGTATACGTAGTGCCGTTCATTATCATAAGTAGTAGAGAGAGCCAAACCATCATCGACAAATGAAATCACTCGCCGGTCCGTTCCTTGCTGTTTTGTACTTGCTCAGCGTAGCTCTCTACTATCTGGATGCATCGGGTACGCTAAAATATTTTCAGTATGCTTTACCAGCCATTGGCCTCGGAATTAGTCTTATCAACGTACGGCGCGTCTGGTTTGCTGCGGGCGATTTAGCCAGACTGAGCCGAACGATTGGCATACTCTGCTTTCTCAATCTGCTGGTTCTACTGGTCAACGGTGACTTGTATACCAAGTATTTTCAGGAAAGTTTCCTCTTAGCAGGCGCGCTTTTTTTTGCCGTGATGGTCGCCGGAAACCTAACGCACCATACCGGTTCAATTCTAACCTGGGCTTTATATTCCTTAGTCGGTATTTTCATGATTGATAAAGGCAGTGCACTCCTGAGTGTGCTGCTCAATCCAGGCGAAATCGTAGCGGGCCTTCTCACCTCATCGATTCAGACAGAGTCATCACTTTCATTCTATTTTTCTCTACTCAGCTTATATTTTATTTTTGAAAAAGACAAGCCAAAAGCAGTAATAGCTATTCTTTTCATGATTCTGTCCTTTAAGCGAGTTGCATTTGTTGGATTTCTGGCTGCCATACTTGTTCAATTCGTATTCACATCCTTAAAAATCAATTATAACCGACGACTGTATAGTATATCTCTAACAGTTTTTAATTTCGCTTATCTATGGATTTTACTTTTACTCATTAATGGTCAGTTTGACGAAGCTATATCGAGTACGCTCGGGGTTTCATCAAATTTTCTATTCATGGGACGGGTAGATTTATATAATACCGTTCTGGCAAAAACGGGTTACATAAACTGGTTTGGGATGGGCGTTGGGAGTATTTCAACTATATTAAACAGACTTGTCGAAAGCGGCAATAGCGAAGGTACACTGGTCAATCTACATTCAGATATCTTAAAGTATTATCTGGAATTCGGAATTTTCTTATTCCCCATCTTTCTGTATAAATTCATCCACTACCTCGCCAGGAATAGTGCTGCATTCTGCATGATAGTCATGCTCAATATCATACTCCTGACCGATAACGTATCTATCTACTTTGGGTTTATGGTTCTCTTTTACCTCATAGTCTATAAGATCGGCTATTTCCCTCATCAAAACATCGCCGACTCAAAGCATACTACTGACAAGAAGAAGAATAGGCATTTTCCACAACAAACAAATCCGCATATAGAACCCGTCTGAAGCTTTCTCTTTACGCGAATTATACCCGTTATCTAAGCCATAAATTCACTAATTATATGACTCCACTATCCATATTTCAGGACTGGAAACGAAATAGTATCAAAGGTAGAATCGTACTGACTATGTTTCGTATCGCCCATATAGCAACGCTACATCCCTTGTTGCTGGTGATAATGGTTCCCTATCTGATTATTTACAGAGTTTGTATTGAATGGGTGCTTGGTATTGAAATACCTTATAAACTAACCATAGGCAAGGGGCTGGCTCTTCATCATGGGCAATCTCTGGTTATTAATGACAACACAGTTATTGGAGAAAATTGCCGGATACGGCATAATACAACCATCGGCAATAAGCAGAACAAAGACGGTACGTATAGCGGTTGCCCCGTTTTGGGCAATAACGTTGACGTGGGTGCCAATGTGTGCATCATTGGAGAAATTACAATTGGCGACAACGTAAAAATCGGGGCGGGTACAGTCGTTGTGAAAGATATTCCGGCGAACAGTATTGCTGTTGGAAATCCAGCCAGATTTTTTCCGGCCTCCCCGCCCATAGAGATCAATCACCTAATCATAACAGCAGCATGAGTAAACTCTTCATCTTAGGCCACTTCGGTGGTTTCAACACGGGCGACGAAGCCATGCTGGGAGGCTACCTCAGCACGCTGCCCGATAACTACCACGTGACCATCAAGTACAAAAACGGCGTCGATGTAAATTGGGGCCATAACCGGACACTGTTTCACGGCAGCTATACCGACTTTATCCGCTCTATCGGTCCCGACGATACGCTGGTACTCTGTGGCGGCACGCATTACCACGACGACTACAACCCCGTTCGGCTACTGCGGCACTGGCTGTACCTGGCCCGGATCAATTACCTGTTTGCGCGGGCCAAACGGCGCGGGGCCAGCACACACTGCATTGGCAATGGGTTTGGCCCCATTCGCCGGGGCATTACCCGGTTCCTGACCCGGCAATTTGCCAGCCGCTGCGATGAGATTACCGTGCGCGACGGCAGTTCGGCGCGGATGCTGGCCTCGCTGGGTATTCGCACTACCCTGACACACCCCGACCTGGCCATGCTGCTGCACGATCCGGGTAAAACCGTACCGAAAGAAAATATCGTGGGTGTGTCGCTTACGTCGCTACAGGCGCAGCAGGATAAAGCTATTTCTGACGATGCGCTGGTCAACACCGTTGCCGACGAACTAACGGCGTTTTCGGTTACTGAGAAAGGCTCCGTCCGGGTGCGTCTGTTCGTGATCCGGTCGGGGCAACGCGAAAGCGACGAACCCATTATGCAGCAACTGCATCAGCGCCTGCAACAGCGGGGCGTAGCTTCGGAGGTCTATGTATTCGCCAATGATCTGAACGCGCTGCTGGCTCAGATGCAAGCGTGCCGGGTGCTGCTGGCGTCGCGTTTTCACAGTGCCGTACTGGGTGCCGTTACGCAGAATCGGCTGGTGATTTTGTCTTACCATCAAAAACTACGCGCCCTGGCCGAAGAAATTAACCTCCCCCCCCGCTACGTAATCGACCTGCAACGGTCCGATGCCCTTCGGCAACTGGCGGGTCTGTCGACTACCGTGTCTGACCTATACTGGGGTCGTACACTCAACTACACGTTTCCCGAAGCCGCTATTTCGCGGCTGGCCAATCAGCTCAGATCTCTCCATGAAGAAAGTATTGATATTCGTGTTCACCCCCACCTACGGCGGTCCGCACAACCAGGTAAACCGGCTACACAAACCGCTGCTAAATCAGGGCTATGAGTCGGTACTGTGCGTCCATTCCGATTTCGACCCGGCCTGGCACGCGCACTTCCGGGAGCTTGGTGTTGAGGTGCTGACGTTCGATTTTCAGCGGCTTCGGTTCAATTCATTCCTGAAAAACAACACGCGTTACGTAGCCTCCTTCGGACGTGACGTGCGGGCTATTCAGTTGCTGATCGAAACGGTGCGGCCCGATGTGGTGCAGGTGTGCGGACTGCTGAACATACAGGCGGTGCTGGCGGCCAAACGCGCCGGGGTGTCGGTGGTGTGGCAGTTGCTGAGTACGTTCTCACCCCCGCCCCTGCGCTTTGTGTATGGTCAACTGGTGAGCCGGTGGGCCAGAGCAGTCATGAGTACCGGTACGCTCGTAGCTCAAAAACACTATCTGTCCGGTTCGGTACTGAATCGGCTGTTTCCATTTTACCCACCCGTAGAAACCAGCCGTTTTACCAGCACTACCGATAAAAAACGCGATGCCCGGCAGTTTTTGGGTCTGCCAGATAATGCCCTTGTTATTGGTACGGTAGGCAACCGCAACCGGCAAAAGTCGCACGATCAATGGGTACGCATTGCCCGGCAGGTACTGGCCTGCACCGATCAGGATGTATATTTTGTGGTGGTGGGAGCTGTTACAACTTCATACCAGGCTACATACCAAACTCAGGTTCAGGGCTTTGTGACAGAAAACGGTCTGAGCGACCGTATCCGCTTTTTCGAGTCAACAATACCGGTCGATACCATCCTGTCGGGCTTTGATGTCTTCTTTCTTTCCTCCATGGCCGAGGGTGTACCCACAGTATTACTCGAAGCTATGTCGGTAGGCATGCCGGTGGTATCGACCGACGTAGGAGCTATTCCCGAAATTATTCAGAACAATAAAAACGGATTTCTGTACCGCTTTGGCCAGAACGACCGGGCGGCTGCTCATCTGCTCCGCCTGATTGAAGACGCCCCCCTGCGCCGACAAATGGCCCGCACCAACGCGCAGGACGCACGAGACAAGTTCGACACCGCCATCTGCGCCACAGTACATAAACAGGCGTATGATTTTGCGTGTTTACCCCACCCCAGCCCCTCCCCTAAAACAGGGGAGGGGCTAAACCATCCGGCGTCAGAAACGAATTTGCGTCAGTACTCACCTCCCCTGTTTTAGGGGAGGGGCAGGGGGTGGGGTATACGCCGTTGATTATCGCTGCCCGTTACCAGCTCGCGCAGGTTGTAAAAAATAAACAGCGGCACAATTTCGAGGTATCGTTTATACAGTCGCTTTGGCTCCATCAGCAGCCGGAAAAACCACTCCAGCGAGAGCCGCTGCATCCAGGCCGGGGCCTGCCGCACGTTGCCGGTATGGAAATCAAAAGCCGCCCCTACCGTCACAATGAAATGAACAGCGGTGTACTGCGCCAGTTGCCGGGCAAAGCGTTCCTGCTTGGGCGTACTTAGCCCAATCCAGACCACATTGGCCCCCGACTGGTTGATGGTCTCGCCCAACGCCCGAAACTCATCGTTGGTCAGGGTGCGGAAGGGCGGGCAAAACGTACCTACTACGTTGTGATTGCCGAATTTGTCAGCCACGGCAGTTTTCAGGCTGTCGGCCACGCCGTCTTTTCCCCCGCACAGAAAATGCCGCACGGGTTTGTCGGCACTTTCCTCAAACACCCGCTTAAAAAAGTCGGGACCGTAGCAGCGGCTCATTTGGGTAGCTCCCTTCAGGCGACCCACCCATACGCCGGGCATGCCGTCGGGCAGGTTCCAGTAAAACTGGTCCAGCACCTGCCGAAAGTCAGGTTCGTGCATGGCCGTAATCATGCCATGCGCACCAGTCGCGCTCACACACCTGTTGTCAGGCAGATCGGGCGCGATAACCTGCGTAATCAGTTCGTTCACTGCCGTTTCCAGGCCAGCGTCGTATAAATGAGTCGATAAAACCTGTGTCATACTTGTGGGGTGTGTTACGTGGCTACGCCGAAATACACGTAGGTCAGGGGGTCGGTACCGTGGGCTTCGAGCCGGTGCGGTATGCCTGCCGGGATACGCACAAACACGCCGGATTCGAGCGGAATCGTTTCACTGCCAACCGTGTAGGCACCCTGGCCACTCAGGAAGAAGAACACTTCCTCCATCGTGGCGTGGCTGTGCAGTTCGCAATAGTCGGACGACTGAAACGAACCGTGGGCTACCTGTGTCAGGCTGATGGGGGTGTCGGTCTGGCGCAGAAAAACCTGCTTGCTGCCCGACCGGTGAGCCGTTACCTCACCGGTCAGGGTTTGCAGCGTAGCCGTTATGATTTCCATCAGGCTTCTACCAGTTCGTGCTCCGGGGCTTTTTTCTGGATTTGTTCAGCAATCCAGTAGTACGTTTTCTCAACGCCCACACGTAGCGGGGTGGCCGGTGCCCAGCCCAGTTTTTCCTGAATGAGCCGATTATCAGAATTGCGACCTCGCACGCCGGTTGGCCCGGTAATGTTATTGATGCTGATAGTTTTACCCGATAACCCGATAACCATGCGGGCAAAGTCGTTGAGCGAAATCATCTCTTCCGATCCGATGTTGACTGGCCCCGAAAAGTCGGATTGCATTAACCGGCGGATACCTTCTATGCACTCATCAACGATCAGGAATGAGCGCGTCTGTTTGCCGTCGCCCCAGATGTCGATAGAGCCACCATCTTCGGCCATGGCTACTTTACGGCACACGGCAGCGGGGGCTTTCTCGCGGCCACCCTCCCAGGTTCCCTGCGGGCCAAAAATATTGTGGAACCGGGCAATGCGGGCCTCAATACCGTGGTTACGCTGATAGGTCAGGTACAGCCGCTCCGAGAAGAGTTTCTCCCAGCCGTACTCACTGTCTGGAGCAGCCGGGTAGGCCGAATCTTCGGAGCATTTAGGGTTATCGGGATCCATCTGGTTATACTCTGGATACATGCAGGCCGACGACGAATAGAAAATCCGCTTCACGCCTTTGTGCTTGGCCTCCTCCAGAATGTTCAGATTGCACAGCACTGAGTTATGCATGATACTGGCGTCATTCTCACCGGTAAACACGAATCCAGCACCACCCATGTCAGCGGCAAGCTGGTAGATCTCATCTAAATCAGATGTTACCACTTTGGCTGCTACTAAGGGGTCGCGCAAATCGCCAATTATGAACTCGTCGGCGTGTTCGTTGCCGTACTCGTTATGTTTGATATCAACACCCCTTACCCAGTATCCTTCTGACTGTAAACGGTTTACCAAATGACCACCGATAAAACCGCCGGCTCCACACACTAACGCCTTCTTCATAATTCGCTCATTTTAGGTTGTTACTACTTTTAGCGAGTGCAATATATAAAGAGGAAATTTATTTTAAATATTATAACTACAAAGTAACGATAATTTATTTTAGTAAATAACCTTACTATAGAACAGGGGCGTGATTATTCGCCCGCCCACTCTTACCTCTACCCTCTTACAATCAGGCGATTGGCTAAAAAAATGAGCGGTCCCGCCACCTTCAGGAGGTGATGGGACCGCTCAGCATAAATGAACGGAGAGAGAAAAATTCAGAGCAACGTTTTTATCTCCAGCCGGTGTGCTTACTTCATCAGCCCTTCTAAAAGGCCATAAAACGCAGGCTTTTTGTTGTAGTTGGCATCGAAGATGCAGGGGGCGTCAACACGATTCTTTTGAACCACCAGCCAGCTATCAGCGTCGCTCAAGTCCCACAACGTAATGCCATACTGAAGACGGCCAGGAACCAGTTGCTTATAAAGCGAAGCTACCACTTTGTATTTGTTCTGCTGGGCATCGTTCATCTTTGCAGAGATAGTAGTAATGGCGTCCTTATTTGGGTTTACGCATATGTCCAATTCTGATATATGAATCAACAGGCCAGTTGATGCAAGACGGAGCAGCGAATTACGGATTCCAACGTCGGGCGTATTGATGTCGACGTGCATTTGCGTTCCCAAACCATGAATAGGGGTACCACTACGTTTGAAATCAGCGGCCATGTTTATAATAGCTTCTACTTTCGAAGGCGACGTTTCATATAGTGCGTCGTTGTAGAAGAGTAATGCATCAGGATCAGCTTCATGCGCCCATTGAAAGCAACGCTTCACAAACTCCATGTATGATTTGTCATCAGCGTACATTTTTCGGAATGGCGTCTGGGCAATTGCGCCTGAGTTGTAATAAGTAATTTCGTTGATTACATCCCAGCTTTTCATTTTTCCTTTATAACGCCCGACAATCGTTTGTATATGATTTTTAATAGCCTGCTCAAACTCATTAGTAGTGCCTTTGAACTGTGTTATCCAGGCAGGTGCTCCGGTATGATAAACTAGGCAATGCCCATGCAGGCGAACCGAATGCGACTGTGCATACTTGACCCAATAGTCAGACTCTCCGAAGTTGAACGTATCCTGCGTCGGCTCGATACTCATATATGCATACACAGTTTTCGAAGTAAATTGAGCAGCTACCAGATCTGCTGCTTTCCGGTTCTGAGCAACCAACCGCGAGCCAGTAGCAATACCGACAGGAAACGTAGCTACTGATTTCAGCGTCGCGTTAGAATCTATGATCTGGCGGGCTGCAGCTACGTAACCCCCCGTTTGGTCATTCTCGCTGATCGGGTCAATCTGCTGCTGACTGCAGGCGATCAGGAAACTGGTTATGAACAGGGCAATCATAGTTGAAAGGAGGTTGCTGGCAGGAGCAGGAAATTGTCTCATTCTGGTATATCGTTTTTGTCTCTGCCAGTTGAGACAAAACTGATGTACCTACACAAATCGACCTTAAATCCTGATTAACACACGGATAAGACCTTATCACGAATTAATTATGATCACTCTATACCCCTTTATAACATAATTTAGCGAATAAAAATATTCATGGCGTTTGTATTAAACGAAGATTAATTAAAAATGAATTATTTTATTAAATTAATCTTTAATGTTATTATTATTGTTATTTTTTTAACTAAAAAGTAAACTGTAGGATCTAAAAATCGGTAAGCAATTACATAGTACTCTCTGAATTTGATAGCAACCTTGCTCAGCAGACGTATTTCAGGGGCAAAAGTCCTGATATACATATCAGGATTGGGCCTGAAAAGCAGCATTAGAAGCGGTGACCCTGACTAAGCAACCTTTTGTTACTGAAATTGAAAAATGGCTCAAAAGTGCCTTGATACGCGGGAAACAAAAAAGAGGCAGCGCCCGCTGCCTCTTTTTATCCTTACTCTTCTGGAAAAGTCTTAGAAAAAACCCGTCTTTCGCAGGCTCAGCCAGCCTCCAGTTGAGTTGTTGAGCCACTGACCACGGTCGGCAGCTACACCTACCCGCAGATCAAGCCCGTTTAGCCAAGGCGTCGGTACGGTAAACTCGACCATACCCGAAAATTGCGGATACGCTATGATGGGGCCAAGTTGTTCGGGACGACCGTAATTCCAGCTTTGCGACAGCAACATCCGCACCCGCACCCCCGACGGCCACCCGCCCTGCAAACCGGCGTGAATGACCTGCGTCCGGTTACTGACAATGGGAAGTTTCGTTTTAGATAATCCCAGCAGATCCTGATGATCGGCGCGGGCGTCGGTCCGGCGCGTGAAAAATGGCGTACCGATAACCCGGTCTTTATAAATCCAGCCATCTACGTACTGGAAATTATTGAAGTAGTCGTCGGCACCCTGAAAATGACCACCACCCAGCCGAAATCCGCTCTGATTGAGCGTAGTGAGAAATTCGGTAGTTAGTCGATCCAGCCGGAAGCCCCGCTGCCGCCCGGTGGCGCGGTTTTGCCAGCAAACACCATACAGGCCGTCGGGTAAGTTCATGAACAATACACCCGTGTCATCATCGTAGGGACGCTGTACATATACCAATAGGGAAGCAGCGGGCAACGACCAGTCCATCGCAAAATCGACCGAGCCGAGGTGGTTACCGTAGCGATTTGACAAATCATGGGTAGAAATCTGCCCCGACAGCGATTGTGGCGGGCTAACGGCAGCGAAGACATAGACAAAATCGGTAAGTGAGGAGGGTAGCTTACCGTCTTTCCCAATGAACTTAGCCGAAGACTGCCCGCCCCACTGCACCACATGCGTAATGCCCCCAATGAGTTTGACCGACCCGCCGGGTTTGCCCACCCGAAAATAAATGGCTTTCTGATGCAGGTATGACCCCTCTACTTTACCGGTGTTGCCAAACCAGCCGTGTGCAATGTTGGCGTTGATGGCCAGCCAGCCCCGCGTAAAGCCAACAGGCGCGAAACCACTCGTACCCACCTGAACCCGCGGCAGCGGCAGGGCATTCCCCGACCATATATATGTACCCGACGACAGCAGCGTATCAGCTACGCCCAGCACCTGTTGCCACCGCCCCGCCTGAATACGCAACAGCCCGTGATCAGCCCGGAAATACGCTTCGGGAAACAGCACCTTCGTTGACTGACCTGCATTGGCAACGGCATTGAGACCATACGTATATTGCCACCGTTTGTTAGTGGCCTTCCCGATCTGTCCGTGGATACCAGCCCGTACAAAGCCAAACGAACCGGTTAGCGGCACAACTCCAAGCTGATTGGTACGAAACCAGAAAGGCGTCAGGCCGTCTGTACTGAGCATACCGCCCGTTTCCAGACTGTATTGGGTTGACCGAGTCGTATCTGACTGCCCCTGACATACTAAAGTAGTCAGAAGCAGGAGTAGGGTTAGTTTCATAAGCACGCGTGAATCTGGCATGTCTTCGTCAGAAGCAGTATGACTGCTACAGTGAAGCAAATATATATTTTTATTTTATTTTTCCACTAATAGACTACCTGAAGTATGCTATATATCTAAATAGAAAATAAAACAAACGGACACATCATAGAAAAGTCAGTTTATAACCTAAAAGTCATCTAAAATTCACTTGCTACAGCGTAGAACCCGGTATAAACATTATGTGCATATACATCAATAAGAGGAAATACAGTTACAAAAATGGAGAAAATCTTATTTTTTGTTATAATAATATTCTTTATGTCAATACGAAATTAAATTATCTATCAATTACACTGAAATGTGTGAAACACACTTAATTTCGCTTGATTTTCGCTTTTAAGACTATTGAATATATGAAGTTAAACATGCTTCCCGATTTACTGAGTGAGGCTGACTGGCGCGTAACTACCAGTCAGCTTGGCCATTATGGTTATACTCGAAATACAGCGGACTTTGTCATGCCCATTCCTGGGGCTGAGACTTTTCCCGATGGAACTGCCGATGCCGTGCTAAAATATATACATAGCAGGCCGAATGCGGGCTGCTGGCAAACGGCTCTGCTTCACTCAGGTCCAATTCCTGTAGTGTTCGAGAAAAGCGAGACTATACTATGGGCGCGGGTTGAACTACCCAACCTCCTTCTGGTTACGCGGGGCTGTACGGCAGACTGCATCATGGCACAGGTACGGACTCTGCTGGCCGGCATTGCCGACGATCATCAAAATCTGGATGCCCTGCGTTTCCAGCCCGCCTACGAAACCAGCGTCGTCTGGGAATTGCTCCGGGAGTTAAAGGCCACTCGCCTGGCAGAACAAATCGGGATCAACACCCAACTACTCAGCCAAACAATATCCGGTACCACTCACCTCTGTCCTGAGCAGGCTGCCCAACTCCAAAAAGCCCTGCATAAACTTGGCAGACAACTTTCCAGGGTTTCCATTCACTAATAACTTTCTATCAGAGTCAGCACGCATTGGGTTACCCGCTGTGCCAACTGCAACGTTACTGCCGTAAGGTTTGCAGTAGCAACGTTACTTTTGCACATAACCAATTGCGCAGCTTATGCTCCCCCGTAAACGTTCGCTCGCCGAACTAAACCGCCTACCAGTCGATGCTTACCGGCAGATCGACAAGTTTCCTTATTGCCTTATTTTGGACAATGTCCGCAGCCTGAACAACGTAGGATCGGTATTTAGAACTGCCGATGCTTTCCGGGCTGAAACGCTGTATCTGTGCGGTATAACGGGGCAGCCCCCTCACCGGGACATTACTAAAACAGCCCTCGGCGCCACCGAGTCGGTTACCTGGACGTATCATCCCGACATTTTGATTCTGCTGCGCGAACTCCGGCAACAAGGCTGGATTGTGGCCGCTGTTGAGCAGGCCGAAGGCAGTGTGTTGCTGTCTGACTTTCAACCTGAACCCGGCCAGCGGTACGCCTTTATTCTGGGCAACGAAGTACATGGGGTGAATGAAGAGGTGGTCAGAGAAGCTGACCTGACACTGGAAATACCACAGTTTGGCACGAAACATTCGCTCAACATAGCTGTTACAGCGGGTATTATCTGCTGGGATTTTCTTCGGAAATTATAACGAAAACCCAGAACAGTAGTTTCATTGTCAACAAAGTTCCGTACCTATCTGTAAATTTATTTTCTCCATAACTACATGGCAACGAAGACACAAGAGAAAGACCCCAAATCGCTGACGGCCGAGATCGTCAGTTCGATTGAAGCTAAGCTGAGCGGAGCAGGTGAGGCCACAAAAAAAATGAAGAAGTCGATCGAGAAATCAGCCAAGAAACTGGCCAAGAAACTGGCCAAGCTGATCAAGAAAGATGAGAAGAAGCAGGCCAAACCCGCCCGTAAGACTCAGAAGGAAACGAAGAAGAAAGAGGCTAAAGCAAAGAAAAACACAGCCAAAGCCGAGAAGAACGCCAAGCGCACGGCCAACGCTAAAGCAAAAGCAACCGCAAAAGCCGAGTCGAAACCAGCCGCTGCCACCTCTACCCAACCCGCTCAAGCCCCCGCCAAAGCTACGCCCCGCATCCGTACCAGAGCTACCACGGCAAAAACCAGTGCAGCAGCAACCGGTAACTCAACAGCATCGACAGCCCGGAAGCCTGCGGTTGATACCAAACCAAAGGCCGCAACCCAAACTGAGCCGGAAGAAGCAGAATAATCAGAATCGTCTTATTTCAACAAAAAAGCCTGCTTATGGCAGGCTTTTTTGTTGAAATAAGACTACTTGTAGTAATATTCGATGACTTCGAATAAGTAGGTACGTCTATATGCTTTTTTTCTATTGCTGACCTCCTGTGCTGCAACCTGTCTACCTCGTATTATGCATGTTCTCTCCTCTTTTTCTGCACTAATGACTATGCCAGTGAGTTTACCTGCGCTCACAACTTCAGAAACATGGCTGATTCTGCTCGTTCTGGCACTCCCCTCGCAGGCTCTGTTTTGTTACATTCTCTGGCGGATGCTGCGCCGACAAAAAGGGACGATCAAGACCGATGTACTGCACTCAGTTGTGCATGAGTTTCAAACACCGGTTGCCGCCATTCGGATGGCAGTTGATATCCTTGATTCGCCCATTGCCCGCAACCAGCCTGAGCGCACAGAAAAGTATATCCGGATCATCCGAGAAGAAACCGAACGGCTGCAGCACCAGGTAGAAACCATGCTAACCCTGGCCCGCGCCGACCAAAACACGCTTATCCTCAACCCCGAACCCGTATCGTTGTGCAGCCTGATAGAAACCATAGCCGAACGGCACGGCAATTATCTGCGGGTATTCCTTCCGGTCAATCCGCTGCTCATGGCCGACCGGCTGCACCTGACTAACGTACTGCATAATCTTATCGACAATGCCGTTAAGTACAGCCCTGGCACCCCACAGGTGTTTCTGAACACGGCTACCGACGCCAATGGGGTAATGCTGACCATTCGGGATCAGGGTATTGGCATTCCGGCGCACCAGCTGAAGCAGATTTTTAAACCCTTTTTCCGGGTTCACGACCGCAGCCAGCCCAGCGTAAAAGGCTTTGGCCTGGGGCTGAGTTACGTACAGCGGATTGTACTGGCCCATAACTGGCGCATCGACGTAACGAGTGAGCCGGGGCAGGGCAGCGAATTCAGGATCAGCATCCCTTTGGCCTCCATACTCGCGCCGGTCAATTCGCCATCAATTGTCCAATAACTACCGCAAACAACGATCCGTAGGACGCGGGTAGTTATTGGACAATTGATGGCAGAATTCACAATTCAAAAACACAACTACTTAGTAATCAGAATTTTGACCTAATAAATTAGATCAATTGAGGGAGTTATATTGCCAAAAACACGCTGGCGATAGTCAACGCTCTCACC
>JACMPG010000141.1 GCA_014377625.1 Spirosoma sp.
ACCAAAACCAAGTTTTTCAGCAAGGCAGGGCGCAAAAGTTCGTCATACTCCTTAGTTTTGTCCAAAAGCGAGAAGTAGATTTTGTTTATGTTCGTCACACAGCAAAACAAACCTATAACCCTCGCTTTTGCTATTTTAAGCCCTCAATGTCCAGTACTGAAATTTTCTAACCAGTTTATGAGTTAAATTATTGATTGTTAGTGTTTTATTGGTGATTACATAGCAAATTCATGCGGCAGGGCAAGCTGCCGGGCGTAATGGGCAGGAGCAGTGTGGTGTAGCCATCCGAGAAGCGTATTGAGGGCATCGGCAAACTCGATGTGGTAATCAGGGTTGAGTTTCTGGACTTTTTTGAGCGTTTGCTCAGTACGTTTGGCTACGTATTCTGCGCACTTGTCGGTACGGCTGTTGTAGGTCGAAAGCAGCGGTTTGTTGTGCTCGTATAGTGTGTTGAGCATGTACAGGCTCAGTTCTATGTCGCCGTATGTATCTTTCGTCACCTTCACGTGCCTTGTAATGTAGCCCGACACCGTACGCATGTCCATCATCAGCCAGCCCGCCGAGTCGGGATGGAGTTTGGCCGTTCGGTCAATGAACTGCCGGATCAGATCGCGCCGTTCGTCAATAGTCTGTCCGCGTTCAACCAGTTCAAACTGGAGTTTTTCGGTCAGCGTGACGTCTTTGGCCACCAGCCTCAGCAGGAGTTTATCTTTCTCCCCAGCGGGCATCTGTACAATGGCTTTCTTCAAATCAGAATCGAGAGCAGGCATATAGTAGTCAGGTTAATTCATTTTAATCGCATCGGCGGGCCGACAGACACAGGGAGATTTACCCAGAGAAAAAGAAGTGAGTTAGTTGATAATTAACGTATTGAGACTCTGTTTTCTCTGTTAGGCCTTTGTGCCTCTGTGTCAAAATGAGGTAGTGTCATAATTGAACTTAAACGCCCACTACGTCTTCTTCGTTGGAGCGGATTTTGTCTTCGATGTATTTGATGATTTCGGCGGCAATGTCGATACCGGTGGCTTTTTCTACGCCCTCCAGCCCCGGCGAAGAGTTGACCTCCAACACCAGTGGCCCCCGGTCGGAGGGGAGCATATCCACACCTGCCACCTTGAGACCCAGGGCGCGGGCGGCTTCAATGGCCGTTTTTTCTTCGTCGGGGGTGAGCGTAATGGGCGTAGCGTTGCCGCCCCGGTGGATATTGGACCGGAAATCACCTTCTACGCCCTGCCGCTTCATGGCTCCCACCACGCGCCCGCCCACCACAAATGCCCGGATGTCGGAACCTTTGGATTCGGCGATGAACTCCTGCACCAGCACGTGTTTTTTTAGACCGTAAAACGCTTCGATTGTCGATTTGGCCGCTTTGGTGGTCTCGGCCAGCACTACCCCAATGCCTTGTGTACCTTCCAGCAGTTTAATGACCACCGGCGGACCACCCACTAACTCGATCAATTGCGTAACCCGGCCATTTTTAGGATGATTGGCCGATACCGTCTTGGGCAAGCCAACACCCGCCTTCGAGAGCACCTGCAAGCTCCGCAGTTTATTGCGCGACCGCGTAATAGCCTGCGACTTAGCCGTTGTAAAGACGCCCATCATTTCGAACTGCCGCACAATGGCACAGCCATAATCCGTAACGGACGCGCCTATACGCGGCACAATGGCATCGAGCGAGTCAAGCTCCAGACCATTGTAAAGAATAGACGGGCGGCCCCCCTCAATCATGACCTGGCAGTTGAGGTGGTTAATTAACAGGCCCTCGTGGCCACGCGCTCGGGCAGCTTCGAGCAGCCGCCTGGTCGAGTATAAATTTGGATTAGCCGATAGAATGGCAATACGCATGAGTTCAGTTGTTGATCAACAGTGGTTAGTTATCAGTAGAATTGGAGGAGGGCAGAGTCGAGGATGGGCTGACTGGGTTCTGACCCGGCTGGCTGGCTATTTTATGATGATACGACAGGTTTTTCTGCGACACATCCACGAGGAACCGGTCGCGGAGGAGTTGACGACCCAGCAGTACCGGATTGCGCAGCCGCTCGCGGTTGGCCAGGCTAAACTCGGTTCGGAAGACCCGGCCAAAAAGAATAACCTGAGTTTTGATGATGTAGCGTTTTTCTGATACGCCGAACGAGTTGCGGATAACCCGCTGACTAAACTCGCCGGTGTAAAACCGCTGCGATACCTTGCCGGTTTGTCCAACTACCCAAAAGCTAAGTTTTGTTTCGGAGCCTACGCGCACCAGCCGCACTTTCTTGCAGTGCAGCGACGATGTAAACGCCCCCGTATCTACCTTCGCCGGAACGTCGGTCAGACTCAGTTCCGGGAAATCAACCAGATCGGTCATGCCAATAGTCTGCTTTTTTTGGATCATATAAGTTTCGGTGAAGCGTTGATTTATGGGTGGTAAAGTTCCGCCAACAATTGCCGGAAAACCAACAGACCAACGTGAATAAAAATTGTCTTCAGCAACCTGAACGACCAACTATTTGCTAAAGACTGCTTTCTCAAAATCATGACCATAGACTTTTTAATTGTAGGTCAGGGCGTAGCTGGTTCTGTACTTGCCTGGACGCTGGATCAGCGGGGCTGCTCGGTCCTGCTGGTCGACAGTCCTGCTTTGCCTTCGGCATCGGGAGCCGCAGCAGGGATCGTGAATCCGCTCACGGGCCGCAAACTTGTGCGTACTTGGAATGCCGATAAGCTGTTTCCGTTTCTGCACGACTTTTACACGGACATTGAGCAACAACTCAACGTCCGTTTTTTTCATCCTAAAAATATATATCGTCCTTTTCGTTCCGAAGCCGAACGGGCCGCGTATCTGGCTCTGTTAGACGACCCGGAAACTGCGCAGTATGCCCATGAAACGTTTGATAATCAGTTGTATAGTGGCTGTATTTACAACGAGTTTGGCGGGCTTACCGTAACGCGGTCGGGCTGGATCGACATCACTGAGTTTGTCAGGATTGTGAAGGGGTATTTTATTAAAAAAAATCAATATTATGAAGGTGAAGTTTTGACTAATGAACTTATAATCAGTGAAGATACCTGCACTTGGAAAGATGTTACTATTAAAAAAGTCATATTTTGTGATGGCGTACAGGGTAGCCAGAATCCGCTATTCGACTGGCTGCCGTACAACCCCGTGAAAGGGGAGATTCTGACGGCGACCGTCGAGCATTATCCTATCAAATCAATCGTCAACCAGGGTGTGTTTATTCTGCCTCTCCGGCCCGGCCTCGTCCGAATTGGCGCGACCTATACCTGGCATGACCTCAATTGGCAAACATCTGACGAGGGCCGCGCGTTTCTGGAGAAGAAAGTCAGTTCGCTACTGCGGGTACCCTACACGGTTGTGGCTCAACAGGCGGGCATCCGGCCATCTACCAAAGACCGACGACCGTTTTTGGGGCTGCATCCCGAACACGGAACAGTGGGTATTTTTGGGGGTATGGGCAGCAAAGGTGCGTCCCTGACGCCGTACCTGGCCCATCAGCTGGCACAGCATCTGCTCGAGGGCGAAGATTTAGACCCGGCAACGAATATTAGCCGCTACGAATCGTTATATTTTGACAAAAAGAACGGGGCCCTGACAGCACAGGTCGGTCAGCGTCCCCATCAGACATAAAGCAACCAATGCGGAAACATTACCTCTTGCTGCTGAGCCTGTTGGTGGGCGGACTCAGCACGGCGTCGGCTCAGAACTACCCCTCGCTTGAACGTTTCGGAAAGAACCGGATTCAATACCAGAATTTTGACTGGAAAAGCGTCCGTACGTCCAATTTTGAGATATACTACTACGACGGCGGTACGCAGATTGCCAACTTAACGGCGCAGTATGCCGAATTGGAATTTGACCGTATTACCGAATTGCTGGGCTATACACCTTACAACCGGGTTAAGATTTTCCTCTTCAACTCCCCGCAGGAACTGGCCCAGAGTAACATTGGTCTCAATGCCCAGTCGGGTCTGAGTACGCGTGAACTGGACCTGGCCAAGTCGCGGGTGGAGCTGGCTTTTACCGGCGATCAGATCAGTTTTCGGCGGCAGATCGTGCATGATATTTCGATGCTGTTTGTTTACGACATGCTCTACGGCGGTAGTCTGAAAGATGCCCTCCAAAGTTCGTTGCTGTTGACCCTGCCCGACTGGTTCATGCCCGGTATTGCCTCGTACATTGCCGAGGGCAATAGCGTTGAACTGGATGATTACATGCGCGACGTGTCTCTGACACGACCGGTAAAAAAACCGTCGTTGCTGGCGGGTATCGAAGCCGAGCGGGTTGGACATTCGATCTGGAACTACATTGTACAGAAATACGGGCGGGATAACGTCTCCAATATCCTCAACCTAACCCGGATCATCCGCGACGAGCAGCGCAGCATTGCCAGTACGCTGGGTATTCCGTACAGTCGTTTCCTGCGCGACTGGCGTGAGTACTATGCTGGTATGGCCGGGGTCGTAACGCAATCGTACAAGACGGCTGCCGACGATTTTCAGAAAAAAGTCAGCACCGACAATGAGAAGTCGTCGCTGGTCAGTTTAAAGTTAAGTCCTGACAATCAGTTCATTGCTTACTCAATTCTGCGAGACGGGAAATTTACCGTAGAGGTTATTAACACCGCCAGTCAGAAGAAAACAACTATCCTGTCGGGTGGTTACCGGCTCGACGGGCTATCGAGCCGCACCAGCACGCCGTTGGTGGCCTGGCAAAAAGGGAATGATCTGCTGATTATGACCGACGAACTGGGTGGCACCAATCTTTATAAGTTCACGAATTTCGAGAAAAGGCCAAAGCAGGAGTTTCGGCGTCGGGTAAATGGGCTGGAGCAGGTAATCTGGATGGACGCTGCCGACGACGGGGCCACGCTGGTACTGAGTGCCGACAAAAACGGCCAGAACGATCTGTACCTGTATAATATAGGGCGCGGTTCGTCTCAGCAACTGACCAACGATCTATATGACGATCTGTACCCGCATTTTGTGGGACGTACCCGGCAGATTATCTTCAGCTCAAACCGGGCTGCCGATACGCTGGGCGTGGATAAGGGCAGCTACAGGACCGTTCGCGATCAGTTAAGTTTGTTTGTTAAGTCGGGTAACCCGCGCGAGTTGACCGCAACGCGCCTGACCGATTCGCTCGGCCATGCTACGCAGCCTGTGGCGACTAATGAAACGACGGCTTACTATCTGAGCGATACTGAGGGAATTCGTAATCTGTACCGGCTCAATACCGAAAACAATGTCGTGGAGCAGCTAACGGCCCTGCCGCAAAGTATCCGGCTGTATGACCTCAATCCAAACACGGGCGGCTTTGTCTACAGCACCCTCAAAAATGGCGAAGAATACATTGGCTACCGGACCAAGTTAGGCCTGACGCAAAATGTGCAGGCACCGCCTACTCAGCGGGCTACTGCTATGAGCCGCCGGACGGTTGCTGCCGTAGCCAAGCCCAATACCGTTCAGGCCGATACCATACCTGGTACGGCCATAACCCCCACCGATAGCAGGCCGCAAACGGCTCAGGCGCAGACCGAAAAAAAATCTGACCTGATGCTGGAACCGGGTGAGGTTGATACGGATAATTATGAATTTGATGCCGACGTACTCAAAGCGGCTGAGTACCGGCAGCGTCGGTCACCGGGCTTAACACCGAGCCTAGCCATTACGCCCCCCCGCAACCGCCGTCGCGAAAATATCACTATCCGGGGGCCATATCCCTACAAAGGGATGTTCACCGTCAATGACGCGACCTCCAGCTGGCGCATTGACCCGATTCGGGGCTTTGGCTTTGCCCAGGACGTAACGCTGACGGACCTGCTCGAAAACCACGTGTTACGGGCCGGTGGATTCATCTCAACTACTTTATTCAACAGTAACCTGTTTGCTGAGTACACCAATCAGACCCATCGTATTGATTTTGGTGCCCGTGTAGATCGGCAAACGCTGCGGCTGGACCAGTCGGGTCTGATGCAACGGTACCGCTTCAACCGCGTGGAGGTATCGGCATCGTACCCAATTTCAGTAAATAGCCGGGTAACGGTCTCACCATTCTACGCGATTACCCGACTGATTGATCTGAACAGCTTCACCGAAGGCGACCGAACAGCCGATTACGGCGGGCTGCGGGGCGAGTTTGTTTATGACAACACCAAAATGAACGGCATGAACATGCTGGTGGGAACGCGGCTGAAACTCCGGTTTGATGAATACGCCGGGTTGCGGGGGTCGGCGCAGGGGTTCCGCAGGCTGTCGCTCGATCTGCGGCACTACCAGCGGATTCACCGCGACTTTATTCTGGCCACGCGTTTTGCTTTCAGTCAGTCGGGCGGGGCCGCACCCAAACGGGCTACTCTGGGCGGCATGGAAAACTGGATTGGCTCAGATCAGAAAGAACGCAGTGCCAAAAATCCGTTGCTGGTACCCAATACGCTGGCCAACCCGGTACCCAATGATTACCGCGACGTATTTTTTCTGGATTTTGCGGCTCCGCTGCGGGGCTTCAAACAGGGTAAGCTGACGGGAAACAGCTACATGCTCTTCAACGCCGAACTGCGGCTGCCGCTGGTACGCTACCTGTACCGGGGCAATATTACCTCCAACTTCCTGCGTAATCTGCAGTTGGTTGCCTTCACCGACATTGGCACTGCCTGGAGTGGGTCGGGGCCGTTTAGCCAGCAAAACAGCCTGAATACCGAAATAGTGGGGGGCGGGGCTATCCCGTTCCGTGCCAAGGTTACAAACTTCAAAAATCCGTTCCTGATTGGATACGGAGCCGGGATACGTACCATGCTGCTGGGTTACTTCGTAAAGTTTGATTACGGCTGGGGGCTTGAAGACAAGACTGTCAGCAAGCCCATTGCCTACCTGACGCTCGGTTACGATTTCTAAGAAGTCCAGACAGTTCATCTCATCATTCCAAAAGCTACTCTCATCAGGGTAGCTTTTTTTATTGCAACACAATAGGATTTCCGGTAGAAACGTTTGAGGCTGCCTATATTTATCCACTTAATCTTTATAGATTCATTGAAAAATAAGCCGGTTTCAGGGGGTTAGCAGCGTTGGCCGGGCGGTATAGGTTGCAGTGGGTAAAGCACGAAATAGTAGATAAACGAAGAACTTTTAACGAGGTTGATTAGTTTGGCGGGCCGGTTACAATGTCGTTGGCATAGTTTTTGATAACCCCGGTCGGCTATTTTCTGTGTACCAGCCGTTTCTGATAAAGGCTGCGAAGCCAGCACCTGCTCTGATGGGGTAAGACCGACAAGCCGCCTGAATGCAGAAAAAATAGGATTTTGACGGTTGCATAGACGAAGCAACGAAGCCGTCGGTTGTTTGGCATAGTTTTCGTTTAGTTTTAGAAGAGTAAAAGGGTCTGACCTGTCTGGTCCGGTATTTTGCGAATTATTCGCGGAGTAGCAGCCGGTCAGAATGCACCCCGCACCGGGTAATTTTACCACTTTGTTTACGCTCCAAATTACGTTGTAGATGGAAGTAACGTTTACTATTCGCAAAGACCAGCCTAACAATAGCAGACTGTCAGAGAATCGGCAACCAACCGGTGTTCGTCATTCGGTAATCTGCCTTGTTAAACAGGTGATCCGCTACTTCCTGCAACTGACGCAGTCATACAAATCTATTGAGCCGACATCTGCTACACGGGCCAATGTTCTCGCTGGCATTGGGTCAGTAACGCGCTGGTGCCAGCTGATTCAACCGGACGATGTACACCCCGAACGGTATGGGGGGGAGCCACCCGATATACCCAATATCGCGCCGTCCGATTATCAGAATTATCTTATCCCGCAACAATTCACTTTCGCACCATTTCCAATGAGTGAACAATTTCTACCCAACAACCCCCCTCATCTGAGTGCGTGCTGGACCGCACCCGACGTGGCTGGAGGGCCTACAAAGAAAAGAAGTGAATGGGTTTCTCTGACCGGTGCCTGTCAATTACTGGTGCTATTGGCTGGATACGTTCGTTCAGGATTTGCCCCGGCCAAATCGGTAACCTTACCCGCTTTGCGGGGTGGCCTGTCGTTGGTTACTTTGATTATACTCTGGTTTGGTGCCATGCCCGCTTACGCGCAGACCGGCACAATTGATCTGAGCCTGAGCAAAGCCATCAGCAATCAGAATCCTGCCATTGGCGACGTAGTAACTTACACGGTTACGGTTACCAATGCGCCGGGGACTACAACGGCTACTGGCGTAACGGTGACTGACCAGATTGCTGCCGATGGGGCGACGTACGTACCCAATTCAGCAACGACGTCGGCAGGTACGTTTGCGTCGGTCAGTTCGGCTTCGCTCGTTACGGGTACCTGGACTATTCCTTCCATTGCGCCCGGCGCGTCGGTAACCTTAGTCTTTAAGGTAACCGTAAAAGCACGGGGCGTCTGGTTCAACACCGCCGAGGTTACGAAAGCCGATCAGACAGATGTCAACTCGACGCCCAACAACGGTGTTGTAACCGAAGATGATTTTCAAGCGGTTTGCTTTGCGTTGCCCATTTTCTTTTATCAGGGCGATGAATATACCGTAGCCATTCCGAACGGATTCGACCGAATCGAGTGGACACGCGATGGTGTACCAATCAGTTCGTCGACGGTTTCGTCATCATTGGCCACCGTGAACAGTGACAATTCGCTGACTATTAAGAGCGTCGGTACCTACGCATTTACGACGTATAAGAATAACTGTCCGTCTACCAACTGCTGCAACATCATAATGATACCCGGCCAGTTTGGTAGCCTTGGCGATTTTGTCTGGGAAGATAAGAACGCAGATGGCAAACAGGATACGGGTGAGTTAGGCATAGTAGGCGTTCCGGTACAACTATATGATAAGGACGGAACAACCCTGCTGGCTTCGACAACCACCACCGTGGGTGGTGCGTATAGTTTCACGGGCCTGACCGATGGCGGCTATATCGTTAAGTTTGGCACACCTACCGGTTTCACGGCTACGGTTGCCAATGCCGCCGGTGTACCAGACGGTCTTAACAGTGACGCCGGTCCAAACGGATTTACGAAAATATATACGATAGACACGTCGCAGCCCGAATCCAGCACCGCCCGGAATAACCCGACGGTGGACGCCGGTTTCTACAAACCAGCGTCGTTGGGCGATAAGGTCTTTGCGGACCTGAATGCCAACGGGATTCAGGACTTCGCCAATGGCGACACGCCCATTCCGGGTGTGACCGTTACGCTGTTCCTGAACGGTACGGCAATTGCTACCACCACCACCGCCAGCAGTGGCACGGGTATTGGCTGCTACAGCTTCACCGGCCTGACGCCGGGAGCCTCCAATGTCTATTCGGTGAGCTTCACGGCCCCCGCTGGAGTGACCGTTACGATGGCCTTCAGTGGTACGGACAAAACCAGAGACTCCAACGCTAATCCGGTAACGGGTCTAAGTGACTCGGTCACGCTTACCTCGGGTGAGTACAATCCCACGATCGACGCGGGGTATGTACCGGGCTTCGACGTGGGCATTGTCAAGACGATAGTGGCTGAGAAAGGCTCCTACCTGCCGGGCGATCCAATTACGTATAGCCTGGCGGTCACCAACAACTCGGCCTACCCGGTTTACAACGTGGTGGTACGCGATCTGCTGCCAGCCGGTTTAAGCTACGTGAGTGGCGGTGGTTTTGTGGCCTCGGGCCAGAGCCTGAGTACGGTATTAGCGGGTCCGCTGAATGCATCGGGCACGGCGGGCAGCACAACGAGCCTGACGTTTACGGCTCAGATCAGTCCTTCCTTTTCGGGGACGACGGTGACGAACGTGGCGATTGTGACGCCGTTCACCTCCACGAGTGTGGGCGACTACACGCCGGTGGACAGCAACCCGCAGAACAACACCTCGACGGTGACGGTACCGGTGGGCAACTTCGCCTGCGTGGGTGACAAGGTCTTTGCGGACCTGAATGCCAACGGGATTCAGGACGCGGGCGAGCCGGGCATCAACGGGGTGAAGGTGACGCTGTATGTCAACGGCTCGGC
>JACMPG010000142.1 GCA_014377625.1 Spirosoma sp.
AACACCGATGAGTACGCCCAACTGATCTGGGAGTCGCGCCGGAATTCGGGTCAGGTAACGGCCAACGGCAATCCCAACCACTCGCAGTTTGGCAATGGACCGTCGCCCGTTGTGCCGGCATTTATTCTGCCCAGTGGCGCGTCGGAAAGCAATCCGCTGGTGGCCCGCAATCCTGACGGTACGTACAAGAACTACAACAACGACGTAAACTCGCCCAACTTCCTGCTCATTACACAAGCCAACAAGCAGGGTACCAACTGGCTAGCCGAACTCTTTGAAACGGCCCCCATTCAAAACCACCAGATTGGCGTATCGGGCGGCAACGAAGGCGGACGGTACGCCCTGTCACTGAACTACTTCGACCAGCAGGGGATCATGAAATATACTGGTTACAAACGGTATTCGCTCCGGTCCAATACCGAATTTAACGTGACCAAACGGATTCGGGTGGGGCAGAATTTTCAGGCGGCCTACGGCGAACGCATCGGCCAGCCCAGCGGCAACAACTCCGAAAGCAACCCCATTTCGTTTGCCTACCGCACCCAGCCCATCATTCCGGTCTATGACGTAGCGGGCAACCTGGCGGGCAACCGGGGGGGCGAACTGGGCAACACCCGAAACCCCCTGGCCGATCTGGTGCGCAACAAAGACAACGTACAGAAAGAAGTACGGCTGTTTGGTAACGCCTTCGCCGAAGTTGATATTCTGCCCAACCTAACCGCCCGCACCAGTTTCGGTATCGACTACAACCTCTTCAACTTCCGCAACTACACTATCCGGGACATTGAATCGTCAGAAGCGCGGGGGTCCAACAGCCTGCAGACCAGCAACAACTACGAATGGACCTGGACCTGGTACAACACCCTGACGTATAACCTGAACCTCGGCGACCGGCACCGGTTCAGCGTCATTGCCGGTACCGAGTCGATCAAGAGCTACTTCGAGTTTTTTGATGCAAGCCGCACCAACTTCGCCCTTGACGACATCGAGAACCGCTACCTCAGTGCCGGAACGGGCGTACAGACCAACAATGGCGGAGCCTCCAATTGGCGGCTGGCATCGGAGTTTGCCAAAGTCAACTACGCCCTCGACGACAAATACCTGCTCGATCTGACCGTTCGACGCGACCGCTCCAGCCGGTTTGCCCGCGATTTTCGGTCGGCGGTATTTCCGGCGGCCAGTGTGGGCTGGCGCATCTCGAAAGAGAACTTCATGAAATCGCTTACGTTTGTCGATGATCTGAAATTCCGGGCGGGCTACGGGCAAACGGGCAACCAAGAAATTGGTAACTATAACTCGTACACGCAGTTCAGCACCAACCCCATTACGTCGTTTTACAGTATTACCGGGGCCAAAACCTCGGCGGTTCCGGGCTACGAGCTGACGCAGTTTGGTAATGCCAATGCCAAATGGGAAACGACCACCAGTCTGAACCTCGGCCTGGACGCCAGTCTGCTGCGCAACCGCCTGAGTATGGCCCTGGACTGGTACACCCGCACCACTACCGATATGCTCTTCCCAGTGTCGGCCCCGCTGACGCAGGGCGTGGCTACCAACCCGTTCCAGAACATCGGATCCATGCGCAACCGGGGGGTTGACCTCATGCTGGGCTACGGCGACAAAATTGGCAGCCGGGGACTGAGCTACAACGCCAGTGTCAACTTCGGCACGTATCGTAACGTCGTGACCAAGACCACTGGCGACGCGGGCACGCAGTACTTCGGCATCAACGACGAGCGAATTCAGAACTTCGTTGTCACGCAGCAAGGCTTCCCCATCTCGTCATTCTACGGCTACACCATCGACGGTATTTTCCAGACCAACGAAGAGGCCAAAGCCTACCCGGTACAGTTTGGCAATGCGGCCAGTGAGAACGTGGCGGGCCGGTTCAAATTCCGCGACGTAAATGGCGACGGGGTCATCAACTCCAAAGACCAAGGCATCATTGGCAACCCCCACCCCAGTTTCACCTACGGCGTAAACCTGAACCTGACCTACAAAAACGTGGGCCTGACCTTATTTGGGCAGGGCGTTCAGGGCAATCAGATTTTTAACTACGTGAAATACTGGACCGATTTTCCCACGTTTCTCGGCAACCGCAGCACCCGGATGCTCTACCAGTCCTGGCGGCCCGGTGCTACGGATGCGGTGTTGCCACAGCTCCGGTCGAGCGACCAGGTCAGCATTCAACCCTCCACGTACTACTTAGAGAGCGGGTCGTATTTCCGGCTCAAAAACATTCAGTTAACGTATCAGTTTCCGCAGGCGTTGCTGTCGCGGCTGAAACTCGGTGCTACCTCCGTGTATGTGCAGGGCCAGAACCTGCTGACCGCCACGAAGTATTCCGGCATGGATCCCGAAATAAACCTGAGGGCCTATTCGGCGGGCAACGACCGGCAGATCGGCGTTGACGGTGGCTCGTACCCAGCAGCTAAAACGGTATTGATTGGTCTTAATCTCAGCTTTTAAAGCAGCAAAAAACCATGAAAAAGATAACCAGCATTGCCCTCGTCCTGTGCCTTGCCGCTGCGTCGGCCTGCTCAGACAAGTTTCTCGATGTGAACCCCAAAGCGTCGGTGGCAGTATCGACGCTCCAGAACAAAGTGGGCATCAACTCGCTGCTGATTGGCGCGTACTCCCTGCTCGACGGCTGGGCCACCCCCGAAGGAGCCTACCGCTCTTATCAAGTTGGAGCCGACAACTGGGTGTATGGCAGCGTAGGGTCGGACGACGCCTATAAAGGCACCGACGCCGGCGACCAGCCCCCCATCTCGCTCATCGAGCAGGGCTTGATCCAGTCCGACAATATCTATTTCCGGGGCAAGTGGCGGGGTATGTACGACGGTATTGCCCGCGCCAACGACGTGTTGCAAGCGATGGCACCCGCCACCGACCTGACCGACGCTGAGCGGCAGCAGATTACCGCCGAGGTCCGGTTTTTGCGGGGGCATTACCACTTTGAACTTAAAAAAATGTTCAATATGGTACCGTACATCGACGAGAAGATTTACGATCCCAACAATCTGGAAAGCACCAAAATCCCCAACAACGAGGACATCTGGCCCAAAATCGTGGCCGACCTGAAAGCTGCTTACGATGTACTGCCCACCAAACAGGCGCAGGTAGGCCGCCCTACGAAATGGGCTGCCGGGGCCACACTGGCCAAAGCGTATCTGTTTCAGAAGAAATTTATCGATGCCAAACCCCTACTCGAAGCCATTGTAGCCAGCGGGCAATACCGACTCATGGACAAGTTTCACGACAATTTCAGAACGGTGATGAACAACAACGCCGAGTCGATTTTTGAGGTACAGTACTCCGTCAACGACGGCGCGTCGGGAGGTGAGAACGGCAATGCGGGTTCTACCTTGAACTATCCCTACGGGGGCGGGGGCGTTACAACCTGCTGCGGCTTTTTCCAGCCTTCGCAGAACCTGGTCAATGCTTTTAAAACCGACGCCACCGGCCTGCCACTACCCGACACGTTCAACAGTTCTGACGTAACCAGCGATCAGGGCGTGGAGTCAAGTCAGCCGTTTACGCCCTATGCCGGGCCGCTCGATCCGCGTCTGGATTGGACCGTTGGCCGGCGCGGGGTGCAGTACCTCGACTGGGGCGTGCATGCCGGTAAAACATACGTGCGCGATCAGACCTACGGCGGACCATACTCGCCCAAGAAGCACGTAATGTACCGCGCTGATGTGGGTACCAACACCTTTGCGGGTAACCCCCGCCTGAACGCCAACAACTACCGTATGATCCGCTACGACCACGTACTGCTGTGGCTGGCCGAAATTGAAGCCGAAGTGGGTGATCTGGAAAAAGCGCGTAGCTACGTCAATCAGATCAGGAAGCGCGCGGCCAACCCCGACGGGTTCGTGCGGGGAGCCGACAGCAAGCCTTCGGCCAACTACGTTATCAGTGAATACACAACGCCCTGGGCCGACCGGGCTACAGCTCTCAAGGCCGTTCGGTTTGAGCAACGGCTGGAGTTTGCCATGGAAGGACACCGCCGGTTCGACCTCGTTCGCTGGGGCATTGCCGACCAGACCCTTAACGCCTACTACCCTGCCGAGTCGCAGAAGCGGACGTACCTAAAGGGAGTTTCCTTCACAAAGGGCAAGCACGAGTATTTCCCAATTCCGATCCAGGAGATTCTGAACAGCAAAAAAGGCAGCACCGAAACACTGGCGCAGAATCCGGGGTACTAACATCTATATTTTTCATTACTGCCAAAAGCCGCGCTGGGTGATTCCAGACGCGGCTTTTGCTTTGGTTGTACAACTGAAACCGACAGGTTCCAATCTGAGACTGTGCAGTACGAGCCGGGTAATGCAACCGGAATATGGCGCGTTAGTCGCACCATCCCAAGGTGAAAGGCTTACGCATTAATACAACCTTAAAATAAAATTAAACCCAGATTAATTAGAATACTCAGGTCAGTTGCTTTAGTCAGAGTAGTCTGCGGATTATACTATCCGATTTTTTCTCATTAACTACCAAACAGATGAAAAACACGTTACAACGTATGTACCGCACTGTACCCCTGCTCTTATTGAGCTGGCTGCTGTGCGCAGGGGCGTTTGCCCAGGACCGGCGAGTGACCGGTACCGTTAAAGATGAAACCGGTTCTGGCTTGCCGGGGGTTAGTGTCGTGCTGAAAGGTAGCACACAGGGTACAACTACCGATGCCAGTGGCAAATACACCATTGCGGCTCCAGGTACTGCCCCAACGCTGGTGTTCTCCTACGTGGGCTACCTGCCCCAGGAAATTAAAGTAGGCAGCCAGACTGCCGTGAATATTAGCCTGGCCACCGACAATAAGAACCTGAACGAGGTCGTGATTATTGGGTACGGTACGGTTCGTAAATCCGACCTGACCGGATCTGTAGCGGGCGTGAAAGAAACCGAACTTCAGGAGCGGCCAGCACCCTCTCTCAACGAGCAGTTGTCGGGCCGGATGCCGGGCGTACAGGTCAACACGAACTCCGGGCGGCCCGGTGGTCGTACCACCGTCCGTATTCGGGGTTTTAGTTCCATCAACTCCTCCAACAACCCGCTCTATGTGGTTGACGGCGTGTTCCTGCCCCAGTCCACGGGCGATCAGTTCAGCAACGCCATTGACTTCATCAACCCCAACGACATTGTATCCGTAGAAGTCCTGAAAGATGCCTCCTCAACGGCTATCTACGGGGCGCGGGGTGCCAACGGCGTTATTCTGGTTACGACCCGCAAGGGTAAAGCGGGCGAAAGCCGGATCACCTACGATACGCAGTTCAGCGTCAACACCATCGGCCCCAACAAGCCACAGGTGCTGAACGCACGGGAATATCTGGCCACCGAAGACCTGGCCTACGCCAACATCAAGAAGTACGATCCGGCGGGCTGGGCTTCCGGCAAGTATTCTAACTTAGACCCTGTTGTACGCCGGAGAGCCTACAGCGCGCAGTTTCCGGGCGTGTTTGACGCCAACCTCAACCCACTCTACGATACGGACTGGTTTCGGGAGTCGGCACAGAACAAACTCTCGCAAAATCATCAACTGGGCTTCAGTGGCGGTAACGAGCGCACCCAGTATTCGCTCTCGATGGGCTACCGGAACGATCAGGGTCTGATCAAGACCTCGTACATGAAGCGGTACTCGGGCCGGTTTACGATTGACGATCAGGTGAAAAAATGGCTCAAACTGAGCGGCACGCTGAGCTATAACAACCAGTCTGAAAACCTCGTGGACGTCAACGACGCCGTGGCGCGGCAAATCGTGGAAGACTTCCCGTTCCTGCCCGTTACCTACGCCAACGGCACCTTTGCCAACAACCGCGACTACCCACTGGCCGAGGGTACGTTTAGTTCGGTACACCGCCTGATGGGCCGTAAGTACATCCAGAACACGCAGACCACGCTGGGTAGTCTGGCCGCCACGCTGACGCTGGCCCCCGGCCTGCAGTTCAAGAGTATCATGGGTGTGAACGTCCAGACGCAGGAGATCAACCAGTCGCAGACCCGCACGCTGAACATCGGCGGCAACGGCAACGCATCGACCAACAACCGCAAAGAGAGCTTCTGGTCGCTGGAAAACCTGCTGAGCTACAACAAGCAGTTCGGGCAGGATCACTCCGTTGACGGGCTGCTGGGTATTTCGTGGCAGGAAACCAACGTATTCTCGATGGGGGCGTCGGTCAATAACTTCGCTACGGACTACTTCGGTTTCAATAACCTTGGTGCCGGTGCCACCAACCCCAGTGTAGGTTCCAACGCCTTCCGGTTTGCATTCAACTCCTACTTTGGCCGGGTCAATTATGGTTTCCGCAACCGCTACCTCTTCACGGCAACGGGCCGCGCCGACGGATCGAGCAAGTTTGGTGAGAACAACAAGTTTGCATTTTTCCCCTCGGCGGCAGTAGCCTGGCGCGTATCAGAAGAGCCGTTCCTGAAAAACAACCCGATCATCTCGAACCTGAAAGTCCGTAGTAGCTACGGTCTGACCGGCAACTCCGAGATTCCCTCCTACTCGTCGCTGTCGTTGCTGAGTTCTAACTACGCTACCATTTATAATGACAACCGCGTGAGCGGCACGGGTATCAACCGACTGGCTAACCCCGACCTGCGCTGGGAAAAGACCGCTCAGACCGATGCCGGTCTGGAGATTGGTCTGTTCAAAGGCCGCGTAACGCTCGAAGCCGATTATTACTACCGGCTGACTACCGACATGCTGCTCGACGCCCCCGTACCCAGATCGAGTGGCTACGGTACCATCCGGCGTAACGTGGGATCGATGGAAAACCGGGGCTTTGAATTCGGCCTGAACACGGTCAACATCAGTCGGCCCAACTTTACCTGGAGTACCAGTTTCAACCTCTCGCTCAACCGCAACAAGGTACTGTCTCTGGCTACACCGTCAGATATTTTCAACGTCGGTGGTCCCAACTTCACCAACCCTACCAACGTGATTCGGGTGGGTGAGCCGGTGGGTTCCTTCTGGGGACTGACCCGGGTGGGTGTGTGGAGTGAAGCTGAGCGCGAAGAAGCGTCCCGCTTTACCAGCTACCGCAACGGCCTGACCATGCTTCCGGGCGACATTAAGTATCTGGACGTGAACGGCGACCGTGCCATCACCGACGCCGACCGCAGCATCATTGGCAACGGCAGTCCCAAAGGCTGGGGTGCGCTGAACAACAATTTCAAGATTGGCAACTTCGACGCTACGCTGGAACTCCAGTTCATGTACGGCAACAAAGTGATGCTGATGAACCTGCACCCCAGTGAAGACCGGCAGGCTCTGGCCAACAGTTACACCTCCGTGCTGAACGCCTGGACCCCTACCAACCAGAACACGCCCATTGCCGAAATCCGCGATACCCGCGCCGGCTACGTAACCAACGTCGATACGCAGTGGATTAAAAATGGCTCATACCTGCGTGGTCGTAACGCACTCATTGGCTACACGTTCCCTTCTGAACTGACCAACCGGTTGAAACTGAACCGGCTGCGGGTGTATGCCTCGGCACAGAACTTCTTCCTGCTGGTAGAAGACCCCATTGTGGGTGACCCCGAAGTAACGCCAACCAATCAGGGAAGTGGCAACAGCGCGTTCTCGCAGGGCATGATCTGGCACAACTATCCCAAGCCAACTACCTACCTGGTGGGTCTGCAAATTGGTCTGTAATTACAACGTACTTAACACATTGACGATAATCATGCGACAATCTTTCGTAAAAAACATATCGCGGGTGCTGCTATGCGGCATCGCGCTGACCGGACCAATGGGCTGCTCGGACTTCCTGACTGAGAAAGACCCCTCCAACCTTACGCCCGAAAGCTTCTACACCATTCCCGACCATGCCGAGGCTGCCCTCGCTTCGGTCTATGCCGATCTGCGGTTTATGGGCGGTGGAGCCGGTATTTTCTCAGCCAACTGGCAGTTACTCGAAGCCCTGACCGGCACCTCGACCACCGAAACAGCGCAGAACTCCGACCTCAATAACCTGTACAGTCTGGTTCATGACGGTAACACGGTACACGTGGTCAACTACTGGAACGGACTCTACCGCGTCATTGCCAACGCCAATCAGGTGCTGGCCAAGGTGCCGGGCATTACGCCCATGAACGATGCGCAAAAGGCCAAGATACTGGGCGAAGCCCGGTTCCTGCGGGCATCGGCCTATTTTACGGCCGTTCAGCTATGGGGTGATATTCCGCTCATCACCACCCCCCAGACCGCCACAACCGAACAGTTTTCGCCCAGCCGCGCGCCCAAAGACGACATCTATAAACTCATTGTGGAAGACCTGATTGCTGCCGAAGCGGCTGGTCTGCCGTGGATGGACGTATCGGGCCGGGCAAACTTAGCCGCCGTTAAAACGCAACTGGCCAAAGTGTATCTGACTATGGCAGGTTTCCCGCTCAGCAAGGGCGCGTCGCACTACAAGCTGGCTGCCGACAAGGCCTTTGAGGTTATCACCTATGCCAACGCCAACCCAACGGTGATCAATTTGTTCTCAACCTACTATGATGTACACAGCGAAACGACCGAAAACCGGCTCGAACACCTGTTCATGCACCAGTACAACACGGTAGTGGCGGGTAACCCCATGGAGAATTTCTACCCCAACTTTAAACCCGTTACGTTCAACGGACCGGGCGGAACGGGCAGCTCAGTGCCAACGCCTGCGTTCTATGCATCGTACGAAGCGGGTGATCTGCGGGCCAAAAATCAGGATGGCTACTTTTACACCAGCTACTTTACCAATGGCAATGGTGCCGCGTTCGATCTGGGCGCTCCCTACGTGTTCAAGCACTTTAACCGCACCTCGGCGGGCACGCTTGGCGCGGCCGGTACGCGGCAGAACAACCTGAACGTACCACAGATTCGCTATGCCGAAACGCTGCTGATCTTTGCCGAAGCGCAGAACGAAGTGGGTGCCCCTACGCAGGCGGCCTACGATGCCCTGAAGCGTATTCGGGACCGGGCTAAACTCACCACGCCCGCGCTTGGTACGTTTACCCAGGCGAGTTTCCGCGAGGCCGTCTGGCGCGAGCGCTGGAAAGAACTGTGCTACGAGCAGATTACGTGGTTCGACATGGTACGGCTGCGGAAGGTTTATAACGAAAAGACGAACGGCTTCGACAACTTCGTGGGCCACATAAACCTAAGTTCTAACCAGGCTTTACAGGAGAAGCACCTGCTGCTGCCCATACCGCGTCAGGAGTTACTGAACAACCCGAATCTGAAAACGCAGAACCCCGGCTATCCGGGCGTGTAATTCGCAGACTGAGTGGTAATCCCGGTGGGTAACTGGCAGGTATATCCTGTTAGTTACCCACTTTTTGTCTTTCTAACCAAAGCATTCCATGAACAACGATAACTCACAACCCAGCCGCCGGGTATTTCTGAAACAGGCCGCCGGTCTTGCCGTATTTTCCATCGTTCCACGCCACGTACTCGGTCGCGGATTCCTGGCACCCTCCGACCAGATTACCATGGGTTTCATCGGCCTCGGCAAGCAAAGCAACGGCCTGCGTACAAACTTCCTGAAAAATGGGGCCAGAATCGTGGGAGCCTGCGACGTTGACACGTCGAAAGTTACGGCCTTCGCCGACGCGGTAAACGCCTACGTAACCAGCCAGAACATGGGATCGACCAACGCAAAAAATGAGTGTCTGCGTTATGACGATTACCGCAACCTGCTCAGCAACAAAGACATCGACGCCGTCTTGATTGCTACGCCCGACCATTGGCATAGCGTTATTGCCATCCATGCCGCCAAAGCCGGTAAAGACATCTACTGCGAAAAACCCCTGTCACTCACCGTGCAGGAAGGGCGCGACATGGTAAACGCCACCCGAAAATATAAGCGAATTTTCCAGACGGGCAGTATGCAGCGTTCCTGGAAAGAGTTCCGGCAGGCGGTCGAGCTGGTACGGAGCGGAGCCATTGGCGAGGTAAAACGCATTAACGTTAATGTTGGTGGGCCACCACGTCCCTGGGATTTGGAAGCTCAGCCCCTCCCTGCTGGCGTAAACTGGGACGCCTGGCTCGGCCCCAACGTTATTGCCCGGCCCTACAACAGTGTTCTACTACCCACGCCTAACGACAAATTCTGGGGTCAGTGGCGAGACATTGATGAGTTTGGCGGAGGTGGCATGACCGACTGGGGCGCGCATATGTTCGACATTGCACAGTGGGGTCTGGATATGGACAGCAACGGCCCCACCGAACTGACGCCCCCCACAGATGGCAGCGGCAAAGGTCTGGTCTATCGCTATGCCAACGGCAAAGCGTCGCCCGGCGTTGAGATGCACCACACCCCCACGCCGGGCAAACAGTTCTGTCAGTTTATCGGTACTGAAGGCGAGGTGAAAGTGGCGAGGGGCGAACTGATTACTACGCCCGCCACCCTGAAAGACAAAACCATTGGCCGTAGCGACAAAGGGGCCGTGTATTTCAGCGACAACCACTACAAGGACTTTCTGGACGCCATACGCAGCCGCAAAGCCCCCATCTGCGACGTTGAGACCGGGCACCGTACCGCTACAGTCTGTACTATCGGTAACATTGCCTACCGGCTCAAACGTCCCCTTCGCTGGAACCCAATCACCGAAAAATTTGATAATGACGCCGAGGCCAACGCGCTGCTGAGCCGCCCAATGCGCAAAGCCTGGAAGGTGTGAAAATCCGTATCTTTGCGGGCTAATCAGCTAACCTACGGCCATGATGCTACGCTTTCAGCACCTCCACGAACTCGACGCCGTTGCCCACCGCATTCTGAGCGAAGGGCGGCAGCAGTCGGTGTGGCTGTTCGAGGGCGAGATGGGAGCGGGCAAAACCACGCTCATCAAGGCCTTGTGTCGGGCGTTGGGCGTAGTCAGCATGGTGCAGAGTCCAACGTTTTCGATTGTGAACGAGTACACCACTCACGAAGGCCATTCGGTGTATCACTTTGACTGCTACCGGCTCCGCAACGAAGCCGAAGCGCTGGATATTGGTATTGAAGAATATTTCGATTCTGGCAGCTATTGCTTCGTAGAATGGCCCGAACGCATCAGGGCACTCTGGCCCGCCACGTATTACCGGGTCCTTATCAACGCCGATGCCCGTGGTGAACGAACAGTAGAAACGGAAATGGCTGGCGCGTACCCTCCGGACTACGTCCGGGGCGAGTGACAGACATAAGAAGGAAAGTAATAGCTTTAGAGAAGCTAACTAACTTATCCCGGACATTGTCTGGGGAAGGCAGATGAATAATAAGAAAAAGAATGACTGGATTTGAGACGCTGGCCAGGCAATCGGCCCTCTACCCGAAAGAATCGCCACAGGCCGTAAAGACCAGTCAGCATAGCCTGTTGATTGGATTACCGAAAGAGGTGTCCCTTCAGGAAAACCGCATTGCGCTCACGCCCGAAGCGGTTATGATTCTGGTACGCAACGGACACAACGTCATTGTGGAGCAGGGTGCGGGTGAGAAAGCCAAGTTCACCGATCAGGAATACTCCGAAGCGGGGGCGCAGATTGCTTACTCACCCCAGGAAGTGTATGAAGCCAACCTGATTTTGAAAATCGAGCCATTGGTGGATGCCGAGTTTGAGTACATCAAGTCGGGCAGTACGGTCATTTCAACGCTCAACCTGCCCACGCACGACCGGAAATATTTCGAGAAAATCAACGAGAAGAACCTGTCGGCCATTGCCTACGAATACATAGAAGACCGGGCGGGCAATATGCCTATTATCCGCTCCATGAGCGAGATTGCGGGCAGTACCGTTATGCTTATTGCGGGCGAGTACCTCAGCAATGCCGATAACGGACGGGGTATCGTACTGGGCGGCATCACGGGCGTGCCGCCCACAAAAGTCGTGTTTCTGGGGGCGGGTACCGTTACCGAATATGCCCTGCGCACGGCCCTCGGCATGGGGGCCGACGTAAAAGTGTTTGACAAGCATCTGTACAAACTACAGCGGCTTAAATACGCCATTGGGCAGCATATCTACACCTCTATCATTGACACCGATACGATGGCCGAAGCTATTGAACGAGCCGACGTAGTGGTGGGTGCCATGCGGGCCGAAGATGGGCTGAGTCCCATTGTCGTAACCGAAGAGATGGTTAGCCGCATGAAGCCCGACTCGGTTATTGTCGATATCAGCATCGATCAGGGCGGTAACTTTGAGACCTCGCGCATGACTGACCACAAAAACCCGGTTTTTCGGCATATGGGCGTTATTCACTACTGCGTACCCAACATTGCCGCCCGCGTGGCCTATACGGCCAGTATGGCCCTGAGCAATATCTTTTTGCCCTTCCTGCTCGAAACCGGCACCGCCGGCGGCATTGAGCAGATGATGTACGCGAACCGCTGGTTTATGAAAGGTGTTTACGCCCATAAAGGCTCGCTCACCAACCTGTACATCGCCCGCAAATTCAACATGCGGTTCAAAGATTTACAGTTACTGCTGGCGGCAAGGTTTTAACAGTTACCAGTTACCGTCGAAATTGATAACCGGTTACTGATAACTGATAACTGAAATGATCAATCACAGCAACGAAAATACGCTGCTCGATGACGCCAACTCGTATGACGTCAACAAGCAACTGATGGGGGCCATCTCATCGGACTTTGTGAAGGTGGCCGATACGCTCAAGGACGCGTCGTACCAGATTCGGCAACGCAAATTCTCGGAATATCCCGTATTTGTGGCATCGCGTCGCGAGGTACCCATTGGTCAATTGCTCATCAATCACGAAGAGATGGGTAATGTGTGGTCGTATAAAGCCAGTTTTTTAGACGAATTCATCCAGCGCGAACTGATTGGCGAAGACTCGATTGACCTGTGGAAAGAGAATTATAAAAAGCCTGATGAGTACTGCTGCCTGTTTGTAGTACAGGCCGACTTTGCCGGGTTCGTTTACATCCCCTATCCCGAAGATTAACAGAATTCTCAATGCATTTTGTCGAAGCCGGACCTCTATACGTCCGGCTTTTTCTATGAGGTACATGATCGTTAGGCAGGTACGTCGGCCAATAATACTTTTTTAAGAATAACCTACCTTACTGACAGTTCCTGTATTCCGTTGTTTTCGTCGGTAAAAAATGAGAAAACGACTATGATAAACGGAGAAAATAATCACATAAATCATGGCTTAGTGAGTCAGCAAAGGCTTTTTCCTATTTACTGGCTGTAGTTTACGTATATTACCTTAATCTTACCGCGCGGGTTGGAAAAGACCCTCTTTTTTTGTATTTTTACAATCTGTAACGCCCGACTGTTCAGCCCATTTTCTGAATATAAACGCGCTCATTCTGACATTATAAACTTTTGATATGACGACCGATTTGATCGAAGAAGTAGTTGCTGCTCCTAAAGCTTCCCGAAGCGACTACGGAGCTGAAAATATAACCGCGCTGGAAGGCCTCGAAGCCGTCCGCATGCGTCCGTCCATGTACATTGGCGACGTAGGTATGCGCGGCCTGCACCACCTGATCTGGGAAGTTGTCGACAATTCGATTGACGAAGCTCTGGCGGGCTACTGCGACCAGATTACGGTCACGATCAACACCGACAACTCCATTACCGTGCAGGACAACGGGCGCGGTATTCCAACGGGTATCAACAGCAAGTCCGGCATTTCGGCGCTGCAAATGGCCATGACCATGCTGCACGCCGGGGGCAAATTCGATAAAGACACTTATAAAGTTTCGGGCGGATTGCATGGCGTGGGCGTGTCCTGCGTCAACGCACTCTCGACCGACCTCCGCGTTGAAGTACGTCGTGAAGGCAAAGTTTTTGAGCAGGAATACAAGATTGGCGTTCCCCAGTACGACGTGCGCATTATTGGCGAGTCTGACGACACCGGCACCCAGACACACTTCAAGCCTGATGACAGCATCTTTACAGAAATCACGTTCAAGTATGATACTGTAGCGGGCCGTCTGCGCGAGTTAGCCTACCTGAACAAAGGCATCCATATTTTTCTCAACGACCTGCGCGAACTCGATGAAGCTGGTCAGCCGGTCCGGCACGACGATTTCTTCTCGGAAGGTGGCCTGGTTGAGTTTGTCAAGTACCTCGATCAAACCCGCGAATCGCTGGCGGGCATGGAGCCGATGTACATGGAGAGCGAAAAGGGCGTGATTCCGGTGCAGGTAGCCATGGTCTACAACAAAGAGGGCAGTGAGAACATCTCGTCGTATGTCAACAACATCAACACCCACGAGGGTGGTACGCACGTGCAGGGCTTTCGCTCGGCTATTTCGCGGGTGCTGAAAAAATACGCCGAAGACAACAACCTGCTGGGTAAAAAAGTCGGTAAAATCGAATTCAGTGGCGAAGACTTCCGAAAGGGTCTGACCGGCGTTATCTCAGTGAAGGTGCAGGAGCCGCAGTTTGAAGGGCAAACCAAAACCAAACTTGGCAACCAGGAAGCCGTGAGCGCGGTAAGTGGCGTAGTGGCCGAAATCCTGAAAACCTGGCTCGAAGAACATCCGAAAGAAGCCAAACAGATTGTGGATAAAGTGCTGCTGTCGGCACAGGCCCGGATTGCCGCGGCCAGTATCTACGAGAAGATGATCTCGGGTCGTAAAGATTTTATGAGTGGCATGGGGCTGCCCGGCAAACTCGCCGACTGCTCCGACACCGATCCCGAGAAGTGTGAACTTTACCTCGTAGAGGGGGACTCGGCAGGTGGTACCGCCAAGCAGGGCCGCAACCGGGCGTTTCAGGCCATTCTACCCCTGCGCGGTAAGATTCTGAACGTAGAGAAGGCCCTCGAACATAAGATTTACGAGAACGAAGAGATCAAAAATATCTGGACGGCTCTGGGCATTCGGCTCGAAAAAAATAAGGAGACGGGCGAGACAGAGATGAACCTCGACAAGCTGCGGTACCACAAGATTATCATCATGACCGATGCCGACGTGGACGGGAGCCACATCAGAACTCTGATTCTGACGCTGTTTTACCGCAACATGAAGGCCCTGATCGACAATGGGTATATCTACATTGCCCAGCCGCCGTTTTACCTCGTGAAGAAAGGCAAGGAAGAACGCTATTGCTGGACCGAAGCCGACCGCGAAGCAGCCGTAAAAGAACTGGCCGGGGGTGGTCGCGAAGAGAACGTACATGTACAGCGGTACAAAGGTCTGGGCGAAATGAACGCCGAACAGCTCTGGAGTACTACGATGGACCCCGACCGCCGGACCCTGAAACAGGTAACGGTAGAGTCAGCCGCTGACGCCGATCACGTTTTTTCGACCCTGATGGGCGACGAGGTAGCTCCCCGGCGCGAGTTCATCGAGAAAAACGCCAAGTATGCCCGCGTGGATGTTTAACAAAACGATAACAGTAAGGCGGGTCTTTTGGCCCGCTTTTTTGTTGTACGTCTATCAGCTTTCAACCCAGTTATGAATAATCCCCTTGACCCAAACCGAACGATACTGGGCAACCTGGTATCCCGATTTACGCAACTCATTCCCACACCCAACACGACAGCCCCGGTAGATGAGAAAATAGCGAAGGTGAGCGAAAAAGTAATCAGCGTAATTGACCAGAGCAATTACCTAAGTCGCGATCTGAGCTGGCTTAAGTTCAACGAACGCGTATTGGATCAGGCCCATGAACAGAGTCGGCCACTGCTGGAACGTCTTAAGTTCCTGGCTATTTCAGCTTCCAACCTCGACGAGTTTTTTATGATTCGGATAGGTAGTTTATACAATTACCTCGACTATCATAAACAACGTATAGACTATTCTGGCCTGCGCGAAATTCCGTTCCGGAAAACGCTACTGACCACTGCGCAGCAGTTTTGCCACGAACAGCACCGGGTATTTACCGACGAGTTACTACCCCTGTTTGCGCAGAACGAGATGATGCTGGCCCGCTTTAGTGACCTCACGCCCGATGAACAGGCGCAGGCCGACGGCTATTTTGACCGGACCATTTTCCCGACGCTGACGCCTATGCTCTACGACTATACGCACACGTTTCCGGTGCTGCTGGCCAAAGTGCTGATCTTCGGCGTAGTGACCCAAAACTCCGACGAGGCCGATCTGCAAAGTCTGCGCTCCGGAGATCAGGAAGATCGGCAGCGGCTATCATTCGTACAGATTCCAGCCAACCTGCCGCGGTTTATATCATTCGAGCGCGATACCGAGACTGACCAGCGCGTGGTGTTTTTACCCATCGAAGAAGTGGTGCGGCAAAACATCAAAAAACTCTACCGCAACGTAGAACTGCTGTCGGTCAATCTGTTCCGCATTACGCGCAACGGCGATTTCACGCTGGATGAGAACGACGACGACGAGATGGACTTCATTGACGAGGTACGGCAAAAGATAAAGAACCGGCGTTTGGGACGCGTAACCCGTGTGGAGGTCGAAGCGGGCGTCCTGTCCGAGACTGGCTCGCCCTGGATGGTGAACCTGCTCAAAAAACGCTGGGAAATAGACGAACTGAACCTCTTTATCTCGCCCACGCTACTCGATTACTCAGCCTTCTGGCAGATCATTGGTCATCCCGAGTTTAAAAACGAGATGCCTCGCCCCCACCCGCCCGTGCCACCTCTCGGCATTAGCCGCGATAAAGCCGATGACATTTTTGAGCTGATTAAACAGCGCGATATTCTGTTGCATCACCCGTACAACAACTTTGAGCCAGTACTGCAATTACTCGAGCAAGCCGCCGAAGACCCGAATGTATTGGCCATCAAGATTACCGTGTATCGACTGGCCAAACGCTCGCGGGTAACGGAAGCGTTGCTGAAAGCCGCCGAAAACGGTAAACATGTGTCGGTACTGTTCGAAGTGAAAGCGCGGTTCGATGAAGAAAATAACATTCGGGAAGCGCAACGGCTGCAGAAAGCGGGTTGCTTTGTTATCTACGGCATCAGCCGGTACAAGACCCACACCAAGCTGCTGCTGGTAGTGCGCAACGAAGGCGACCGCGTAGTACGCTACGCCCATATGGCCACGGGCAACTACAACGAAGACACGTCCCGGCTCTATACTGACATTGGTCTACTGACAACAAACGAGATTTACACGCACGACATCTCGGAGTTTTTCAATGTAATTACCGGCCACTCCCTCCCCAACGAGTACCAGTATCTCATCACGGCTCCGCGCGACATGCGCGATCAGGTTGTGCGGATGATCCGGCTCGAAGCCGAAAACGCCCAGCGCGGTTTGCCGAGTGGCATCTGTATAAAAGCCAACTCGCTGGAAGACAAAGAGGTGATTGATGAACTATACAAAGCCTCCCAGGCTGGCGTACGTATCCGTCTCATTATCAGAAGTATATGCTGTTTACGTCCGAAGCGGACGGGCCTGAGCGAGAATATTATGGTACGATCCATTGTGGGAGATTTTCTGGAACATACCCGTATCTACTACTTCCATAATAACGGCGATCCAAAAATCTATGGCGGCAGTGCCGATGTGATGGTGCGGAGCTTTGACCGACGCATTGAGTCCCTGTTTTTTCTGGCTGACCCGCGTGTAAAGCAGTTAGCCTCGCTCATTCTGGCCTATAACCTGCGCGATAATGTAAGTGCTTACGAACTCAATGAAGATGGCAGTTTTACCAAATGTGAGGTTTCGGAGGGTGGCGAGCCGTTCAATATCCACGAACGCTTCTTTCTGGTAACGGAGAAAGAAGCAGCTGGTATCCGGCTGTTCGATCCCGAAATCAAACCTGCCGATGTTGCGCAGATCGAAGAAGAATATCAGGAAGGAGCCGAACGCGCCATCGCCGATATTTAGGCTGGGTTTCCCTATCTTCGCCGATATAACCGTAGCAACAGCCGGTACTGGCTGTACTTCTCCTGAATGGATCGTTTTACCGGCCTGATTGGCATCGCATTAATCCTGGGCATTGCGTATGCCCTTTCCGACAATCGCAAAGCTATTAACT
>JACMPG010000011.1 GCA_014377625.1 Spirosoma sp.
ATTACTTACCGGGTAAAATATACCGTCCTGATTTTGCCATTTTCGATTTTGTAGATGGCAATAGCCTGTACCGGTTCGCGGTCGGTGCCGAACGTAACACGCTCATGGTCCACAACGGTGTTACCCACTACGATGCGGTTCACCAGTTCGCAGTGTAATCCGGACGTGTTGGCAAACATGGTTCCGTACCGTCTCCGCATAGCATCTTTGCCTTTGCTGATGGGCTTGTCGGGCAGGTCGTAGATTTCCACCTCGTCGGCGTAGGGTTCCAGAAAGGCGTCGAGGTTGCGGGCGTTGTAGGCGTTCAGTTGCCGCTGTGCGAGGTCAACGGGGGTGTTGGATAGATGCTGCGCCGAGCTGAGGGGTTGCGCCGATGTCTGCGCCCTTGCCATAAGTGGGCAGAAGACCAGTAAACCGCTAATTAACCAGTGTGCTAAGGAAAACTGCTTCATAAATCAGGGGTAATTGATTAAGAGTGAAACGTGAAAACAGGAACCGGGCTACCGCAGCCGAACCAGAGACATGTCCACGGTATCGCGGTGGAAAACACCCTGTAAACGCATGCTTTTGGCTGTTCGGTTGCTAACGGCGAGCTGAATAGTATCCGGCACTTTAGCCGTGTCGGATTGAAACATCATCAGGCGAAGAGTGTTCTTCGTGCTGTCAAATTCGTATTTCCCCCGCCAACTTTCAGCTGGTTTATAGCGGTATGGATTGGGGCTGAAAGCACACCCCTGCCAGCCCGCAAAGTAAATCCGGTTCCAGGCAGTTGTATCGGTCAGCCAGGCGTCAGATTGAAGTATCTGCCCATTGCGCGTCATGTTTACTACTTTCCAGGTCCCCTTTAATACGGTCTCGTTTTCGTTGGTCCTGACAAGGAAGAGAACAAAGCTAAAAGCTGCCACAATCGGCAAAAAACGCAGTCCATGCTTACCCCAGTTGCCGCCCATGTTAACGGGCGGCAGCCGCTCTATCAAATCCCAGAAAGCAGCTTTGAGTTTGTTGATGTCGAGCAGTAATAGAAATGTCAGGCCCAGCGTGAAGACGACCGAGTTGAAAAAGGCACCCGAAGCAATGCTGAAGAACAGGTTGATAAAGACGATGTTGACCATCACCGGCAGGAGAATCATCACACCCAGCAACGTAGTCCGGCGGTAGAGCAGTAAGATAGAGCCGCCAATCTGGAACAGCGCGATGATAACCGCCAGCGTGTACGAGTAGCCGAAATAATACCACGTCAGGCCGAAGCCATTCACATCTCCCATCGGCATATCGAGCCGATAATCGGGGCTTTGAAACTGCGTTTTTAGGATTTTGGCGAAGCCGTAGGTCGAGATGGACAGAGCGAGCCAGTAGCGGATAATACCCTGCAACCAGGCATGGCGCAGCCCACTGTCAACGCGCCCCGCCCGTTCGCGCCGGTGCCAGACAATGCTGAACACGACAGCACTTACTAAGGGAATAACTATGTCAATGAATGGCAGAATGTACTCGCTAAAAATCTCATGTGTCTCCCAAAATGAGGAGGGGACGGCCTCCGTTGCCATCATCAATGTGTTTGTGACAGCAATGGCGGCCAGGAGGCATTCGCAGAATTTGAAAAACCAGGTGCTATGGGGATACGGTACGGGTTGGGGCATGACGCGAAAGCAAAAACAAATTCAGGTACGAATCACGCGATAAGTCGCGGATTAATGTCGTGCCGAAACCAGTTTTGAGTAACCGGTTTTGCCGTACTTTGCCTCTACTGAAAATTGAACACCAAAAACTATGTACTTTATTGGATTTGATCTTGGCTCCTCGTCCGTAAAAGCGTGTTTGCTCGATGCCGACAGCGGCAGCGTGGTAGCCTCGGCGTTTTTTCCCGAAACGGAAATGGCCATTGAGTCGCCCCAGCCGGGCTTTGCTGAACAGCAGCCCGAATTGTGGTGGCAAAATGCCTGTCGCGCCAGCCGGGCCGTCATGCAGCAGTCGGGCGTGGCCCCCGCCGACGTAGCGGCTATCGGCATTTCGTACCAGATGCACGGGCTGGTCATTGTCGATAAAGCCATGAACGTGCTACGCCCATCCATTATCTGGTGCGACAGTCGGGCCGTTCCCTACGGCAACCGCGCCTTTAACGACCTCGGCCACGAACGGGTGCTGAAACACCTGCTCAACTCGCCGGGGAATCTTACGGCGGCCAAACTCGCCTGGGTGAAGGACAACGAACCGGATGTGTTTGCCGAAGTCGATAAGATGATGCTGCCCGGCGACTACCTCGCGGCCCGTATGACGGGTGAGATTGTAACTACCGCACCGGGGTTATCGGAAGGAACACTCTGGGATTTTCAGACCGGCCAGCCCGCACAGTTTCTGCTCGATTACTTCGGGTTCGACGCGTCGGTGCTGCCCACCGTCCGGCCCACCTTTGCCGAGCAGGGCCGCCTGACCGCCGATGCTGCCGAGGCACTCGGCCTGGCCGCCAACACGCCCGTTACCTACCGCGCCGGAGACCAGCCCAACAACGCTTTCTCGCTGAACGTACTGGAACCGGGGCAGATTGCGGCAACGGCTGGTACGTCGGGCGTAGTCTACGGTGTCAGCGACCGTGCCGATTACGATCCTAAATCAAGGGTAAATACCTTTCTGCACGTCAGCAGCACCCCGGAGGCTCCGCGCTACGGCGTGTTGCTCTGCGTAAACGGTACGGGTATTCTCAATAGCTGGCTGCGCAACCAGATTCTGCGCCGGAGTATCAGTTACGACGACATGAACCAACTGGCCCACGAAGCTCCCGTTGGGGCCGACGGGCTGGTATGTCTGCCGTTTGGCAACGGAGCCGAGCGAGTACTGGAAAACGCCGATCCGGGCGCGTCGTTCCGGGGGTTGCAGCTAAACCGGCACGGCCTGCCGCACCTCATCCGGGCGGCTCAGGAGGGTATCGTGTTTGCTCTCTACTACGGTATTCAGGTCATGGAAAGCGTGGGCGTGGGGTTGCAGACCATCCGGGCGGGCGAGGCCAATATGATGCTCAGCCCGCTGTTCCGAGATACACTGGCCAACCTCAGCGGGGCGGCCATTGAACTCTACAATACTGATGGGGCGCAGGGTGCCGCGCGCGGTGCCGGGTTGGGGCTGGGGCATTACAAAACCGCACCCGAAGCATTCGTAGGCCTGCACGTCACCAAAACCATCGACCCCAACATCCGCGACCAGGCCCGGTATCGGGAAGCTTACGAGCGGTGGCTGGGTTTTCTTTAACCGCATCGGCAGACCGACAGAAGGTCAGAGAATTCACAGAGAAAACAGAGTTTTTTGAAAAGAATACCGCTCTGTTCTCTCTGTGAAACCCCTCCGTTGCTCTGTCGGTCCGCCGATGCGGTTAAAACAATCCTTTATTCGTAAAACCGCGACCAGTTGCGCATACTCCAGCGGATAATAGCATCGGCCAGGCGTGGCGACAGGCCGTGAACGAACAGGATCAGAAATCCGGTGGGCGACAGAATTGTCCGGCGTTTGCGTTTCTGGATGTGGCGCAGG
>JACMPG010000143.1 GCA_014377625.1 Spirosoma sp.
CTAACTACGCAGGGAGCCGGGGTGACCGCGCTGTTGGCCGGCATTGTGCTGGTCACGGCCATTATTCCCTGGCGGGCCGCCACCAAACTAACACTCGTTGACAAACCCGTGGAATCGGCTGAACTACCCACTCGTTGATCGTACCGGTGTTCACTCAACCCTAAAAAAACAACATGATTAACCGACAAATACTCTTCTTTTTGCTGATACCCCTTTCATTGTCAGCGCAGTACAGCATCCGGGAGCCAAACGCGATTCCGCTGCACGGCGAGTGGCGGTTTGCCCTCGACCCCGTCGACGCGGGCGTACGGGGCAACTGGTATCGGGAAGATGCCCCCCTGAATCGGTGGGAAAAGGTGACCGTGCCGCACTGCTTCTCGGTTGACCCCCGCTTTCAGTTTTATACCGGAACAGCCTGGTATCGCCGGACTTTCCCCTGTCAACCCACCGCTGGTAAACGCGTCATGCTGCATTTCGATGCCGCCTATTACGAAACGACCGTCTGGATAAACAACCGGAAAGTTGGCACGCACGAAGGGGGCTACACACCCTTTCAGTTCGACATTACCGACTACCTCAAAACAGAAAGCGGTGCGTTGAACGCCATTGCCATTTCGGTCAATAACAACACCTGGAAAACGACGACCATACCGGGCGCAAAGGATAATAACCTGCCCGAATCGTTTCCGGGATGGCTTAACTATGGGGGTCTGATCCGGCCCGTTTACCTGACCGTCGAGCCGGAGGTCTACGTAGAAAATAGCAAGATCGAAGCACTGCCCGATCTGGTCAAGGGCACCGCGACTCTAACCATAAAAACCCGCATTCGGAACGCGGGCCAGCAGGCCATTACACCAAAGCTGGCATTTCGGGTGATGCAGAACGGCAAACCCATAACGCTGGTCTGGAAACAGCCAACGGGTTCGGTAGCCGCGAACCAAACGGTCGTGCTGGAAGCCGAAACCATGCTGAAAGCTGCCGATGTTAAGCTCTGGAGCGTCGACCAACCGACGCTGTATGATGTGCAGGTGATTGCCGGAAATGACACGGTGCAGACGCATTTCGGGATTCGGAAAGTAGAAATTCGCAACGCGCAACTGCTGCTGAACGGCCAGCCAATCCGGGTAGCCGGGGGGAACCGCGTTGTCGATTACACGGGTTTAGGTTCGCTGGAACCTGATTGGGTGGTGGAGAAAGACATGCGCCTGATGAAAGAAGCGGGCATGGAACTGCATCGACTTACCCACTACACCCCATCCGAAACTGTGTATGACTGGGCCGACCGGAACGGTATGCTCATCATCAGCGAAGCGGGCAACTGGCAGTTGACACCCCGGCAAATGGATAACGACACGATGCGTACCAAATTCCGGCAGCAGTTTCGCGAGATGGCCGAGCGCGACTGGAATCACCCCAGCGTGATTGCCTACAGCGTGGGCAACGAATACCTGTCGGAGCAACCGGCGGGTCAGCGGTGGACTAAAGACATGATCGCCTACGCCCGCGAACTCGACCCCACCCGCCTGTACACCTTCGCCTCCATGCGGTTGAATACATTGCCAAAAAAACCCGAAGATGAAGCCAGCCAGTACTGCGACTTCATCTCGACCAATACCTACGGCAACCACGCTGCTATTCTGAAACACATTCATTCGCTCTATCCCGACAAGCCGATTTTCATCAGTGAATACGGCACGCGGGCCGATGGGAAAGACGGCGAAGCGGGTCAAGTGGCGCATATCGAGAAGTTCCTCACCGATATTCGGCAACTGCCGTATGTGGCGGGCGCGTCGTGGTGGTCGTTCAACGATTACCTGAGTCGGCACGACGGCAGCAATCCGGATGGCACCCGCCCGTGGGGACTGGTTCGGGGCGACCGCTCGAAACGGCTGCTCTACAAAGCGCACCAGACCGGCATGGCACCTGTCACCATCGAGAAAGTAAGCTGGACGACGGGCAACGCAGGGGTTCATACCGTCACCCTGCGCGTTACAGCTCGTACCGATTTTCCGGCCTACGCCCTCAAAAAATACCAGATCAAAACAGAGAAAACCCTACTGACGATTCCCGATTTACAGCCGGGTCAGAGCGCCAATCTCACCGTTCCGGTACGTGGTTTCGACAAAACGCTGACGGTCGAAGTCATCAAACCAACCGGTTTTTCAATTCTTACCCAAACGATTGACTCATCGAATGATACGCGAGCAAGCAACTGATAAACGAACATTAAAAACCATTCGCTGCGAGGCCGATCTGGTTGTGGTAGGTGGTGGACTTTCCGGCGTATGCGGTGCGCTAACGGCAGCACGGGCCGGTATCCGCGTGGTGCTGGTGCAGGACAGGCCGGTGCTGGGCGGAAACTCATCGAGCGAGGTCCGGCTGTGGGTGCTGGGTGCTACCTCACACATGGGCAACAACAACCGCTGGGCACGCGAAGGCGGGGCTATCGACGAAATCCTGCTCGAAAACCTGTACCGCAACCCCGAAGGTAACGCGCTCATTTACGATACCATCCTGCTCGAAAAAGTAATGTCGGAACCCAACATCACACTGCTGCTCAACACGGCGGTGTACGATGTGGAAATGGACACAGAAAACAGGGCTGGGGATAGTAACCGCATTAAATCAGGCCGTGCGTTCTGCTCGCAAAACAGTACGACCTACGAATTGACCGCCCCGCTGTTCTGCGATGCTTCCGGCGATGGCATCATCGCGTTTCAGGCTGGTGCTGCCTTCAGAATGGGGGCTGAATCGAAAAATGAGTTTGGGGAAAAGTTTGCGCCTTCGGCTGATTATGGCGAATTACTGGGTCACTCCATGTATTTCTATTCAAAAGACACGGGCAAACCGGTTCGGTTTGTGCCGCCCGCCTATGCCCTGGATGACATCACCCAGATTCCCCGGTTTCGCTCGTTCAACGTGAACGACTACGGCTGTCGGCTGTGGTGGATCGAATACGGCGGGCGGTTAGATACCGTTCACGATACGGAAACCATCAAATGGGAACTCTGGAAAGTGGTCTATGGCGTGTGGAACTACATCAAAAACTCCGGCCAGTTTCCGGAGGCTGAGAATCTAACCCTCGAATGGGTCGGGCAGATTCCGGGCAAGCGCGAAAGCCGCCGGTTCGAGGGCGATTACACGCTGACCCAGCAAGACATTGTGGCCCAACGTACCCACGACGACGCGGTAGCGTTTGGCGGCTGGAGCATCGACCTGCACCCGGCCGATGGGGTGTTCAGCGAAAAACCGGGCTGTAATCAGTGGCACAGCAAAGGCGTTTACCAAATACCATACCGGTGCCTTTATAGCCGCAACGTGGCGAACCTGTTTCTGGCGGGCCGCATTATCAGCGCGTCGCATGTGGCCTTTGGCTCGTCGCGGGTGATGGGTACGAGTGCGTACGTGGGGCAGGCTGTGGGTATGGCTGCTGCCATCTGCACCCGGCATCAGGTACGTCCGGCAACGCTTACCGGCTCCCTGCTGAAAACGCTACAGACCGAGCTGATGAAGACGGGTCAGCACATTCCCGGTCTGCGCCTGCACGACGAGCCAAATCTGGTCCATGAGGCCCGGTTATCGGCATCCAGCGAGCTAATCCTGAACGAACTGCCGCCCGATGGTCCGCTGATTCGACTGCATCATTCGGCGGCCCAAATGCTACCGCTCACGCCCGGCCCTGTACCAAAACTGACGTTTTGGGCTACCGCCGACCAGGACACCGTACTCACCGTCGAACTCCGCCGAAGCAGCCGCTCCGATAATCATACGCCCGATGTGACGCTGGAAGCAAGGCAAATCTCGTTGCACAAAGGCAAGCAGGCAATCGGCCTGCGCTTCGACGCGCAAATGACCGACACGACCTACGCGTTTATCTGTTTTATGCAGAATGAAGCCGTTTCGGTGCAGGGAAGTCAGTTGCGCATGACGGGTCTGTTATCGGTCTTCAACAAGACAAACCCGGCGGTATCGAACTACGGAAAGCAGGAGCCGACAGACGATATCGGGGTCGAAGCGTTTGAATTCTGGACGCCCGAACGCCGACCCAACGGCCACAATATTGCCCTCCGAAGCGAACCGGTGCTTCAGCCTTTCGGGGTGAAAAACATTCATAATGGCATCCAGCGGCCCACCAACCAGCCCAACGCCTGGGTTGCTGACCCCGGCGATACGAACCCGACCATAACCGTACAGTGGGACAGCCCAAAGCAAATTCGGGAAGTGGTGCTCCACTTCGATACTGATTTCGACCACCCGCTGGAGTCGGTCCTGATGACGCATCCTGAAACGGTTGTTCCGTTCTGTGTCCGTGATTTTGTGCTGTGCAACGACCGGAACGAGCGTATTTACGAACAAACGAATAATTACCTGACCCGGCAGATTATCCGGTTCGATAAGCCGGTAGAAACTAGGAGTCTGAGCGTGCATCTGAACGCCATGAACGGGGCTGTTCCAGCGGCCCTGATGGAAATACGGTGCTATGAATAATGCGTAATTGATAGCGTTTGACCTTACAACCAATTTTTCCCTAAACTAACATATCATGTCCTCATTCGTGAAAGTAATTGCCTCCATAGGAGTATGTCTCACCTTTTCTCAATGTGAGATACCAACTTCCGGAGTTGCCCCCAACAGAATACAGTCAACCCGTTCCGGTGCTCGCACGGCCGCTGTTGACCTGCCCGACGGGCTTGATAATTTTAGTCTGTGCTATCAGGACCTTTTTGACCAAAGCCGTTTAAATGAGACTGACTGGCTGTATCGTACCGATACTCGATTTGGTGGCCAAAACCTTAAAAGCCAGGTTGTGGTGGCCAATAACGTACTCACCATTAACTACGATAGGAACCAGGATGCCGCTGGAAATATACAGTATAAATCTGGCGGTATCATATCAAAACAAACCTTTGGGTACGGGTTCTATGAAGTAAAAGCCAAACTATACCGCGCTACCAAGGGTCTGCATCAGTCGTTCTGGACAATGGGCCTGAACCCGAAAGAACCCTCCGCTTCGTCACCTACTGCCGATCCCGATCAATATCAGTTGGTTGCCAATGACCTACTTCCAGCTTTTAATACGGCACTTGAAATTGACGGCTTCGAGCAAAACTCAAAGGATGGCTTTTTGGCCAGTAACCACCATGTCTATACGCCCTTTCAAACCAGTAGTGTAAACCAGCTAACACGGCCCAATCCTGGTACAGACTGGTTCAGAATGGGCTTCTTGTGGACACCCACCTACATAAAATTTTTCTACCGCAGCGAAACGAACGGACAGTGGGTTGCGGTTGCCACAAAATCTCTCACTACTGATGGGGGCAAGTGGGATGTATACGCCCCTCAGAACTTCTGGCTGACAGCTTTGGCTACACCTGAATACCCTACTTGGTGGGATGGTGAAACCCGTTCGCCAGCCTCAGATGCGGCCATGCAGGTAGGGTATTTTAAGTATTACGCTAAGATTCAGCCGGGCGTGAACCTCATTGGTAACGCTGGCTTTGAGTATAGCAATAGGGCTGACGCTTCAGGCAACTACCCAATTGGCTGGATTGAAACGCGAAACTACGGCTTTGATCCAGAGCGAAGTGCCGTAACCACCAATATTGCCAATACCAATTACGGAAGCCGTTACCTGGTACACGAGTCGCATCCTACCCCCTATAAGTGTACGACCAAGCAAATTCTGGAATATATTCCGTTTGGTAACTACAAACTGACCGCCCACGTCAGAAGCAGTGGTGGCCAACGAATGGCAGCGATGCGCGTGATTCAGGGAGGTGTAGAACGGTTAATCAATATACCGGCTTCGTCGGCATAGACGACAATCACGCTGGATAATATCGCCGTGAACAGCGATCAACTGACCATAGCGTTCACATCCGATACCGATGGCCCCAACCAATGGATAGCCGTTGACAGTGTTTCGCTGGTAGCTAAGTAAAAGCATTCAGGACCTGCTGTACCTGCGCGAGCGAAACCTATGAAGTCCATGAACGGGGCTGTTCCAGCGGCCCTGCTGGAAATACGGTGCTATGAATAGCGAATGACCTACCGATTAACTCCTGATGAACGTACCAGGCTAATGAAAAATACGCTGCTGGTTGTCGGCTCCCTACTGACCCTGATTATGTTGGGGGCCGAAAAACTGTGTGCTCAGACAAGCCAACCAGACCTGCACCTTTCCTACACCAAACCCGCCAACCGATGGCTCGAAGCGCTGCCGATTGGCAATGGACGAATGGGCGGGATGATCTTTGGCGGTGTTGCTCAGGAGCATATCCAGTTCAATGAACAGACGATGGTGACCGGTACCACCCAAAAAGTCGGCTTTTACCAGCCCTTTGGCGATGTATTCGTTGATCTCGACTCGGTTAGCCCTGTTCGTAATTATCGACGCGAACTGAATTTGCAAAACGCGTTGCACACGGTTCAGTATGAGGCTAACGGGGTACGTTTTAGCCGAACAGCTTTTGCCAGCTTCCCCGACCAGGTGCAGGTACTGCATTTCACCGCCGACAAACCGGGTCAGCTAACCGGCACCATTCGGTTAACCGACGCGCATCAAGCTCCGCTAAGGAGAGAAGGCAATAAACTGATTACCGTCGGCACCCTCGAAAATGGCATAGCCTACGAAGCCCAGGTACAGGTTATTGCCAAAGGCGGCAACGTTGCCGCAACAGCCACAGGCATCCACGTTGACAAGGCCACCGATATTACGGTGCTGTTTGCCGCCGGTACGTCGTTTGTAAATGACGTTAGCAGCAACTTTATAGGACCCCATCCGCACCAAACGCTCAGCCGGAGACTTGCCAATGCAGCTGCGCTGCCATACAGTCAACTGGTAAAAAGGCATGTGCTGGACTATCAAGCTCTATTCAGTCGGGTATCGCTGCAACTGGGGGCTTCTGCTCTGAGGCCCGTCCGGGCGTTACCGTTACCCGACCGTTTGTCGGCTAATGTGGTGTCAGGCAGCGATCTGGCGCTGGAGACGATGCTGTTTCAGTATGGGCGGTATCTGCTCATCAGCTCGTCGCGGCCTGGTGGCGTACCCGCCAATTTGCAGGGGCTTTGGAACAACGAACTCAAACCGCCCTGGTATTCGCAGTATACGACCAACATCAATGTAGAGATGAACTACTGGCTGGCCGAGCCAACCAATCTGGCAGAATGCCATCAGCCCCTGTTCGACTGGATCGAGAACCTGGCCGCCGTTCAGAAAAAATCGATCGATCCGGCCCTAAAAACCGATAATGGCTGGATCATTTACAGCACGAATAACCTCATGGGTGGCCCCTCGACTTGGCGAATTCACCGGCCGGGAAGCGCCTGGCTGAGCCAGCATTTGTGGGAACATTACGCGTTTGGGGGCGACAGGCAGTTTCTGAGAAATCGGGCCTACCCCATATTGAAAGAACTGACCCAATACTGGGCCGGGCATTTGGTAATGGGAGCTAACGGTAAGTTGATTAGCCCCGATGGCTGGTCGCCCGAGCACGGGCCGGGGCTAAACGAAGGAGACAAAGCCTCTTACCCCGGCGCTTCCTACGATCAGCAGATTGTCTATGACCTCTTCACCAACTACATCGACGCGGCCCGCGCTCTGGGTGTTGATGTCGATTACCGAACCAAAATCGATGCCATGCGAAGCCAACTGCTGGGGCCACAAATTGGCAAATGGGGGCAGCTACAGGAATGGATGGAAGACGTTGATGATCCTACTGATCACCACCGGCATAATTCACACATGTTTGCCGTGCATCCGGGTCGGCAAATCAGCCCCTTAACTACGCCCGGTTTGGCAAAAGCCGCCCTGGTATCCTTGCATGCGCGGGGCGACAAAAGCACCGGCTGGAGTTCTGCCTGGAGAATCAATCTGTATGCCCGGCTCCGCGAAGCTGACCGTGCGCATGAGTTGGTTCGGCAATTGCTGAAACCTATCGACCCAAAGCAGACCGGGTTTTCGTATCATGGTGGTTCATACCCAAACTTATTTGGCTCGCACCCTCCCTTTCAGATCGACGCCAATTTCGGTTATACAGCGGGTATTACTGAGATGCTGCTGCAAAGTCATGCCGGAGAAATAGACCTACTCCCGGCCTTGCCCGCTGCCTGGCAAGATGGGGTAGTAACGGGCTTGCGGGCGCGCGGAGGGGTCACGGTGACGCTGTCCTGGAAAGCGGGCAAACTACTAAACGTTGATTTATTGGCCGATCGCTCAGGAGAATATCAATTTCGATATGGCAAGCTGGCAAAAAAGGTGCGGCTTGTTGCCAAAAAAAAGATTCGCCTAAATCATTTATTGTATTAATCCTGAAGTCATTTGCTTCACTGAGTTGATACTGTTTTGGGCTAACTAACCGATATCTTGTATGACCCTGCGGTTTCTTAGTACGCTTTTACTGCTCTTGGTTTGTCATCTGGCCATGCCCCAGCAGCCTACACTCGACAAAAAAGGCTGGCTCGTCTCGATGGACAGCGTTGACCTGAGTATGATGGTGCAACCTGTTCCGGCAACAAACCGCTTCGTGTTACCCGATTACAACATCTGGTGCGGATCAATGGTCCGGGGTAATAACGGGACGTATTATCTATTGTATGCCCGCTGGCCTAAAGCCAATGGCCATTATGCATGGGTTACCCATTCTGAAATTGCCTTAGCCCGCGCCGACAAGCCAGAAGGCCCATATCAGCACTTAAAAGTGGTTTTACCCGCTCGTGGAGCTCAATTCTGGGATGGGGTGTGTACCCACAATCCGGCAGTTATTGCCCATAAAGGCAAGTTTTACCTGTATTACATGGGCACATCCGGCAGGGCTACCGTGAAACAACCTGCTTCGGCCAGTGACCCTGGCTGGTGGGAATATCGAAACAATCAGCGGATTGGCGTTGCCGTGGCCAATGATCCCGAAGGGGAGTGGAAGCGATTCGAGAAACCGATACTCGACATAAGTGCCGATAGTACAGCCCATGACGCGCTGATGGTGTCGAACCCAGCGGTAACGGTAGATGGTGACGGACGGGTAATTCTGGCCTACAAACAGGTAGCCAAAAACGGTACGCTGAAAGGCGGAAAAGTGCGGTTTGGGGTTGCTTTTTCCCGCGCCTTGACGGGGCCGTTTATCAAGCACCCTACTCCTATTTTTGAGACTAACGACCGGGGTAATGAACGGATGGTGGCCGAAGATCCTTACCTCTGGCATTATAAAGGAAAAAACTACGCTATCGTGCGCGATGTAGTTGGCAAATTCACGGGCGAAAGCGGAGGGCTGGCTCTACTGATATCTGCCAACGGCTACGACTGGCAACCGACCGCTTTTCCGAAGGTACTGAATCGGGTCATTTATCAGGCCAGTGGACAGCCATTTGACGATCAACTCGAACGCCCCTGTCTGTATACGGAGATGGGGGTTCCCAAGCTGCTTTTTGGTGCCATGGGCATCAGCAAACGTACCCATTCCATGAATGTTTTTGTGCCCCTATCGTTTAAAAACCCATGAAAAACATATTTATTTCGATCTGCCTGGCTTTGTGTTTCAGCAGTTATGCTCAGGTCAACCCGCTGGCGGTGCCGTTGGTTAATCAGGCGGGTTATAACCGGGGTGAGGCCAAACGGTTTGTTTGCTACGAAGCCGCCGATAGTACCCCATTTCAGATCGTCCGGCAAACAGATAAAACCATCGTCTATTCGGGGGTCGTCAGCAACAGAGCGGGTGACTTTAGCCCATTTAACCCAAAGGGGTCTACGAGTGAGTACGTTGTGTCGATTAAGGGCCGGCAGCCCTCGGTGCCGTTCCGCATTGCCGACCACCTGATTGAAGGGATTTCGTCCAAACTGGCCTACGACTTTTTTGCCGATGTGCGCGGCTCGGAAGACCCGGTTCATTCAAACGAAGCGAAAGTGTATGGCGGTGGCCCCTCCCGTGATCAAGGGGCATATGGCCTGGAAACAACGTTTGAAACCCTGTTCTACGCGTCTAACCCCGCCTTGTTTGACCGCTGGACGACCGAACTGGGCAACAAAAAAACGGCTGACCTCATCGATCTGATTCTCTGGCATGGCGAGTTTGCCTATCACCACATCGAGTACAACGGCCCGGTGGCGAATCGGCATGGTACACTGGGTTATGAGGGCCAGCCGCGCATGACCTACGATTACTGGAATACCCTCGACCAACTGGCCGCCGTCTGCGCGGGCTACCACAGTTTTTTGAAGCCGTACCTACCCAGAGCAACGTACCTGACGTATCGCGACGAGTGCCGAAAACGCTGGCAGACCTACGACCGGCACAAGGTGGTTCGGCACTGGACGTTGAGCACGAAATGGGTGGATGAGGGTTTTCAGGAGTTTAACGAGATGGGTAATGCCTTCGGACAGTCGGTGTTCAGTAACCTGTTCATGTACCTTTCGGAAAAAGAAGAAGCCGACGGGAAGCCGGATCAGTATCTCCGCTGGGCGCAGGAAAGTGCCGAAGACATCATCAAAAATTGGGATTTTAACAACCCCCGGCATATGTGGTGGATTCGCAACGCTGAACACATCACCCCGCAGGCACTTGCGTTTTTCCTGCTCGTGGCCCCCGACAAAGCACCCAAAGGCACCCGCGAAAAGCTCATGGCCTGGCGCGACCATATGAAGCAGCAAACGACCAATTTCTGGCACTATCGGGTGCATAGTGATACCGAATGGGCTCACCCAAAAACGAAAGAACTGGGCGGAGCACCCGCGCTGGGCGGTTCCATGTTTGCCGTAGCACATTTGCTGAACGACCGCGAACTACGTGACATTGGCTGGTCGCAGGTCAATTTTGTCTTTGGAATAAACCCCGTTGGGGCGCACCTGAGCAACAAAAGTGCCGAACGGCTGGCGATGAATGGCTACTGGGAAGGCGTAGAAAACGGCTGGCCGAAAGCGCATCCCAACGGGTACGGTATGCTCGGTAAGGTTCGCGGCACCCTCGACGGCAGCCCGCTCGACGCGCAGTTTCCCCGGCCAGGTACGTTGTCGGCAAGCGCCGATTCGACAGCCGGAAAAGGTGATCACATTGGCCAAAATGCCTACGCCACCGAAGGCTGGGCTATCTCGAACCGGGGCTGGATGGCCACGCTCACCTTCGCTCCGCTGGGTACGTATCGAATTCGGGTGCTGGACCAACTTGGCAAACCAATTGGGAAAACGGCGAAACGGGGCCAGACGGTACGGCTGGAATTGACGGCGGCTCTCAATCTGGATCCCAAAAAAGTAGAGGCCGGTTGGGTATTGGTGAGCTTCGATGGAATAGAATCCACTAAGGTTCCGGTACAGGAAACCGCGCCCGATTCGGGTGTTTTCACGGCGCGTTATCGGTTGCCTGCGAACGGCTCGAAACAACTTACAGCCTTCTACGGCTATTGGGGACTGGGCGTCAATACAACCCTTCAACTTCGATAATCCATTGATAATGAACGTTATTTATCGAAATATTGCGCTGTTTTTCGTAGGAATTCTCGCTCTGTCAGGTTGCCGGACCGTAGCCCCCACGCAATCGGGAGACGGGGCCGACCTGAATCTGAATGCCCTGCTGAAGCCAGTGCCGACTACGGCAGTCATGAGCGATTCGGCTTACTTCATCTGGTGTGGCACGATGGTGCGCGGTACCGATGGCACCTGCCACCTGTATTATTCGCGCTGGAAACGTGAACTGGGCTTCAATGCCTGGGTAACGCATTCCGAGGTGGCCCACGCTACGGCCAACGACCCGCTTGGCCCGTACACATTTCAGGATGTTGCTCTGCCTGCTCGAGGAGCGCAGTTTTGGGATGGCCTGTGTACGCACAACCCGACGGTTCACGCGTTCAGGGGGAAATACTACCTCTACTACATGGGCAATACCGGCGACGGGAAGAATACGAAAGCCCTAAATTTCACCCATCGCAACAACCAGCGCATTGGCGTAGCCGTAGCCGATAACCCCGGTGGCCCCTGGCAACGAGCCGACACCCCGCTCATCGACGTGAGCAAAGATTCGCTGGCTTCTGATGCCTTGATGACCAGCAATCCATCCATCGCCCAGCGGCCGGATGGTGGGTTTCTGATGGTGTACAAAGCCGTTGGTAAACAGCGACCGGGAGTATTTGGTGGGCCGGTTGTTCACATGGTGGCCACGGCTGATAGCCCGACGGGGCCATTTACCAAATACCCCAAAACGGTTTTCAACGCGAAAGGCACCGACTTCCCAGCCGAAGACCCGTTTATTTGGTATCAGGGCGACCGCTACTGGGCCATCGTAAAGGATATGCATGGCGCGTTTACCCCGGCGGGCCGCTCGCTGGTGCTGTTCGACTCGAAGGATGGATTCGACTGGAATCTGGCCAAACACCCGCTGGTGTCAACGCTGCAAATCAACTGGGCCGATGGGCGGGTGGAGCCGGTTGGCTATCTCGAACGCCCGCAGCTCTGGTTTGATAAGGGTAAACCCGCCGTTTTGTTTCTGGCCACGACCGTCGACCAAACCAGCTCCTATAATGTGCAGATACCGCTTAAATAGGTTTGAAAAAGGTTAGTAAGCAGAAAGCCGCATCCGGTTGGGTGCTGACTTTCTTTACTTTTTACAAGAACACAAATGGATTTACAACTTAGAGATAAAGTAATTCTAGTTTCCGGTGGAGCCAAAGGCATAGGTGAAGGCATTTGCCGGACGCTAGCCGCCGAGGGGGGCATTCCGGTCATTATTGGGCGTAGTGCTGACGATAACCAAAAAGCAGTAGCGGCCATTGAAGATACCGGGGGGCAGGCTTATAGTATTCTGGCCGAACTAACGCAGCCCGAAGCCTGTCGGCGGTCCATTCGGGAAGCGGCAGGACTATTGGGCCGCATCGACGGGCTGATAAATAATGCCGGGGTGAACGATGGAGTTGGCCTGGAAAGCGGCAATTATAAAGCGTTTATGGATTCGCTCCATAAAAATCTGGTGCATTATTACCTTTTGGCCCACTATGCACTACCGTACCTCAAAACCGCAAGAGGGTCTATACTAAACGACTATGGACTGGAAGTCCATAGGTTTAAGAACGAATGGAATTCGTTTGTTTCGGTTGAAACCGACTGAAAGCCCACCACTTTAAGTGGGCTACTCCAGAATGAAATTCTCATCCCCATTGGGATGATCTTTA
>JACMPG010000144.1 GCA_014377625.1 Spirosoma sp.
GCCGTAGTACAATTAGTCGATTTGACTCTGTTTTTTTATACGGCGGTTCCTTGCACAGGAATCGCCGTTTTTCGTGGTATTCTGGCTTTTACCAGACCCATCGGACGAGGGGATGGGCGAAAAATGTTCGTACAATCAAAATATTACCTGCTGCGAATACAAAAACGCTCCTTTTACGTATGTAAATGCACCGCACCCCTGAACAAATAATTCTGGTGTGCGTTAGAAAAAAAAACCCTTTGCATTATCAATCCGTTGCTAAACTGTCTATACAAACTACCAATCCAATGAAGTATTCCTGTACGTTTTTATCTGTTGCATCCCTGCTTGGTCTGGGTACCCTCCTGACGTCCTGCAATGACCATCAGGCATTTCCTGCCGACGCCAAAATCGAGATTGTTTCGACCCTGAGCGGAGCCGCTGAACGGCCAACTTCTGTCAGTACAGCGGCTACCGGCACCTTCGCCGGTACGCTCGACCGCGCCACGCGGGTGCTGAGCTACACCGTTACGTATTCGGGCCTGACGCCAGTAGCAGGACACCTGCACCGCATTAACTCGGCCAATGGTACCGGACCTGTCGAGATTCCTTTTGCTGCTCCGCTCAACTCGCCCGTTATCGGCACCGCCACGCTGACCACCGCCGGGCGGGTTGACAGCCTGATCAATGGCTTTTACTACGTCAACCTGCACACCGCAGCTAATCCATCGGGTGAAATTCGGGGGAATCTTCGGGTGAAAGGAAATATCAAACTAACTGCCACTATGAGCGGAGCCGCCGAGAAACCAACGCCTAATACATCGACTGCTACGGGTGCGTTCGTCGGTGTTGTTGACCCAACCACCCGCGCCCTGAGCTACACCGTTACGTATTCGGGCCTGACGCCAGTAGCAGGACACCTGCACCGCATTAACTCAGCCAATGGTACCGGACCTGTCGAGATTCCTTTTGCCTCTTTGGGGTCGCCCGTCATTGGCACCGCCATGCTGACCACCGCCGGGCGGGTTGACAGCCTGCTTAATGGCTACTACTACGCTAACCTGCACTCAGCGGCTTTTCCGGGGGGCGAAATTCGCGGAGACATTAAGCCGCAGTTTTTGCCATAGATTAACATCCTCCTTCATCAACCAAAAAGTCCCCGGCCAGGCATGACCGGGGACTTTTTAGTTGGACTGACGGGTACTATACCTACCGTCGCCGACGACGCTACCGGATAATCGGCCAGATAATAAAGGCGACGATTGTTCCCAGTGGCAGCAGGTAAAATACACCAGTCAACGCTCTGCCCAACAACCCGGCCCGCTACCGCAAGATCACTGACCCGAAACCCGAGCTGCGCGTTGCGGATAATCTACCAACTGACCGTTTCAGGGGGTGACGGGGGTGCGGGCGGCTCAGGTGCGGTGCCGTCGGGTACTGCTTCATCCGGTTTTATTTCGGGCGGCAGGAAGCGCATAGTACTCTGTTTTGGGATCACAACGGTGTCAGTCGCGGTCGTTTCGGGACCCGACTGACGGGCAGTCAGCAGTAGCCAGCCAACCAGCATCGGGAGTTTATTTATAGAGTGTAGATACAGTCGGGAAGCAAATTGCACATAACCAGTCACTTCATTTAATGGGGATCGAACAACCCGCTTAAACGCTGATTTATATGGGCTTTACGGGTTAAGAAACGAACGTTGCCAGGCGGTCTTCGGTTATGAAAACAGGTCACCCACCTCTAATTTCCCGGCCTACCTGCGTTGTACCTTTGCATATGTGGGTTCGTTTGCCTCTATATTTGAGCCGGTGCGGGCAATACGCAGACCCCCTTTCTCATCAACGAGCAACCGTTTCTTTCCCCCAGCGGAGCCGCTGCTTCGTAGGCATCATCAATCCGAACAAACACTATGTCCAAGAATTTAGTCATTGTCGAGTCCCCGGCCAAAGCCAAAACTATTGAAGGGTATCTGGGTAAAGACTTTACTGTAAAATCGAGTTTCGGCCACGTCCGCGACCTGCCAAAAGACGGGCTGGCCGTTGATGTGCTGGATGGGTTTCGGCCTTCGTACGAGATATCGCCCGACAAGAAAAAATTGGTCAGCGAACTCAAAACGCTGGCCAAGTCGATGGACGAGGTATGGCTGGCAACGGACGATGACCGCGAAGGTGAAGCCATCTCGTGGCACCTCAAAGAAGCCCTCGGCCTGCGCGACAACACCAAGCGTATTGTGTTCCGGGAAATCACCAAAACGGCTATCCTGAACGCTATCAAATCGCCCCGTACCATCGACGTCGATCTGGTAAATGCGCAGCAGGCCCGGCGTGTTCTGGACCGGCTTGTTGGGTACGAGCTTTCGCCGGTACTCTGGCGCAAAATCAAGGGCGGTCAAAGCCTGTCGGCGGGGCGGGTGCAGTCGGTAGCGTTGCGGCTCGTAGTAGAGCGGGAGCGCGAAGTGGATACCCACTCGGCCAAATCGTCGTTTAAAGTTACGGCGCAGTTTATGGTCGATGGCAGTAAAGTCCTGAACGCCGAGGTACCAAAGAACTTCAGCACGGCAGGCGGGGCCGAAGCGTTTTTGAATGCCTGCATCGGGGCGGCCTATTCAATCAAAAATTTAGAGACGAAGCCCGCTAAAAAATCGCCCGCACCACCGTTTACAACGTCTACGCTGCAACAGGAGGCTTCGCGTAAGCTCGGCTACTCCGTTGACCGCACCATGCGGATTGCGCAGAATCTCTACGAAGCCGGTAAGATTTCGTACATGCGTACCGACTCGATAAACCTTTCGACAGAAGCCGTTGAGAAAGCCGTGGCTGAAATCAGTAGCGAGTTTGGCGAAAAATACGTGCAGACGCGGCAATTTAAAAACAAGAACGAATCGGCACAGGAGGCCCACGAAGCCATCCGGCCCACCAACTTCAACGACCGCAATGCCGGGGGAGACCGCGACCAGAAACGCCTGTACGAACTAATCTGGAAACGCGCCATTGCTTCCCAAATGGCCGACGCCCAGCTCGAACGAACAACCGTAACGATCAGCGTTGGCTTCACGCGGGCAGGTGAATCATCAGAGCAGACGTTTATTCAGGGCAGGTCAGATACTACAGCGACACCTTCGACAGGTCCAATTTTCCCCCGCGAACTGACCGCCCAGGGTGAGGTTATTAAATTTGACGGTTTTCTGAAGGTCTATCTCGAATCGAAAGATGATGAGGACGATGAAGACGCGAAGGGCATGCTACCCCCGCTGACCATTGGACAGGGTCTGAACTTGGGCGTGATGCGTGCGACCGAGAAGTTTACCCGTCCGCAGCCGCGCTACGCTGAAGCCTCGCTCGTGAAGAAACTCGAAGAAATGGGTATTGGGCGCCCTTCTACCTACGCACCAACGATTTCGACCATCGTAAACCGGGGCTACGTGGTGAAGCAGGACCGGCCCGGCATGGAGCGCAAATACGTGGAATACACGCTGCAACAGGATACCGTCAGCGAAACAGGCGGAACCGAAACATATGGCTCCGAAAAAGCCAAGCTGTTCCCAACCAACACCGGCATGGTTGTCAGCGATTTTCTGGTCGAGTACTTCCCGGATATTGTCGATTATAAATTCACGGCATCGGTCGAGAAAGAGTTTGATGAGATTGCCGATGGAAAGATGAACTGGCAGAACATGCTGGGCGGTTTCTACGGCGATTTCCACAAAAATATCGAAGCTATCAAGGGAGCCGATGGGGTGGCCTTCCAAACCGGCGAACGCCTGCTGGGCAGCGATCCCAAAAGTGGCAAACCCGTATCGGCCCGGCTCGGCAAGTACGGTGCTTACGTACAAATCGGTGACCCCAACGAGGAGGAGAAACCACGCTACGCCAGCCTGCGCGACGGGCAGTTGATTGAGACTATCTCGCTCGATGACGCGATGAACCTGTTCGCCCTACCCCGAGAGGCTGGTTTCTTCGAAGATCAGGCCATGACCATCGGCATCGGCAAGTTCGGCCCCTATGTTAAACACGACGGCAAATTCGTATCGCTCACCCGCGACGATGACCCCTATACGATTACCGAAGCGCGGGCCATCGAGCTGATTCAGCAGAAGCGCGTCGAGTCCATCAGTGAGTCGCTTGGTGAGTTCGAGGGTACGCCGGTCACAACAGGTAAAGGTCGGTTTGGTCCGTATGTCAAGCACCTGGACAAGTACGTATCGCTGCCCCGCAACGAACCCATGGCGGGCATCACGCTGGAGCGGGCCGTTGAACTGATTCAGGCCAAGCGGCAGGCCGAAGCCAACAAGTAC
>JACMPG010000145.1 GCA_014377625.1 Spirosoma sp.
GAACCGCATCGTAGTGGGTAACACCGTTGTGGACCATGAGCGTGTTACGTTCGGCACCGACCGCGAACCGGTACAGGCTATTGCCATCTACAAAATCGAAAATGGCAAAATCAGGACGGTATATTTTACCCGGTAAGTAATGATTACCTGATCGTTTTTTACCGGTCTCCACCATTGACGGTTAACATCAACGCCTGCTTACCAGTTGTATTCAGATAGGTTCACCCGTAACGAACTGTTTTGACTACAACCCGTATGACTGACCAACTACTCCAACAGCACAACCTCGGCGTCTGTTTTGAGGCCATTCCTGACCTACCCATTCCAATGGCGCACGTGCGGGTATGGGCACCGTTTGCCGACCGCGTTGATCTTTACCATGCCGACCGCGACCTGATTGTACCGCTCGAAAAAGACGGGCAGTACTGGCATACGTCCACCCGGCAACTCCAACCCGGCGACTGCTATACCTTTCGGCTCAACGGCACCCTCGAACGGCCCGACCCGGCCTCGCTGGCGCAGCCCACGGGCGTACACGGCCCATCGCAGGCCCTCGACGTTACCCGATTTGTGTGGAGCGACGATACCTGGAACAATCTGCCGCTCGAAGATTACCTGATTTATGAACTGCACACCGGCACCTTTACGCCCGAAGGCACCTTTGCCGCCATGGAAACCCGGCTCGACTACCTGCGCGAACTGGGCATCAATGCCATCGAGATTATGCCGGTAGCACAGTTTCCCGGCGGCCGTAACTGGGGCTACGATGGCGCCTATCCCTACGCCGTACAAAACTCCTACGGCGGGGCCGTTGGGTTGCAGCACCTCGTCAATGCCGCTCACGAGCGCGGGCTGGCCGTTATCCTCGACGTAGTCTATAACCACATGGGGCCGGAGGGCAACTACTTTACCGACTATGGCCCTTACTTCACCCAGAAATACCAGACGCCCTGGGGTGTCGCGCTGAACTTTGATGATACCGACAACGAAGCCGTGCGGGAGTATTTCATCGAAAACGTGCTGATGTGGTTCCGCGATTTTCATATCGACGCCCTGCGGCTCGATGCCGTTCACGCCATTCACGACCACAGTGAGCTGCATATTCTGAGCGAAATTCGGCAGCGGGTCGATGACTTCATGGCCGTGACGGGGAAGCAGCATTACCTCATCATCGAATCGGACCTGAACGAGACCCGCTTTATCGAGCCGCTGGCGGGCAATGGCTACGGCATGGATGCGCAGTGGAACGACGAGTTTCACCACGCCCTGCGCGTTACGGCGGGGGGCGAACGCAGCGGCTACTACGCCGAGTTCGATGGCATCAAACACCTGGCCAAGTCGTTTTGTGATGCGTATGTGTATGACGGCATGTACAGCCCCGGGCGGGGGCGCATTGTGGGCAAACCTACCGCCGAGCTTAGTGGGCGTCAATTCATTGTCTTTTCGCGAAACCATGACCAGATTGGCAACCGGATGCTGGGCGAACGCATTGGGCAACTGTTCTCGTTTCCGATGCAGAAACTCATGGCCGGTGCCGTCATGAGCAGCCCGTACCTGCCCATGCTGTTTATGGGCGAAGAATGGGGTGCATTGAGTCCGTTTTCGTACTTCGTGAGCCATACCGACCCCACGCTGGTTGAAGCCGTGCGCGAGGGCCGTAAAGCTGAGTTTGCCGCCTTCCATACCGACGTACAGGCCCCCGACCCGCAGGCCGAAATCACGTTTACGCAATCCAAACTCGACTGGTACCGCCTGGCCGAAGAGCCACACCACACCCTGTTCCGGTATTACCAAACCCTACTAACCCTGCGCAAAAACTCGCCCCTGCGCCACCCCAATCGCGAACTGGTGGAGGTACACGTTGACGAAAAAACCGAAACGCTGCTGATTTTTCGGCAGCATGATGAGGAGCGGGTAGCCTGTATGATGAACTTCGCCAAAGTGCCCCACGGGTTTATCATGCCCGACGATTGCCCCTGGCAAAAACTGCTGGACTCCGCCGACCCCATCTGGCACGGCAACGTATCGGCCCCGGACCGGCTCGAAGCGGGTTCGACGGTGGACGTACAGGCCGAATCGATTCTGATTTACACGAATGCATCAGCCTGAATATGAATTGATAGACGAAAGCAGATGAATTCGGAATATGCCCCTAAATTTACTAACCCGGCAGCTATTCATCATTCATCATTAAAAGGAATGCCCGCACCTATTCTTGTCATTGGCAGTGCTAACACTGATATGGTCGTGAAGACGGCCAAACTACCCGCGCCCGGCGAAACGGTACTGGGTGGTAAATTTTTGATGAACCCCGGTGGGAAGGGAGCCAATCAGGCGGTGGCTGCGGCCCGGCTGGGCGGTACCGTTACGTTCGTGGCCAAAGTAGGTGACGACGTGTTTGGGCGGGAAGCACGGGCTGGTTTTATCCGCGAAGGTATGGACACGCAGTACGTCCTGACCGACCCCGACCGCCCATCGGGCGTGGCGTTAATTAACGTGGATGAACACGGCGAGAACTGCATTGCCGTGGCACCGGGAGCCAACGGTAACCTGCAACCCACCGACGTAGCACCCGCCCTGCAAGCCGCCCCGCCTGAGACACTGCTGCTGCTGCAACTCGAGATTCCGCTGCCCACCGTTGAACAGGCCGTAAAGCTGGCGGCTGAACGCGGCCTGCGGGTGGTACTAAACCCGGCCCCGGCGCAGGCTTTGCCGGATAGCCTGTTCGTAAACCTCTTCCTGATTACACCCAACGAAACCGAAGCCGAAACCCTGACCGGCATTCGCGTTACCGGCGAAGCTACTGCCGAACGGGCCGCCCGGAAGTTTCACGATATGGGCGTTCAGAACGTTATCATCACCCTCGGGGCCAAAGGGGCGTATTTGCACACGGCTGATGGTGGTGGGACAATGATAAACACCCCACCTGTTTCGCCCGTCGATACCACCGCAGCCGGCGACTGCTTTAACGGCGCGCTGACCGTTGCCCTGGCCGAAAACCAATCCCTGACCGATGCCGTCACGTTTGCCTGCCGGGCCGCGTCTATCTCCGTTACACGTATGGGAGCTCAGGCATCCATGCCCACACAGGCCGACCTGACCAAATGAAAGGCTGGCTCCTTTTCCTGCTGTCATTCCTGTTAGCCGGGGAACGGCCCAAACCACCCGCGATGCTGCCAAACCCCGCCGAAACACTACAGACGTATCGGCAACACCTTACTCAGCTGCGGCAGCAATACCCAACTACCGATAGTCTGCCTGATCTGAAGTTTTTTCTCTTCGGCATGGGTAACCGGATGAAACTCATCTATCGCAACGGACGGCTAATCAACGCACGCACGGGCAACATTGAGTGGCAGTGGGACGTAGAGCATGAAATCATTGTACCGTCGGAGTATAGCGTGCATCTCAATTTACACGCCGAGCCGGGCACCCCGCCCCGGTCGGTGCAGATTCGCGAAGACGAAACGGGTGTCTGGATTTTACAGGCTGGCAAACGTCCGCACCTGATTCATGGTACGCGCAGCCCGCTGAGTCTGCCGCGCTTTGGGAGCGACCCGGACGGGCCGGTGCTGCGGGTACTGCTTCAGGAAGTCTTGATGAACGTGGCGGATGGCAAACCACTGACCAGTTTTTTCGTCTATGACCAGCCCATCGCCGAAGATACGGTACCAATACTGGCAGTTCTACAGGCCACCGGCAATACCAGTGTGGTCAATCGCAAAACGTACGTTGTGCCTGACGGAGTTAACGTTGACGTTACGATTAAAAAAAACAGAATCAGTGGGGTCGATTATCCGCTGAGCTGGCAGCGCAACGCACCCGGTGCGCACTACCCCGGCCTGACCGTGCTGGAGAAAACCCTCGTGAAACAGCGGCTCATACTCCCTCAGGCCGGACAGGCTGCGGACCTGTTTCTGCAACTCAGCAAGCGGTAATGAGCCGCCCTTCCATGCAACACGCACCCATCGTCTTATCTTTGCCCGCATGAATTACCTATTTCTGGTATTAGCCTTCCTAACGGGCGTAGCCATCACCATTCAGGCGGGCGTAAACGCCAACCTGCGGGCCGTTATGGGCCACCCGGTGCTGGCGGCCTCCATCTCATTCGGGGCGGGGTTTTTATCGTTGCTCACCTTCGTGCTGGTCTCTCGCGTACCCATACCACCGCTGGAGGTTATCCGTCAGGTTAGCTGGTGGAAATGGACGGGCGGGCTGATTGGGGCCGTGTACGTCACAACGGTCATTGTAAGCGTTCCGAAGATTGGTACGGCCAACCTGGTCAGCCTGAGCGTAGCGGGGCAGTTGCTGGCTGCCGTAGTGCTGGACCATTATGGACTGCTGGGCTTTGCCGTTCACCCCGCTAACAACTGGCGGTTGCTGGGCATTCTGCTCATAATGGCCGGGGCCTTACTCGTGGTCAGAAACTGAAAACCCTTTGGGAGATAACTACCTCGAATCCTGCCAGATGAGTTTTTCTCCGGATCGGGCCGTAAAGAAGTCAGGGCATTTGCCATCTCCGCCACCGCTAATGCCACCGTCCGGGGCGCAGACTACGGTACAATTGGCGTTGAGCAGCGTGCTGGGTATATCGCAGCAACGGGGTGGAATATAGTACACGGTCTGTCCTTTGTACTGGTAGCTGAATACTTTGGCCGGGGGATTCCACTTCGCTTCTTTTTTGATGTTGGCTATCTCGTTCACAAGGCACGCCGGTGTACCTTCGGCAATGTCCATCTTTCCGTCTTTGCAGCCGAGAAAGATCAATCCAGCGAGCGCGACGCGTTTGTACAGAAGTTTCATACGGAAGAGGGTTAGTAGTTTCCAACAAACAGAGGACTCCGAAAAGCAGAAAAGGGTTGGAACCGGCTGGCATTAGACCTACAGGAGACCCGGACGGCTCCGGCTGCCGCTACTCTCAATACGAATTTTCATGGATGAACTTACCCAATGACCTGGCTCCACTAACCGGTAACACAATTGGAAAGTCGCGGGTCTGTAACCTGGTCAAATTTACCGCTTTTATAAATCGTCGTGAACAAAACCGCAGGCTTACCATGATACACTACCGTTTTTACCCCTCGCTGCTCAACACGTTTTCGCGGTATTTGCGCGGGGGCAACTTCTCCGAACAGGACTTACTCAACAGTATCAACCGCGTACCTACGCCTACCACAGCCGCGCAGCAGCGGGGTGTTTCGTTCGAGGATGCGGTGATTAAGGGGGCCGACGAAGACCAGTTTGACCCGGCCCTGTTGCAGCAGGTGCGTAAGCTCCTCCCCCGCCCCATCGTGGAAACGCAGGTCTATTGTCAGTGGGAAATTGACGACGTGCTTTTCTACGGCTACGTCGATCTGATTGGCAAGTTCAAGGCGGTGGACATCAAAACAACGGGTTCGTACCAGAAAGACAGGTTTCTGTTTAACCACCAGAATCTGTACCTCCACGCGCTCAAACGTCGGGGTATCAAACTGATGGAATACGTCATTGCCGAGTTCCGGCCCGACGGTACCGCCGAGGTGCATCTGGAAAGCTATTCGCTGATGCATCCCATCGAGAAGCAACTGGAAGAAATCAGGCTGTTCAAAGCCTTTCTGGAAGAACACCGTACCCAGATTACCGACCCGAAGATTTTTGTGGCTGAGGGTGAAGATGTCGATGCGCGGAGAAGAAAACGGGACTGATTACGCGGTCAGTGTTACCGAAAAATGCCGGTCATTTCCAGCGAGATATTCAGGGCGGTGTCGGTCAGGGTACCATCTATGAAGTTCGTGTACTGATCTGCGTTGTGCAGGATATGAACAACCCGAAAAATGGGATTGACCAGCCAGTAGGACTGTACACCGGCCGCAAAGTACTGCCCCGCCTTCTCGACCAGGTTTGCGAGGGTGAGATGATTTCAACCACGCCCGGCGGCACCTGATTTAGTTTGGTTTCGTCGTGCATCGGATCGAAGTCCATCGGTGGAAATATGCCAATATCCGGCACAAACCGGGGCGTTTCCAGACTGATTTCGGATAAGAATCTGAATTGTTTACATGGGTTTCCCTCGTTCGGTTTCGTAGTCGCTTAGTTCGATGACGGCTTCCATAACACACTAGTTTTTTGTGAATCTACCCCTTCATCCGCTCATTGACAAGCCCCTGCCAACGGGGATTCGTCCCGCCAAACGCTCCGTTTGACCGGCTAAACCGGGCATCCAATCCGGTTTAGTTTCGGGGGCATCGGCCATCCACCAATTTTGTGTCATCGGGCCGCCGAAGCGGTTAAACGAAGTAACTAACTGATAAACAAGATGAAAAAGACAATTCTATTGATGCTGGGACTGGTAGCCGGTACCGCATCGTTCGCCCAACAAGCCCCCATCAGTACGCCCGCTACGGACACGCCCCAAACCCACGTGGTCATTACCCCCGACCAGAAAATCAAGCTGTTCGTGCAGCCGCTGGCCACCAACGGGCAGCTTGCTCTCCTCGACGCGCAGGGCTATGTACTCTACGGAGCTAACGTATCGCTCAAAAAGGGATTCGGTCAGCAGTTCGACATCACCGGCCTGCCGGTGGGCACCTATCGGTTTCTGGTTAAGACCAACAACGAAACAGTCACCAAAACCTTTGTGGTACAACCCGTTCCCAACCAGACGTTTGTGATGCAGCAGGCATAACAGGTAAGTAACGAGGTGTGAGTTATGAATTGGTTAGTGCGGAACTTTCCCACACCAGCCAATTCATAACTCACTTAATTTGAATCCCGTAGCTTTGTTCACTATGCCCTCATTCGTTTCGCAATCGCTTACAGTTGGTCAAAAGGTTCGGCTTGCGCTGAGTGTGCTGGTTATTTACTGGCCCATTCGTCTCTACCAGAACCTCGGTGGCTGGAACCCGGAATTTCTGACCCGGAAATTGCCGTTTTTCGTGGTCGAGGGCGTACTTACGTTCTGTTTTCTGCTCATCTGGATCTATCTTATCGACTGGATACAGCAGCGGCTCACGCGCCGGTTTGGACGCGAAGAAACCGGCCAACTCCGGCTACCGGCTCAGGTGACGATGTTGCTGGCGGCCAGTATCATGGCCGTGCTGTTCAATATCGGCTTCGGCTACGTGTACCGCAACATGGATACTGGCCTGACCGACCGCTTTCCAACTCTCGGTCAGGCACCCGGGCGGCACCAACATGACAACGAACCTGATTTTGGGCTGCGCAAACGGATGAACAACGGCCTGATGTTTATGGCCCTGCTGTCGGCGTTTTACCTGACCACCAACCGGCGGTCGATCCGGCGCATCGAGCAGTTGCAACTCGATGCCGAACGGCTGGAGAAAGAAGCAGTACAGGCGCAGTTCGACGCGCTCAAAAATCAGATTAACCCGCACTTCCTCTTCAACAGCCTGAGCATTCTGTCATCGCTGATCGATACCGATACCCGGCTGGCGGGGCAGTTTATCAACCGGCTCGCCAAAGCCTACCGGTACATTCTGGAACAGCGCGACAACGAGCGGGTGAGTCTGCAAACCGAACTCGATTTCATTACAGCCTATACCTTTCTGCTCACCATTCGCTTCGAGGACAAGTTCATCATCAGCATCGACGTGCCACCCGATGCCCGCAACCGCTACGCCATTGCCCCGCTTACACTGCAACTGCTGGTAGAAAACGCGGTGAAGCACAACCGGCTCTCGGAAGAAGAACCGCTGCAGATCAGCATTGGGCTGGCTGGCGATTACCTGCGCGTGGCCAACCCCATTCAGCCCCGCCCCGACCGCGAAGCATCAACCGGCATCGGCCTGCAAAACATTACCAACCGCTATAAACTCCTCACCGACCAGCCCGTCTGGATTGGCGAAGAAGCCGGTGAGTTTGTCGTTAAATTACCACTTCTCCAATTTAATGAGTGAATTGGGAACGGTCCGGCGTTCCGGTGAGTGAATATTTCTGGCGCATACAAACTGGCTGCGTCAGCAATATTCACTCATTCACTCATTCACTTATTCGCAATTGAATCATGAACGTCCTGATTGTTGAAGACGAAAAGCGCACGGCGCAGCGACTGGAAAAGTTGCTGAAAGAGTATGACCCCACAATTCGGGTGCTGGCGCAGTTGCCCGGCGTGGCCAAAGCGGTGGCCTGGTTTGCCGATTCGGCCAATATCCGACCCGATCTGCTGTTTCTTGATATTCACCTCGAAGACGGGTCGGGGTTTCAACTCATCGAACAGGCCGGGCTCACGCTGCCCATTATTTTCACGACCGCCTACGACGAGTACACACTCCAGGCGTTCAAAACCAACAGCGTCGATTACCTGCTCAAACCCATCGACCCCGACGAACTCGGCGCAGCCATCGACAAGTTCAGGAGCCGGCAACCAACTCCCGATCTAAGCGTGCTGCGGGCGTTGCTGGGGCAGCTTGGCCCGGTGAGTTCGGCACCAGCGGGCTACAAAGAGCGGTTCATGATTACAATTGGCCAAAAAATCCGCAGTATCGAGATCGTTGAGGTTGCTTATTTCTTTTTTCAGGACAAATCGACCTGGCTCACTACGCAGGAAGGGCAGAACCTCTCCATCGAGTATAGTCTCGACAAGCTGACCACGTTGATGGATCCGGCGCGTTTTTTTCGGGTCAACCGGGCGTTCTTGGTGTCGCTGGAATCCATCCAGACGATTCATGCCTTTTCGGGCAGCAAACTCAAACTCGACCTGTTGCCCAAATCCCGGACAGATGTCTTTGTGAGTGGCGACCGCATTACGCCGTTCAAAGAATGGCTGGGGAAGTGAATGAGGTAACACTATCGCATTTAACCCCCGATTTACCCGATTCAACCGGCTAATTGGGGTATCCAGTCCGGTTCTTTTTCAGGCGCGGAAAGCCGGTAGCACCTTTGTGTCAGTCAGATACGGAGCAACCCTGACGAAACAGGTTTTTGCCTCCGTATCCAGCCACAACACACAAACACCGACATTCCGATGAATAAGCGCGTTCTTCCTCTAATCCTGACGCTCAGCCTTTTTAGCCTGACTGTTACCACAACGTTCGCCCAGTTTGGCCCTCCCGGTAGTGGCCAACCCAGGGGCGATGGCAACGGACGTACCCGTACCGAAAGCACTACGCCCACCACATTTGAAATCGTGACGCCTAAAGGCAACAGCAAAATCAGCGGCATCGTAGTCGATTCGTCCCTGGCCAAAGCGGTTGAGTACGCCACCATCGCCCTGATCGACAAAACCACCAAAAAGATAATTGACGGCACCATTGCCGACGATAAGGGCCGGTTTACCCTTACCAAAGTGGCCGAGGGGACGTATAACCTGACCGTTCGGTTCATTGGCTACGCCGATAAAACCATCAGCAACGTAACCGTTGGCAAGGGCGACAACATCGACGTGGGTGTGATTAAGCTCAACGTCAGTGCCACCACCCTCGACGCCGTGACGGTAACGGGCCAGAAATCGCTGATCGAAGAAAAAGTGGATCGGCTGGTCTATAACGCCGAAAAAGATTTGACGGCCAAAGGCGGTGATGCCGCCGACGTGCTGCGCAAAGTGCCGCTGCTTTCGGTCGATTTTGACGGTAACCTGAGCCTGCGCGGCACCACCAACATCCGGGTGCTTATCAACAACAAACCCAGCACCATCATTGCCAGCAGCATTGCCGACGCACTCAAGATGATTCCTGCCGATCTGATTCAGTCGGTGGAGGTCATCACCTCGCCCTCGGCCAAGTACGATGCCGAAGGGTCAGGGGGTATCGTAAACATCATCACCAAAAAATCGACCATTCAGGGCTTCACGCTCAACCTCGATACGGGCGTAGGACTGCGCGGCTCCAACCTCGGTTTGAGCAGCAGTTTCCGCACCGGCAAACTGGGCGTAACGCTGGGCGGTAATGGCCGGGCGTTTTACAACCCGGCCTTTGTAACGCTGGACCAGAACACGGTGCAAAACGGCAACGCCATCCGCACCAATCAGCAGGCATCAGCCTTCGACAACGGGTTGTTTGGGCGGTATAACCTCGGCTTCGATTACGACCTCGGCAAGAATCAGTTCATTACGGCGGGCGTCAATTTCGGTACCCGCAACTTCAAACGCAACCAGGACTATACTACGCAACTCTTCACGAACAACGCGCTGAGCAGTACCAATTACCGCAACGTGGACAGCCGCGATTTGTCGAACTCGGTCGATATGAACCTTGATTATATCCGCACCTTCAAGCCGGGACAGGAGTGGTCCGTTTCGACTCTGTACAGCATCAGCAACCTGACCAATAATTTCTCTGCCGACCAGCTAAACGGATCGCAGGAAGTGACGGGACGGCAGAAAAACCTGAACAGCAACGTGAACAAAGAGATGACTGTACAAACCGATTACGTGCAGCCCATCGGAAAAAAACAGCAGATCGAGTTTGGCGTAAAAGGTATCTTCCGGGAAGTGAACAGTCAGTTTGAGTACCAGCTCGCGGGGCCATCGGGCGCGTTTACCTTTGACGCCCGCAACCCGGCGGGTTTGCTCAACTACAGCCAGAACATTGGCGCGGGCTACGTCTCGTACACGTTTGCTACGGCCAACAAATACACGTTCAAACTCGGCACCCGCTACGAACACACCAGCATTATTGCCAACGACGCCGAACGCGACATTCTGATTCCCGATTACCAGAACCTGGTGCCAAGCATCAACATCTCGAAAGGTCTGGGCAAGGCTACAACCCTGAAACTGGCCTATAATCGGCGCATTCAGCGACCCGGCTTGCAGCAGCTGAACCCGAACGTCAACTTCGCCAACGCCCAGAATATCACCATCGGCAACCCCAGCCTGAAACCCGAAATTACCGACAACGTAGAACTGAGCCTGAGTACGTCCATCAAAAAGAGTTACCTGAACCTGTCGCTGTTCAGCCGGCAGTCCAGCAATTCCATCACGCGCATTACGATGCCGTCCGACTCAGTGGCCGGAGCCGTGATTACGACGTTTCAGAACATCGGCAAGGAGCAGACGGTGGGTATGAACCTGTTTGGCAATACGTACATCACCCCAACCTGGACACTGAATGGCAGTTTCGACCTGTATTACAACACCCTGTCGGGTCAGCAAACGGGCCTGAGCGGTTTGTCGGAACCGGTCAGTAACGCTGGGTTTATCCTGAGTGGTCGGTTGCAGTCGCAGGTGAGTTTGCCCAATGGCTGGAGTGTGCAGGCGTTTGGCGGCTACCGGGGCAACCGGATACAGTTGCAGGGATCGCAGAGTGGTATGGGCATGTACTCGGTGGGCGTTCGGAAAGACATCGCCAAAAAACAGGGGTCCATTGGCCTGGCTGCCGACAACTTCTTCGGGGGTATGAAAATCCGCAACACACTGACCTCGCCGATATTCAATCAGGTAAGCGTCAACAACATTTACAACCAGAACATCAAAGTCACGTTCAGCTACAAACTCGGCAAGATGAGTTTAGTGGCCAAAAAGAAAACCAAGGGTGTGACCAACACCGACGTGATGGGTGGCGACACGAACTAAGCATTTTCAATTAATCTTTCAACCAAATCAATTCACTATACACATGAAAACAATTGCCCTTACCGTCGCTTCACTGTTCACCCTTTCGGCTGGATACGCCCAAACCTGGACCGCCGACAAAGCCCACGCCAAAGTTGGCTTCACCGTTACGCACCTGATGCTGACCGAAGTGGACGGCAACTTCAAAACTTACGATGCCAAATTCACGGCCAGTAAACCCGACCTCTCCGACGCGGTGCTGGAACTGACCGCCGATGTCAACAGCATTAATACCGATAACGACCGGCGCGACACGCACCTGAAAGGCCCCGAATATTTCGACGCGGCCAAGTTTCCGACGCTGACGTTTAAAAGCACGTCGTTCAAGAAGGTAGAAGGAAAAAAGTACAAACTGACCGGCGACCTGACCATGCACGGCGTAACCAAACCAGTAACGCTCGATGCCGTACTGAACGGCCCTATAACGATGGAAGGCCGGGGCGGCAAGCAGGAAAAAGCGGGTCTAAAAATCAGCGGCACCATCAAACGGTCTGATTTCGGCGTTGGCTCCGGCACAACCGCCGTTGTCAGCGATGAAATCGAACTGAAAGCCAACGGCGAGTTCGTGAAGCAGAGCGAAGCTCAGGCCGCTAAGTAACACCGCCTGATTAACCCCGGCCGGTTGCGGAAACCGACCGGGGTTAATCCATTATTGATACGTACGGACAGCTTATTCACCAGCATCATGACGACTCAACAAACTATTAATCAACTGGCGGATATGTTCAAAGCGCTGAGCCACCCGCTAAGTGTTCAGATCATCACCATCATCATCGAGGAACAGTTGACCAGTATTTCTACTCTTCAGGAGCATCTGCCAGACATTGACCCGTTTCGGCTGTACAGCAACCTGCAGTATATGAACGAGCGGCAGGTAGTCAGGAAAATCCAGAAAGGACGCGAAATCTATTACGGCTTATCGGAAGAGGCCATTGCTACCGGACTCGATACGTTTTTGATACGTAGTACACCTGTAAATTCAACCTTGGTATCGAACTCCTGCAACTGTCCGTTATTGCGCTGACAGATCAGTCCACTACTGCTTTTGCTGAAAACAACCACTCATCCAACAAAACTGAGTAGCTTCAGGCTGACATTCCCAAATCGACATGAGCGACATTAGAAAAGAAGACATCAAACAGGAAGTATTCGACATATACGACGACTACGCCCACGACCGCATTGACCGGCGCGACTTTGTGCAGAAACTATCCCTCTATGCCGTGGGTGGGCTGACGGTGGC
>JACMPG010000146.1 GCA_014377625.1 Spirosoma sp.
CGAAGACGTACTGACGGGTGCCTACCAGTACGCAAATTTTTTCTTTGTGAAAATAGCCTTCGGAATCATCGCGTGAACGCCCAGTACCTGATCGACAACCTGGCTCACTTCAAAATCGACGCCGGTGCTGGCAATAGACAGTGCCTCATTAACGGTAAAGCCCAGTTCGGCATGAATGAACTGCACGGCTTCGGCGAGGGACTGTTTCATGGCGTTATCAAGGTCTTTATCCAGTCCGATGGCAATGAAGTGCGTCGGTGTTTCGGCGCGGCACATCTTGAGCGCGCTATTTTTGTGGACGATAAACTGCGCCGTCAGCGTCACTGCCGTTTCAATAGCAACCCCGCTTACCTCGCCATTGCCCTGAGCCGCGTGGCCGTCGCCGGTGGTAAACAAACCGCCCGGCACCGACACGGGCAGATGCAGCGTGGTGTGTTTTATCAAATGCCGGATGTCTAAATTGCCCCCGAAAAAGGCGGGCGGAATGGAACTGACGCGGCCCGTTTGGGCGGGGGGAGACAGGGCCATAACTCCCATGAACGGTTGTAGTGGTATCTCAACGCCATCCACGAACGTGCCTGTCCGGCGTTTGGCGTCGTAGCGATAGACAAACGTTTCGCGCTCTTTTATCAGGTCAGGAAGGCCACCCCCGCCCGGCCATACGCTGTTAACGCCAAAGTCGGCGGGCAGGGTCAGGTCCAGAATCCGCACCTCGATATGATCGCCCGGTTCGGCTCCCTCGATGAAGATTGGCCCCGTGAGCATATGCCCCCGAATGCCCGACGGCTCCGGTTTCACGTTTTTCAGGATGGCAATCACCTCCCGCGCGTGGTCGTTAATGGGCAGGTTGTGCGCTTTATAAAACGCTTCGGGATCGGTGCGGCTCACGCCCGATGGATTCACGGTCTGAATTTCAATAATGGCCCCATCTTTGACCCGACTTACGGGCGGCACATCGGCCCCAAAATACCCCCAAACCATGTTTTCGGGTAGTGAACGAACCACCAGGTCGGTTTTGATCGGCTTCGCGATTTCAGGACCCGATGGCGCCTTGGCCAGTGCAGCAGGGTGCGCAGCGAGTGAACCAACGGATAGCGCGGCAGACTGACGCAGAAAACGACGACGGGAGAACGACATAAAATTTTGCAGTATGCAGATTAGCCAAATAATAAGCTAAACTAAGGACCATACGCCAATAATAATGCAACTGTCGACCAATTAGCCAACTATTTGTTTGCCAACGTCAGATACTCGGCCACCAATGCCCAGCCGTGCGCGTTGCACTGCCAGCGCATTTGCGTGATGGGTCTGTCGGCCCATTGGCGGAGCCGTGGGTGTTCGTAGGCGGTCAGCATACCTGCTACAAAAAAGTGGAATCCGCTAAAATCAGACTCGATAGCGGTCAACTCAACGGCGGGCGGGTGTTCGCCAAGCCGCAACAGCGACGTAGCAAGGATAAGCTGCTCGATGCGGTTGGTAGCGGTGGTCAATAACTGGCGGGCGTCGGCAATCAGTATTGGGCGGATAACCGCCAGTTCGGGCGGGGTAAAAACGGCTATCAGCCGGGTCAGGTGATAAATAATCAGCGAGGTTCGGGCGTAGTGGGGGGCGCACCAGAACGGCTCAGCCCGGTACCGTCCCGACTGCACAACATCCCGCAGATACGTCAGCGAATCGGCATCGTGGGGATTATGCGATAAGTCATTTTCGTAAATCCAGTAGAGCAGATTACTCAGCGCGCAGGCATCGAAGTCGATGGGCATATCCTTCCCAAACCAGGTCGAGTAGGCCAGCAGGTGGCGGTAATCGGCGTAGGTATTTCTGATCTGCCGGATGGCACCCGTCTCAGCAGGGCTTCGGTTGGCGTGTTGAATCAGTTTAGTCTTGAGCCAGTTTGCTTCGTCGGGCGTTCGGGGCGTGGTCAGATAGACCATCGCCGTATCGTCAATATCGTCGGGGATGCGAAAATGGTCGAAGCGATGAAACAGATAGCCATTTGGAAAGTGCTGCGCCGGGCGCGTGGGCCAGAAATTGTACGTGGCCAGGCCGTCTTTATTCTGGAACGTGGGGTAAGCCACCCGCGCCCGCTCGCCAATCCGGTCAATTAGCTTTCCAGATTCGGGAGAGACTGTCGGGCGTAGATTCTGGAGCGTGAATACCGTTATCGCCGTGAAAAACACGTTCGTATCGGCGCGTCGATAACCAAGTGCGGGATTATGCCGTACCGATGGAAACAGACCGGATGCATCCTGGAGTAGAGCAATGCGCTGAATAATGGCGTCGGGGGTCAACACGTTTTGGCGTACTTTTGCCAAAAATACGGGCTATACCGCAAACAAAGCCTTGCCATTTATCCGGCGAAATACCCGACCTGTGATGATTAATCTGATTTTATTCGACGATCCTACCATTCGGCCTGACCTGCTGCCGTTTACCTTCACCCGGCCGGTAGCGGGTATTCGGGTAGGTATTCTGACTATTGCTGAAAAGTGGGAGAAAAGACTCGGCAGCGTCGCGTCTTTTCTGACCGAGCCATATCTGCGTGCCAAATACCCCTGCCAAACCACAACCAATAACCTCTACGTCAACGGGGCCGTTTGCCCCACCGACGAGCTGGCCGAGCGGGTACAACACCTCGCACCCGGCGAAGGGCTACTGTCGGCAACGGGCTTACTCTACGCTCTACGCACGGAGCGGGCCATTACCGACACGACCCAGCTTGCCGATGCGGCCCAAAAAACCAGCACGTTTGCCGAGTCCATACCCACCATGCGCCACCTTTGGAGCCTGATTGCGGCCAACGGCAACCAGATTCAGGCCGACTTTGAGTTGCTCACCGCTGGCCGGCAGTCGCAGCCCATTACCGACCCATTCACGCAGTGCTACGCTCCCGAAAACGTCTTTATCGAATCAGGGGCTACGCTGAAAGCCACCATTTTAAACGCCACCGACGGACCAATCTACATCGGAAAAAACGCTATTGTGAGTGAAGGAAGCGTGATAATTGGGCCGTTTGGATTGGGCGAAGGGGCGATGGTGCATTACCAGAGCCGCATACGCAGCAACACCAGCATTGGTCCGTATTGCAAAGCTGGGGGCGAGATTGGCAACTCCATCATGTTTGCCAACAGCGGCAAGGGCCACGACGGCTACCTCGGCGACTCGGTCGTGGGCGAATGGTGCAACCTCGGCGCGGGGACCAATACCTCGAACCTCAAGAATGATTACGCGAACGTGAAACTGCACAGCTACGTCACGGGTGGACTAATTGATACGGGACGCAAGTTCTGCGGGCTGATGATGGGCGATTTTACCAAAGCCGGTATCGGTACGCTGTTTAATACCGGTACGGTAACAGGCGTTAACGTCAACGTGTATGGCGGAGGCATTCAGCCCAAGCATATTCCATCCTTTTCCTGGGGCGGGGCCACAGACGGCTTCGTACCGTATCGAATCGAAAAAGCGTTACAGGTAGCTCAGGAAGCATTCTCTCGCCGAGACAAGGCGTTTGATGCCGTAGAAGAGGACATTTTACGGGCCGTATACGCACAATATCAGTCAGCCTAATCCAATGGACGAAATCCTTCACTATTTCCCAGGCCTGACTCCGCAGCAGCGTGAGCAGTTTGCCGCCCTCGATGGGTTGTACCGCCATTGGAACGCACAGATCAACGTCATTTCGCGGCAGGACATCGACGCCCTGTACGAGAAGCACGTGCTGCACTCGCTGAGCATCGCCAAAATCATAAATTTCAAGCCCGGCACCGAAATACTGGATGTGGGAACGGGGGGCGGCTTTCCGGGTATTCCCCTGGCCATTCTATACCCAATGGTTGATTTCCATTTGGTCGATAGCATCGGGAAGAAGATCAAAGTGGTGCAGGAGGTAGCCAATGCGCTGGGACTGAGCAACGTGAAAGCCGAGCAGACCCGCGTGGAGCAGATCAATACTACCTACGATTTTGTGATAAGCCGGGCTGTTACGCGCCTGAAGCCGTTTCTGGGCTGGGTGCGCTACAAGATTCACAAGAAGGGCAACAACGACCGCCCCAACGGGGTTCTATACCTGAAAGGGGGTGATCTCGGCGAAGAGCTATCTGAAATAACCGACCGCTACCGCGTCTATGACCTTTCCGACTACTTTGCCGAACCATTCTTTGAGACGAAGAAAGTAATTTACATACCTAAAAAGTAACTTGAACCAGGATGTCTGAACCAGGATTTACAGGATTCAAAAGATTTCCAGGACCATTCGGTGTGAGTAAATCCTGAAAATTCTTCTAATCTTGTATAAATCTTGGTTCTAACATCTTGGTTCTGACAATCATGAACGAGAAATTCCGCTCCAGCAGCTTCAAAGACCCTCTCCGGCGCGATGAGGTTGAGTTTACCGACAAAGGCGTGACCTTCCGCGAGAAAAAACTCATCGGCGGCACCGACAACTTCGTCTTCTACTCCGACATTTCGGGCGTTGAGATCGACAACGGCCTGTTCTTCGCCACGGTGCGTATCATTCCCCGCGCCCGGCCCCAGATCGTCCTCGATAACTTCACCAAGGGCGACGCCCGGCGGATCAAAGAATTGATACTGCAAAACGTACCGCACTACGGCAGCGACCCCATTACCGGACCGGGCCGAATGTAGGCAACACTTTTTTTGCGGGTTGCTCTTGCGTGGTGTCGTGCTTTGCCCTACTTTTGCACCACAATACCCAACAGCACTCCCGAATAGCTCAGTTGGTTAGAGCATCTGACTGTTAATCAGAGGGTCGCTGGTTCGAGCCCAGCTTCGGGAGC
>JACMPG010000147.1 GCA_014377625.1 Spirosoma sp.
CGTTTGCAAAACAGTCCTGCGTAGGGTAATATTACGGTTAGAAACTCGCTGGGAAGCTGGGGCATATAGACCTAAGTTTGGCGACCCAAATCTACATATCAAAGCCCTAGCGGGCTTCTTTCAAAAGGCTAAAGTCAAGCACAGTAGAGGTTTAAAAAAGCAAAAAACGATTAGTCAGTCAGCAAAACGCGGTTGTCGGTTCTGGTGTAATTGATTTGAAGCAGATCGACCAGTAGCTTCAGCACGTCATCGGCGTTGCTGGCTGGAAACGAACCCGACACGGTGCGGGCGGCCAGTTCGGGCGAGCTGATGCTGACGCTCAGGCCGTAATTGTCTTCGAGCAGCCCCGCAATCTCGCCAAGGGGTGTTTGCTCGAAGGTGAAGCGGTGGTGTTTCCAGGCAACCACCGCATCGGGCTGTTTGAGTTGCCGACGGGCGAGATGCCCGGTCGAGTCGAGCGTAACAAAATCGCCGGGCTGCATCGTCAGGGGGGGCAATTGGGTTTTCTCGGCCAGCGTCAGTTCTACTTTTCCTGACCGCAGGGCTACGGCTGTTTTGCGGGTGCGGCTGGTGACAGTAAACTCGGTGCCCAGCACGGTTACGTGCAAGCCGTTGGGCGTGACGACCACAAACCGCTGGTGAGTAGGTAGGTGTTGCACCGAGAAGTCGGCTTCGCCCGTCAGCTCTACCCGTCTTGACGGCTCAAAACCGGGCAGCGAACCGGGCCAGTCACTGGCAAAGCCGAATCGTGCAAAGCGAATAGAGGAGTTGACGTTGAGCGTCACGGTGCTACCGTCTGGTAGGGTCAGCGTTCGTACCTGCCCGAATTCGCTTCGTTCGGTCTGGTATAGTAACTGAGAACGAAATAGCCAGCCGCCCAGTAGCAGCGTCAGCGAGGCTGCAAACAGCCAGGGACGAAAACCACCCCAGAAAACAGGTGGAGCATCTTCGGGTATTTCAGAGGGGCGGATTACGGAGGGCGCAAGAACACGCCTTGCTGTCCGCTCGAACGCCCGTTGCCAGTCAGGTGCGGTTTGCGGGTGCGTGAGTTCCCACTCGTGCAGCCACTGGTAATACTGCTCCCGGCTGTCTGGAAGGGCCAGCCAATGTTCAATAGCTTTTTTCTGCAGGGGCGTTGTCCGCCCTGAGAAATAAGCCTGAACAACCGACTTGTCGATAATGCTTTCCATAAAGGATGTATTTGGTGGGAGACACCAGCAAAGGGACTTACCCTTAGCCGATGAAAAAGAAAAGTAGCGGGGTCAGAAACAGTCGGCGCAGGGGCAGTAATGCCCGCGACAGGTGGGCCTCGACGGTTTTGAGAGTCAGGCCCAGTTCGTCGGCTATTTCCTGATTTTTTCGATTCTCGAAGCGGCTCATCAAAAACACCCGCTGGCACTGAGGGGGCAGTTCGTGGATGATTTTCTCGATGCGCTGAAACGTCTCGTCGTATTCGATAAGTGCCTGTGGCGACTCATCGGCACTGGCCAGCTCGAGTGCATCAAGCGCAACAGGAGTCTGACTGCCGGTCAGCTCGTCGCGCAGGTGATTGTAGGCCCGGTGCCGCACGGCCGCGTAGAGATACGCCCGGTAGGTATGCTGAATCTGAGTGTAGCTTCCGGTTTTCCAGAACTGATAAAACACCTCCGACACGATGTCTTCGGCCACGTCCTGCCGGTAGACAAACCGCAGGGCATGGCTACAGAGGGGCGCGTAGTACAGCCGGAAAAGTGATTCGAAACCCCGTCGGGCTGATTCTTCAAATGCCGCCCGGATTATGTACTCGTTGTCAACCAGCGCGGTTTTTGCGTCTGAATTGATGCTTGTACTTAACCTGGCATCCCGATGGAGTGGTGAAGGGCTTTCTCGCTGAACCATAGTCATCGCCTTTATACACCCGTTGACACAAAGGGAGTACAATACCCTTAGTCCAAATATAAAATAGATGAAATATTTTCCAAGAATCAGACAAAACACCTCAAATGCCATTATTAGCGTATTTCGCTTATCCTCTTTCGAAACAGGTGAAGACCACCATGCGTGTTCAGTGACTGTATCTTTGCTTCACTAATCCACGCACCGATATATTTGCCTGATTACTGGGGTGGCAGAGTCAATCAGCGAGATAGGGGGAGTATGACTGCCAGATTGAGGGTTCTGCTTTTGTCTTTGTTCCTGCTCGGCACCTCGCTGGCCGCCGAAGCGCAGACCGTCACGGGTCGCCAATCCCACCACCGGGCGTACCCGGCCAAACGTCCGGCACCGCGCCCGGTCTATGTGGCCATCTGCGAGAGCCGCAGCGCATACGCCTATCACGCGGGGATTGCCGAGGGCTGGCAAGGTGTACGCACGGGGTGAGCCGGGTGACGGTCGCTCAGGCGCGGAGTTATGGGTACGTACCGTGTAAGATTTGTTACTGATAGCCATGCCGGGTATTGATTTCACCACCGCCAAGCACTGCTCAGCCGGTCGACAATGGCTACTAATTTAGACGTGGGCTTCAGTATACGCAACGACGTCCAGGTGCCTGTGCTGCTGACTTCCCCTTAGCTTTATTCTGCCAAAGAAATGAGTAAAAATACGGACTCGACAGGCAATATTAATGCCATTTTAATACTGCATTAATATTCTGTATATATTGCAGTCCAAGAAATATAATTTGGATTTTTACTATTATGTAAAAATAATATGAATAATTACGCACTTATTTTTTTGCTACTTTCTGTCTCTTCGATATCTGCCCAGAAAGTTCGTGTTGATACGGAGTCCGGTCCAATCGTGCTAGAACTTTACGCTGATAAGGCCCCCGCTACAGTAGCCAATTTTCTGCGGTATATCGATGCCAAACGCTACGATAACACTACGTTTTACCGCGTTGTCCGGCTGGACAATCAGGCTAATAACCCCGTTAAAATTGAGGTAATCCAGGGTGGTTTGGGGGCCGATTCGACCCGTATGTTTCCGCCTATTACTCAGGAAACTACCCAAAAAACGGGATTAAAACACCTTGACGGTACGCTCTCGCTGGCCCGTGGTGCACCCAGCAGCGGAGCGTCTGAATTCTTTATCTGCATCAATGCCCAGCCCGAACTTGATTTTGGGGGCAAACGAAACCCCGACGGCCAGGGGTTTGCTGCCTTTGGGCGCGTGGTGCAGGGAATGGACGTGGTGCACCGAATCCAGCAGGGCGAGACCGGGCAACCTGGCCCGACCAACGCTTATTCCAATCCCATGCAATTACTGAAAGCACCCGTCCGTATTCGGTCGATCCGACGGCTTTGAGTCCGTCAGTTCAGGTTTCTCTTCTATAAAGTTTCACCTCCTAACTAACTGATCGTATGAAGAAAGTACTACTTATCGCGCTCCTTCTTGGTAGTTGTCTACTCCGGGTGCAGGCGCAGCCCCGGGTGATTTCGGGTAAAGTGACTTCGCCCGAAAACGAACCCATACCTGGCGTTAATGTGGTCGTGAAGGGCGCGAATACCGGCAGTATCACCACCGCCGACGGCACCTACCAGCTCACCGTATCTGCCACTGCCAAAACGCTGGTATTCTCCTTTATCGGGTATAAAACCGCCGAGATTGCGCTCGAGAACCAGACCCGTATCGACGTAAAATTAGCCAACGACCTCACTAACCTGAGCGAAGTAGTCGTCACGGCTAACGCCATCGTTCGGGAGAAGAAAGAACTGGGCTACGCCGTTTCGACCGTTGCCGGAACCGATCTCATCAAAGCCCGCGACCCAAACGTACTCAACTCGCTGGCCGGGCGCGTGGCCGGGGTTCGCATCACCCAGCAATCGGGGTCGGTAGGCGGCTCCTCGCGGGTGATGATCCGGGGAGCCAACTCCATTTCGAGTGCCAGCGAACCCCTGTTTGTCGTTGATGGCATTCCTATTTCCAACTCGTCCTTCAACGGCTCCGAAACCGATATCGTGACCGGGGGCGTGGACGTGGGCAACCGCGCCAGTGATCTCAATCCCGACGACATTGAGTCAATGAACGTACTGAAAGGCGCGGCTGCGTCGGCCCTCTACGGCTCCCGCGCCCGTAACGGGGTTATTGTCATTACAACCAAACGCGGTAAGCCGGGGGCAAAGAAGATGAACGTCACGGTCAACTCATCCTTCCGTACCGACAACGTCCTGCGTGTACCCGATCTCCAGACGCAGTACGCCCAGGGTAATCTGGGGGTGTACAACCCGCAGTTGGGCAACGGCTGGGGGCCGTTAGTGTCGGGCATCACGGGGCCTGTGCTGGACTATAAGGGCGAGACGGTGCAGAAACTGAACGTATATCCGCAGAACTGGCGCAACTTTTTCGTGACGGGCCGAACCTTTATCAACAGCGCGTCCATTGACGGGGCCAGTGACCAGGGTGACTACCGGGTGGGCTATACCAACCTGCAGCAAACGGGTACGGTGCCTAATTCGGAGCTGGGACGACATACGTTCGCCATCAACGCGGGGCGTAAAATCACCGACAAACTTACTTCCCGCGTCTGGCTCAACTACGTCCGTACCACCAGCGACGGCCGCCCGCAACAGGGTTCCAACACAACTAACATCATCTCGACCATTCTGGCTGGTACGCCCATTACGGTTGACATCAACGAATTGCGGAACAACCTGTTTGCCCCCGCAACGCAGGCCGTGCCGACGGGCTGGACGGGTGATCTGGCCCGGGCCATCGACCTCAACGGTGTTCAGAATAACCCGTATTTCGTGACGACCTTCAACCGCTTCTCCAACTCGGTGGACCGGATGTACGGTGGCACCAGCCTGAGTTACGAACTAACGCCCTGGTTCAACCTAACGGGCCGGGTGGGGTCGGACTTCTTCACCGAAAATCGTCGCGCGGTCACGCGCCGGGGTACGCGCGGGCGGCTCAACGGGCAGTTCGACACCAACGAAATCTACGAGCGCGAACTTCAAACCGACCTCATTGCTACGGTTACCCGGCCGCTGGGTGCCGACTGGACGTTCAAAGGTATTATTGGCCACCAGTTCAACCAGCGTACCAACCGCCGGTCGCGGGTGCAGTCGCAGGGACTCAACATCGACCAGCTCTATACCTTCGCCAACGCGCAGTCGAACGTGGCGTCGAATTTCTACAGTCGGCGCGAAATCTTTGGGGCCTACGGCGACTTTAGCTTTGATTTTCGGAATTATCTGTTTTTGAACGTAACGGGCCGCAACGACTGGAGTAGTACGTTGCCCGTCAGCAACAATTCGTACTTCTACCCCTCCACGAGCGTATCGTTCGTACTGAGCGAAGCGTTCCCCAACCTGGGCATCATCAAGCGTGACATTCTGAGTTATGCCAAACTACGGGCTAACTACGCCAACGTAGGCTCGGACGAAGACCCGTATCAGTTGGCCTTTACCTACAACCCGCTCACGCAGGCCAATGACATTTACACCTTCAATATCCTGTATCCCATTGGTGGGGCTTCAGCTTTCGGCGCGACCAACGTACTCCCGCCCACTAACCTACGCCCCCAGCAGCAAACGTCGTACGAGTTTGGCACGGAGCTGAAGTTTTTTGGCGGGCGCATCGGCCTTGATTTGACGTACTACCGGAGTCTGAACTACGATCAGATTATCTCGATTGCCGTGCCGCAGTCAACGGGCTATTCGGCCCGGCGGCTCAACGTGGGCGAAATCTCCAACCAGGGTCTCGAAGCGATGCTGACCGTAACGCCCCTGAAAACCCGGTCGGGCTTCCGCTGGGATGCGATGGTCAATTTCAACCGCAACCGTAACCGGGTGGAATCGCTCGCGCCTGGCCTGACCGAGTTCGTCACCACGTCGGGCGATGGCTTCGGCATCTTCGTGGTGGCGCGGCCCGGCGAAACGTTTAACATTCAGGGGGTCGGCTGGCTGCGCGACCCCAACGGCAACATCGTCATCAACCCCAGTACGGGTCTGCGTACCCCCGGTCCGCGCCGACTGCTCGGCAATATCTATCCCGACTGGACAATGGGCATCAGCAACAGCTTCTCCTACAAAGGGCTTGATCTGAGTTTTTTGATCGACATGCGAAAGGGGGGCGTGGTGAACTCGCAAACCGTGAGCATTGTGCGGGGCAGTGGGCTGGCCGTAGAGACCGCCGTCAACAACCGAACCCCGTTCATCGACCCCGGCGTCATCCGCAACCCCGACGGCACGTATCGACCCAATGACGTACCAGTGGCCAGCGTACAGCAGTACTGGAGTCAGTTAGATAACTCGGTCAGCCCCGAAAGCAACACCTTCGACGGGTCGTACACCAAACTGCGCGAGGTTCGGCTGGCCTACAGTCTGCCCCGCACCATCGTGAGCAAAACGCCTTTTGGCAACATTGCCCTCGGTCTGGAGGGTCGCAACCTCTGGATTATCAGCTCCAACGTGCCGCACATCGACCCCGAAGCCAACGTACTCGGCACGGGGCTGATTGGCGAAGGACTCGAACGGGGCAGCATCCCCAGCAGCCGGAGTATCGGGGCCAACCTGCGATTCACATTCTAATTCATCAAACGCCCGGCCCACCACTGGGTATCGGGAATCAACCAAATAGCAACCATGAAAAAAATAGTTTTTGTCGGCCTTGCGCTGGCCCTGACCACAACCGGCTGTTTCAAGGACAGCACCCTCAACATTGACCCCAACCGCTCAACAACAGTTGATCCGTCGTTGCTGTTTGCAGGAGCAAGTACCCAGTTCTCGCTGCTACGGGTGGCCGAACTGACCTGGCCCGTTGCCCTGATGAACCAGATGTGGGCGTCGGGGGGACGGTGGGGCCTGGCGCAGGCGCAGTATGACCAGACGCGCGTCCGTTCGGCCTGGGGCCGCACCTACACCGACGTGCTGAAAAATCTCGACGTGGCCATCAAAGTGGCTGAACAGGCGCAGCCGGTCAACAAGAATGCCGTTGCTCAGTGCAAAATCATGAAGGCGTTTGCCTATTCGCAGACCTCGCTGCTGTGGGGCGACATTCCGTTTTCGGAAGCATCGACAGGAACGGTTGATTTGCCGAAGTTTGATAAACAGGCCGACGTGCTGACTGGTTGCGTGGCCCTGCTCGACGAAGCCATTGCACAGGCTGATCCAGCCGGCAAAGGGATCATAGCCCCCAACGATCTGTATTACGGGGGTGATATGGCTAAATGGCGCAAGTTTGCCAATTCGCTTAAACTCAGAATTCTGTTCTCGATGGTCGATGCCGACCCCACCAAAGCAGCGGCCATTGGGCAATTACTGACGGGCAACGCCATGATCGCATCGGCTGCCGACGCCATGCAGTTCAAGTATTACAACCAGCCCGGTCAGCAGAACCCACGCTTTTCGTTCACGGCCATTTTCCGGGGTGGCGTACAATCTGACTGGTACTGCTCGAAGCCCGTATATGACCTGCTGGTATCGCTCAGCGACCCTCGCATCCCGTATTTTTTTCAGCCTGGCCCGGCGGCTGCCCCCGGCGAATACATTGCCCTCAACAGCGTTGAAACGTTCACGACCAAGTCGGCACTGGTCAACTTGAACCTGCTCAAGCCCGACCTGCCAGAAGTCTCCTTTTCGTACTCGGAGCAACTGCTGCTGGAAGCCGAAGCCATTGCGCGGGGGTTCGCCACGGGCGGCTTCGCCGTGGCCACCACCCGGATGCGGGCGGGGGTGCGGGAGTCTCTAATTTCGTTTGGTGTACCGACTGCGCAGGCTGATGCGTACGCGGCTGGTTTGCCCGCACTGACAGTGGCCAACTATCGGGCCATACTTTCACAGCAACAGTATCTGGACTTATTCATGCGACCCGTAGAGGGCTGGACTCAACACCGGCGGTCGGGTATTGTAGGCCAGGAGATTCCGGCCATGACCACCCCGCAGGGTGCGCCCGTAGCGGGTCTGGTGCGCCGACTGCTGTACCGGAGCGAGGAGATCAACTCAAACCCGAATACGCCCGCCGGTATCGCTGTTGATGCGCCCCAATGGTTCGACAAATAGTTTGTCTGCCACCAATGAGCGGACTGGCCACAGTCTGTCTTTATGTCTAACCAGTAACCCCAGGCGTAGTATGCGGACAGGATTCCCATGCTACGCCTTTTTACGTCTATGACCACAGCCCGTCTAACCTTGTTCCTTCTCTTAGTCGCACCAGTCCTTCATGCACAGAATGGCTCGGAAGTGTATTTGCTCGACCTGTCCGAAAAGGCCGGTACGGTTGTGCTGTCAAACCCCCGCAACGTGTCAAACAAGCCGGGATACGATAACCAGCCGTTTTTTCATCCCACGAAGCCACTGTTGTACTACACCAGCATGATGCCCGATGGCCAGACCGACATCTGGTCGTATAATCTTAAAACAGCCGCCCGGATACCCGTGACGCAAACGCCCGACTCGGAGTATTCACCGACTGTTTTACCCAGCCGGGCGCATCTATCCTGCATCGTGCAGCGGAAAGCAACCGGCGATCAGGATTTAGTCAGCTACCGGCTGAGTAATCCTAAGCAGACGGAACTCACGTTGGAATCGCAGAAAATGGGGAAGGTTGGCTATCAGGCGTGGCTCAACACTCAGGAGGCCGTGGTGTTCGTGCTGGGTAGTCCGCCTACGATGCACTATCTGAACCGAAAAACGGGCCTCGATACGGTCATTGCGCGTCAAATCGGGCGTTCGTTAAACCGTATTCCAGGGCAGCGAGCCTTCAGTTATGTAGAACAGGTGGGAGAAATGTGGCGCATCCGATCATACGATCCGACTCGTAATCTGGTCCGTGAGATCACCACCAGTGATCCGGGATTCGATCATTACAATGCCTGGCTTGATACCGGTACGTTACTCGAAAGCCGGGGTCTTGACCTATGGGCGTTTTCAACAGAAACAAAGCAGTGGCAGGTCGTGACGCTCCCCGCCGACCTGCCCCGCAAAAAGTTATCCCGTATCGCTGTACAGGGTAAACGGATTGCGCTGGTACTTGATGAATAGACTAACATGAGGTAGTTGTAGTTCTGCCATACAAAACGGCATGCTACCCTCCGTTGACGTAAACAGGCTACAACGATGGCAATTATCCAGCAATCTTTCGCTACCAATACCCGGCTGACTATTCACCAGTACGATCCACAGATGGACCCCGGTCAGGTATTACTCTCCGAGAAGACTACGGACATGGCCGCTCTAAAGGTTTTCAGCTCTGACATGGGTTTGGTCCTTCAGCTACAGGTTAGTGCTGGGATGGGAATAGAAGGGTTAGGCAGAATCACGGGTCTCTTTGCAGAATCGTACATAAATCCTCTTCTACCCAAAAATGGCGTCTCAAATAACGTCCGTTTGGTGGTTGGCGGTTACCGTGCAGACTGTGTAGGAATAAAACCCTGTTTCTTCTCGAACTATCTGGCCAGGTATCCGCCATCAACCGGGTAATACGATCCGGTCACGAAAGAGGCTTTCTCCGAACAGAGCCAGATGACTAATTCGGCCACTTCTTCCGCTTTGCCCAGACGGCCAATCGGGTGCAATTCAATCAATTGCTGCTTGACTTCGGGAGACAATTGGCTTAGCAACGGGGTGTCGATGTAGCCGGGGCCAACGGCATTGATCCGAATATTTTTGGGCGCATATTCGATAGCGGCTGTTTGGGTCAGCCCCAACACGCCGTGTTTGGCCGTCACGTATCCCGGCGAACCAGCCGTACCCACCTGGCCCAAAATGGAAGCCATATTGACAATCACACCCGCACCCTGGTTAATCATTACGGCCAGCTCATATTTCAGACAGAAGAAAACGCTGTTGAGGTTTACGTTGATGATCTGCTGCCAGCCCTCCAGACTATAGTCAGCCGTCATGTTCAATTCACCACCAATCCCCGCATTGTTGCAGGCCATATCGAGCGAACCAAACGCGTTGACTGTTTCCTGCACCAATTGCTGGCACTGCACCGGGTCGCTGACGTCGGCCCGAAAAAAACGGGCGTTGGTTCCGACGGCCTTTAACTGGTCGGCCACCTGCTGCCCCAGCGTCTGGTCAATATCCGATACCATCACGTTGGCTCCGTACTGGCCAAACAGCAGGGCAGTGGCTTTACCGATACCCGAAGCGGCCCCGGTTACCAGGGCCGTTTTTCCTTGTAAGTCCTTATTCATAAAATCGTAAACGTTGAGTAAATCAGAACAGTAGTCCTTCCCGGCTGGGACAAACTAAGTAGCGGGCCAGCGGGTCAGCTTCGCTTCGATAGCCGCCGTAACGGCATCGGCAGCAAGCCCGTAGCCATTGACCAGCACACCTTTGCTGCCGTACTTCACCGATGAAAGGGCGTATAGAATAGATTCATCGTCGGGATTAGTTGGCCCTTCAAATCGGTACGCCGTATCAATCCGGTACGCTTCCGGGTCGAGCCAGAGCGGATTGTCGGCGTGGCGGTTCAGGTCGTCGGTGTAGCCCTGTTGCCGGAGCCGGGCCATAACCTGAGAAAGCGTGTCGGGTGATTCCATCGTGATTTGACCGTTGCTACTTGTAAATCAGCAGCCGGGCGGTCTCCATACAAACCAGTGCGTGGGTC
>JACMPG010000148.1 GCA_014377625.1 Spirosoma sp.
CGGCAGTTGTCAACGCTTTCTCGCTGAGCATAGGAGATTGAAATCAAAGTACGGTGTACTGCCAAAGCCACTCAGAAAAAGGCTTCTCTGCGATTTTAGTCAGCTATTTCGTTTGATTGAGCGTACCGAGAAAATCACTTGTTTTTGGGAGCGGAAGGCTCAAGCAGTAGGGAGGTGATCAACGCGTTAATCCCTGCACGCTTGAACCGCGTATCAGTAACTCGGTTTTCAACACGCGCGTAACCGATTTCCAGGTTGACGCTTCAGTATTAATCTGGTCGAGCAATAATTGAGTTGCCACTCGACCTATCTCTCTGGTAGGCTGGGCAATGGTGGTTAGTCCTGGCTCTACCAACGACGACCCATAATCATTGCTGAACCCAACCACCGCCATTTCATCAGGAATGGAGAGTCCCCGTGCCTTGATAATCAGAAGTGCTTCTAGGGCTGTAGGGTCATTGATGGCAAACAACGCATCGGGGGGTTGGGGCAGGTCGAGCAAATACGTTACGTAAATTTTAGCCCGTTCTACATTCAGATCATAACTGATAATCAGCTCATCGATAATCGGAAAGCCATGCTTTCGGAGGGCATCTTTATACCCTTCCAGGCGTTTGCGGCTGATGTAAAGCGATGGTGGTCCAGCCAAATGAGCGATGCGCTGTTTACCCGAAAGAATCAGGTGTTCGGTGGCCTTGAATGCGCCCTCATAGTCGTCGACCACTACTTTGGGTACGTCAATATCGTAGCATACCCGGTTGAACAAAACCAACGGAATGGCCTTGCGGGTGAACATGGCTAAATGCTCGAAGTTTTTGGTTTCGCGCGTCAATGATACCAGCACCCCGTCTACCCGATTGGCCAGCATTACCCGAGCATTGGCTACTTCGGCTTCATACGTTTCATTCGATTGGCAAATCAGTACGGTGTAGCCAGACTCCGAGGCTACCTCCTGCGCCCCCATAATGACAATGGGAAAAAAAGACGTGACAAACTCAGGCACAATAATCCCAATGGTTCGGCTTTGGCTCGACGACAGGTTGATGGCCAGCATATTGCGCTGGTAATCCAACTCCCCGGCCAGATCCAGTACGGCCCGGCGCGTGACTTCCTTCACCCGTGGATGCCCCGTTAAGGCCCGGGATACCGTTGATTTGGAGATATTGAGTTGGCGGGCAATATCAATAATCGTTACCTGATGCTTCATGGCAATGCTGTACGTATGCTTGTAATATACCGGGATTGCTACTACTAACGCAAAATAGGTCTATAAGCCCATTCTGTGGGAACGCTCCCACAGAATGGGAGCGTTCCCACAGCAATATAATTCGGACAGACCGCTTTAATTGTATTTTACTTTTTAAAGTTTGTGCTGTAAAAAGAAAAAAGCCAACTTATGGGGACTGCCTATGTGTACGTACCTGCACAACTTGCCACACCATCGGTAACGTATCGACCGGTTTAACCCCATTCAGCCAACGTGATTTTGTCTTTTTCCAGTAACACTCTTTAACGTTCACATACCACTTATGCCATTTTCTACTACAAGTATCATTCAGCAGCGAATCGGGTGGCTCACCTGTCTGCTGCTGCTGCTGGGTCTATCCGCACTGGCCCAGTCTGCCCGCTCCCTACTCGTGAAGGGCGTGGTCGTCTCGGCTGAAGGCAATCAGGGCATTCCGGGAGCCAACGTCGTGATCAAGAATACGCAACAGGGTACCACCACCAATGCCGACGGCGAGTTTACACTCACCGCGCCGGAGGGGAAGCTTGTGCTGATTGTTTCTTCGATTGGCTATCAGACGCGGGAAGTGCCGGTTTCGGGGCAAAGCAAACTATCTATCACCCTCCAACCGGATGACCGCTCACTGAATGAAGTAGTCGTGGTGGGGTATGGCACCGTGAAAAAGAGCGACCTGACCGGCTCGGTTTCATCGGTGAAAGCGGCCGAACTCAGGCAAACACCCATTGCCAACTTTGTGCAGGGCCTTCAGGCGCGGGCCTCGGGGGTGCAGGTCACCCAGAATTCAGGCGCACCGGGTGGCAGTATCAGTGTCCGGATTCGGGGCAACAGTTCGATCAGTGGCAGCAGCGAACCGCTTTACGTAGTCGACGGCTTCCCGATTGCCGGGGGCGATAACCCGGTGGCGGGCGGGGGCAGCGGCCTGGGCAACGACAATGGTAATCGCCTGTCGGTGCTGTCGACACTGAATCCCAACGATATTGAGTCGATGGAAGTACTGAAAGATGCATCGGCAACGGCTATTTACGGCACACGGGGGGCCAACGGCGTGGTATTGATAACTACCAAACGGGGTAAAGCCGGTAAAACCCGCGTGAGTTACGACGGCTATTATGGGCAGCAGCAAATTCGTAAAACGCTGGATGTGATGAACGCCACGCAGTTTGCTAAATACGAAAACGAGATCACTGGTACGACGATTTATCCCAATCCAGACCAGTTGGGGCAAGGTACTGACTGGCAGTCGCTTGTCTTTCGAAAAGCTCCGATGCAAAGTCATCAGCTATCGGTAACGGGTGGTAACGAGAAGTCGCAGTTTGCCCTGTCGATGAACTACTTCGACCAGGACGGCATCATCATCAACTCGAATTTCAAGCGAGGATCAGTACGGGTCAATTTAGATAATACCGTCAGTAAAAATCTTAAAATAGGCACGAGCCTCACCTATACCTACTCCGTTAACAATGGGGCGGTAACGGCTACCCTACTGGACGGCGCGTCGGGCGGTATTATCTGGGCCGCCATCACCGCTCCCCCAACGCAATCGCCCTATAATGCCGATGGCACGCCCACCATCTTCACAGGCCGTTATTTAGACCTCAACAACCCGGTGGCCCTGGCTTCGGAGGTACTGAACCAAAACACAACCCGGCGGTTTCTGGGCAATATTTTCGCCGACTGGACCATTGCCGACGGTCTCACCTACCGGGGTTCGTTTGGGGGTGATCTGGTGACCGATACCCGCGACTCTTATGTTACGCGCAACATACGGGCGGGTTCGCAGGTGAACGGGATTGGTGGTAAAGGCAATAACAACACGAACACGGTGCTGCACGAGAGCCTGCTGAATTATCACCGGTTGCTGGGTAACCATGACCTAACCCTCACCGGGGTATTTTCGACGCAGAGACAGTCGCAAACCGCCGAGTCCATGACCGGACAGCAGTTTCCCAACGACCTGGTGCTGAACGACAATCTTTCGCAGGCCTCTATCGTATCCATTGGTAGCACCCGACAAGCTTGGCGGTTAGATTCCTACACGGGCCGGATCAACTACAACTTTAAAAGCAAATACCTGCTCACGCTTACCGGCCGGGCAGATGGGTCAAGCCGGTTTGGCGCCAATAACAAGTATGGCTTTTTTCCATCGGTAGCCGGTGCGTGGCGGATTTCAGAAGAGGACTTCATGCAGGGGCAGCAGGTGTTTAGCGACCTGAAACTCCGGGCCAGCTACGGTCTAACGGGTAACGCCGATATTCCGCTGTACAACTCCCTGTCCCGGTTGAATTCGGTGGGTAATTATAACTTCAACAACGTGCGTACCATTGGCATTGCGGCTGCCAATATCGGCAACCCTGACCTGAAATGGGAAAAAAGTGCTCAGGCCGATATCGGGCTGGATTTTGGCTTGCTCAACAATCGGATTCAGGTTACGGCCGATGTGTATTATAAGAAAACGACCGATTTGCTGCTGTCGCGCACTATTCCGCTTTCGTCGGGCTTTGGGTCGGTATTCGGCAATTTTGGGTCTGTCGAGAACCGGGGCATCGAAGTGACCGTCAATGCGGGTGTGCTGAACGGTGCGCTCAAATGGGATATTAGCGGCAACGTGTCGGCCAACCGCAACAAGCTCACGCTCATTGATGGCACCCGAACTGAGATTGTTCCGGGTGATGGGGGTGGGTCTGTTGGGCCATTCACCAACAACAGCATTCTGCGGATAGGCGCTCCCATTGGGTCGTTCTATGGCTATGTTTTCGATGGTATTTACCAAACCGGCGAGAGTATTCCGACGGGCCGCATACCGGGTAATATTCGATACCGTGACCTGACTGGCGATGGTGTCATTTCTGGAGCCGACCAGGCCATTATCGGCAACCCGAACCCAAGCTACATCTTCGGCATCAACAACAATTTGAAATATAAAGGCTTCGATCTGAGCCTGTTTGTGCAGGGTGTGCAGGGCAATCAAATTTACAATGTCTCAAAACCCCGGCTGGAAGGCGGAGCGGGCGGCTATAATCAGTACGCATCCTATGAGGATCGCTGGACCCCCACCAACCCCTCGAATCGCTACCAGAAAGCCCTTACCGGCCAGCGGGTGAACCAGTCGGATATTCATATCGAAGACGGTTCGTTTGTGCGGTTCAAGAATATCACTCTCGGCTATACGGTTCCGGCGGTGGGTAAGATGGCGTGGTTAGCCAACTCCCGGATTTATATAAGCGCTAACAATTTTGCTACCCTGACCCGGTATTCAGGCTATGACCCGGAGGTAAACACGGCCGGGCAGAACAACCTCAACCTTGGCGTGGATAATATCGGCTTCCCGGTCGCCAAGTCGTTCATTGCCGGTCTTCAACTCAACTTCTAACCGTAGCCAACACAGACCATGAAAATCGCCCGTATCTGTTCATTTTTGGGGCTGGCCTTTGTGCTGGCGCAACTAAGCGCGTGTCAGTTAACCGAAACGCCCTACTCTTTCGTGTCGCCCCAGCAGTTCTATACCTCGGCCTCCGATGCCGAAGCGGCCCTCACTGCTGCCTACACACCCGTTACCGATCTGTATGGCCGGGTGGGTACGCAGTTGCCCGACTATTCGGCTGACCAGTCGTTTCCGAGGGCCGTCGTAGGCCGCGACCAGCTAACTGTATTCTCCTACGATGCCACTATGGACCTCATCGGGCAGTACTGGCAGCATTGCTTCAACGGTATTAACCGGGCCAATCAGGTTATCGAAAACGTACCGAAGATTACGATGGATGAAACGCGAAAGAAGCAGATTCTGGCCGAAGCGTATTTTCTGCGGGGGCTGTACTATTTCCACCTTGTAAAAACCTTCGGCGAAGTACCCATTAAGCAGGAAAGTACCAAAGATATTTCGTCGACCGAAGTAGCAAAAAGCAAGGTTGAGGACCTGTATGCCTTCATTATCAAAGATTTTGAGCAGGCAATAAAAGACTTGCCCGCCACCCCCAAAGACCGGGGCCGGGCGGCAAGCGGGGCGGCTCAGGGCCTGCTGGCGAAAACGCATCTGTATGCCGGGAACTGGGCCAGTGCAGGCGAAAATGCCCGGGCTGTTATTCAGTCGAACCGCTATAGTTTACTCCCCAATGTGCTCGATCTGTACAATCCGCTCAGAGAAGATGCGGCCCGCGCAGAGCAGATTTTTGCGGCTGAGTTCTCGGCCCTGAGCGGGCTGAATGGTTCCGATTTGGTGGGCTTTTATGCCCCCGCCAATTCGCCCCCGGTATTCTCGAAAACGGCCTTCGGATCGGCCTTTGGGTATATGTCGTTCTACAAGTCGTTCAACCCGGTCGATAAACGGCGGCAACTGCTCGATACAGCCTACGTAAATTCAGCCGGTAAGTTGATCGGTCAGGCCGATGCAACGCTGAAAGACCGGGTGATTATCAAGAAGTTCCTGGACCCCAATTCTAACGGAGCCAATGGCGAAAACAACTTCCCGATTCTGCGGCTGGCCGACGTGTATCTGATTGCGGCTGAAGCCGAAGCGCGGCAAAATGGCCCGACGGCGGTGGCCTACACAGCCATCAATACCGTTCGGAAGCGGGCGGGAGTTCCTGACCTGACACCGGGACTGAGCAAAGATGCCTTTATCGAAGCCGTGTTGCAGGAACGCTCCTGGGAGTTGTATGTAGAAGCCGACCGTTGGTATGACCTCACCCGAACGGGTAAATTTAAGCAGGTGGCCACCGTACTGAATTCCTACTACGTTTCGCGGCCCGTTCAGGATAAACACCGCTACTTTCCCATTCCGAACATCGAAGTGCTGACCAACTCGAAACTGGAACAAAACCCCGCCTGGAAATAAAGAACGGAGGGTTAATTATAGGTTGGTCGGTAAATGAAACGGCTCTGCCCGGAGCGGAGCCGTTTCATTTACCGACCAACGTACTCTCATTATCGGGGGTTCTCAAGTGCCTGCCTCAACAACTCATCCTGCATGAATACGACCATCGACACGGCGGTTATTGTCATTTTCTCGGCCTTCGTGCTGGGTATCGGGCTGCTGTTTGCCCGCACGGGCCGCAACCTGAAATCATTCTTTGCGGGGGGCGAAGCGGTGCCCTGGTTCATTGGCGGGCTGTCGCTGTTCATGAGCTTTTTCTCGGCCAGTACGTTCGTGGCCTGGGGCAGTATTGCCTATAAGCATGGCTGGGTGGCCGTCACTATTCAGTGGACGATGTGCGCCGGGGCACTGGTTACGGGGTTATGGCTGGCTCCACGCTGGAAAAAAACCGGCGTCCTGACCGCTGCCGAATACATCCGGCAACGACTGGGGCTGACGGTTCAGAAAACGTACATCTTCATTTTTACCCTCGTCAGCGTCTTCATCAAAGGATCGGTGCTGTATCCGGTGGGTAAGCTGGTGAGCGTCTCGCTGGGTCTGCCGCTGGTACCCACCACCATCGGGCTCGGCATTTTCATGATCGCCTATACCTCCGTGGGTGGGCTTTGGGCGGTGATGGTCACCGATATTCTCCAGTTTGTGGTGCTCTCGGCGGCCGTGTGTATCCTGCTTCCGCTGGCTTTCGATCAGGTGGGGGGCGTAGCCGGTTTTACGGCCAAAGCGCCCGATGATTTTTTCAACCTGCTCAACGGCGAATATACCATTGGGTTTATGCTCGCTTTTTTCGTGTATCAGGTGGCTTATATCGGCGGTAACTGGACGTTTGTGCAGCGCTATACCAGCGTCGACAGTCCGAAATCGGCCCGGAAAGTGGCGTTCCTGTTCGCGGGACTTTACCTCGTCAGTCCCATCATCTGGATGCTGCCGCCCATGATCTACAAGACCATCAACCCGGCGCTGGTGGGCCTCGATACCGAAAACGCCTACCTCGAAATTTGTCGACTAGTGCTGCCGCCGGGGCTGCTGGGCCTGATGCTGACGGGCATGTATTTCTCAACCTCAGCCAGTGCCAACACCACCCTCAACGTGGTGTCGGCGGTGTTTACCAACGACATCTACAAAGGGCTGATGAACCCAGCCGCTACCGACAAACAGCTGATTCGGGTGGCGCGGCTATCCTCCTGGGGCTTCGGCATCGGCATGATTGTGATCGCTTTACTGGTGCCCTACATCGGTGGCATCGTAGAGGTGGTGCTCACCATCGGTGCCGTAACGGGTGGTCCACTGCTGGCCCCGCCCATCTGGGCGCTCTTTTCAAAACGCCTGACCGGTCGTACCACGCTTCGCATCACCCTGATTACGCTATCGCTGAATCTGTTTGGCAAGATTATTTTACCGCTGGCAATGGGTATTAAACTCAGCCGGGCTGAAGAAATTGTCATCGGCGTTGGGATGCCAGTATTGCTGCTGGCCCTGACCGAGTGGCTGGCATCGCGCAAGCGGGCCGACAGCCCCGACTATCTCGATTACGAAATTATCCGTGCAGAAGAACCAACAAGTACCGTGCAGGAGCAAGCCGACGAAGCCGACGAGGTGAACCGTCAAAATCAGTTTGGTCTGCGCGTTATAGCCGTCTCGCTGGTGGTTACGGCCGTGATTCTGGGGGGACTAAGTTTACTAACTACGCAGGGAGCCGGGGTGACCGCGCTGTTGGCCGGCATTGTGCTGGTCACGGCCATTATTCCCTGGCGGGCCGCCACCAAACTAACACTCGTTGACAAACCCGTGGAATCGGC
>JACMPG010000149.1 GCA_014377625.1 Spirosoma sp.
ACCACCGTCGGTTCCACCAGGGACTGGGCTACCAAACGCCTATGGAGGTATTAAAGGGGGGAGTTAAATCAAGTAAAGAATAAAATCAACTAACAACTTCGTTATCCAGCAAAGTGGTCCAGTTCAAGGGGCGCAGTGTACCCATCCATCGAGATCCGAATCTTAGCATCCAGCAGTGTTCCGGTAAACTCCTCGGAGGTAAATTGACTACCCTGGTTAGTCGGGGCCGCCCGCGCGGTTGAAAATTTCCGGGGCCGGGTAGTTTTCTAATGCCTGACGTAATACTTGACTGCACCATGTAGCATCCATTGTGTTGGAAACTAACCAGACCAGTACGTATCGGCTGTAAAGGTCAATGATGGCTATCAGGTACATATAGCCGTTGGCCATCGGCCATGGCACCTTCGAGGAACTGTTTTTTCCAGTCGCCGATCTGGTTTGGCGGGGTGGCCGGTGCCATGTAGTTCATGCCGCTTGCTGATGAGGGCCAGGGTCTCCTTCTCGGACTTCCAGTACTACCTTGAGCTTGAACTAGGCGGTGAATTTGCGCTTGGTTTTGCCGTTCATAAGGTCAAAATTAGGCTCGAAATCCAATTTAGCTACTGGTACGAAATATGGGGCGCACTATAGAGGTACCTTTGTCCAGGCCGGGCCGCCGTTGCGGTCAGTCGTTTGTAGATTGCCATTGCTTTTCTGGTTTCGTCACCTCAACGCTATCGCACCGGGGGGAATCTATCGAACGGCTAACTTTTGTTGATTCAGTCAGGCTACGAAAGCTGCTTAAATATACAAAAAGGTGATATGTACTGGAAATACGAATTCAAATAATGTTTAGACATCAGGGAAAGACAAGAACGTTAAGACACAATAAAAAAATTGCTTCTTTACTTTCATTTGTCGCAGGAATTGTAAATGTTGTAGGCTTTTTATCCGTGCAGCGACTAACAACAAATGTTACAGGACATTTTGCTTTTTTTGTTGACGAAGTTTTTAAACTCCATTTTGCTGAAAGTTTTATTTATTTTTTCTACATTCTTTTTTTCTTTTTAGGATCATTTGTTTCAAGTTTTCTTACAGAAATTATTGCGACAAAAAATGAAAGATTTATTTTTATTACCCCGATAATAATTGAAAGCATAATTTTATTTACTATTGCATTTTGGGGTCAAAATCTAATTAAATATAACTCTAACTTAATTGCATTTAGTTTACTTTTTGCAATGGGATTGCAAAATTCATTAGTAACAAGAATTTCAAATGCAGTAGTAAGAACTACCCATTTGACAGGTCTTTTTACAGATTTAGGGATTGAGTTATCCCAATTATTTTTCTACAAAAAAAGAGAACAACAGGATAAACTAATCTCTACTATTAGACTTCGATTAAGAATTATCATCTTTTTCTTTATAGGTGGGTTTCTCGGAGGGATTTTCTATTCTTATTTACATCTTTATGTTTTATTAGCACCAGCAACAATGTTAATAATTGGACTGTATTATGACAATCTGAAAGTTAAACTATTAAGTTGGAAACGAAACTACGATTTAAAGGGGAAAAACTAACACTAATATTCACAGACGGGGATTTGCTTTGATAAAAATGGGATTGACACCTTCGAAAATATGGCCTTAAAAGGTATTTGGATAGTTGACAGAGGGTGTAATTCAAATCTTCGTTTGAGCCGTTTTAAGGAGGTCTGTAACCTGGTCAAATTTACCGCTTTTATAAGCGACTCGTAGCCGAACCATGTTATCACAGCCTATATCAACCCACCGTTGCCCGGACCGTTTCATCCGAACCTGTAGCACCGTCCGATGAGCCGCTTCGATGGGGCCGCTACCGATCATCAGGCCGCGTTTTTGGTAATCATCATAGCGAATTCGATGTCGATTATTGAACAAAACACCCACCAGGTTACTCCGTTCATCAGCCGATGGGTGTTTTAGTTTGGCTACATTATTTTCTACTGTTTCACTCTGGTTAGACAACAAGTGTACCTGCTGAGTGGTCAACCATTTTTTACCTATTGCTAATCCTTTAACAGCCAGTGCTAATTTTTCTATCACATGAAAATAATCAAGAATATGCGTAGCCGAAGGGTAAGTAGCTGATAGCCAATTGCCAATCCATTCAGCTCCGTCCGTTATAAACACTTTCTGGGCTGCGCTTTGTGGGGCAGAAGCCGCTCAAAATCAGGGGTGAACCCTGCGTAATGCCCCCGATGAGCGACATATTCCGAAGTCGATGTATGAGCCTGAAGCGTGCCATTTGCCTGAGGTAAGGCGGCAAAAACCCGGCCTAACTTGACTTCCTGCCAGCCCAGATCGGTGAAAAGCATACTCCCATCGACCATGCCATAAATAACGACGTCAGACTGTGTTTGCTGTTGGGCTAAGGTCAGGGAAGGTGTGGCCAGTTCCTCAGCCGGCAGGGCTTGCCCAAGTTGCTGACAAATCCGGCAGACCTGGGCTTGATTGACAACCAGATTTAAGGTATATTTTCCACCATTATCCTTCCCTCGTTCAATTCAGTGTACCTTCTTCGATACACTCATCCCAAGCATGTACATTATATTTAAAAGTCGACATCTGGAAACAATCATCTGAACTTTAAAAACAATCAAAATAGATGAAAATAGCCCTTCTGGTCATCGCCCTGATCCTTGTCGCTGTTTATTTTTATTTCAAACCTACGGCAGCGAACAATTTTTCAAGAGACATTCAATATGGCCCCTTCACGGTGCGGGTGTCGGCCAAAACTGGCAAGACCTTCAATATGAACTATGGTATGGTCAATTACACCGATGTGGCCTATACCATTTTACACAAAGACAAGCCCATAGTTTTCCCAGGTGCTTTACAAAATAACACGGGGCTGCCGTTTTTGTGGGCAGTCTATCCTTTGTCCGGTGCACCCGACCCGACCCTCGTGGCGGGCAGCCAAAGCCTCTATTTGATTTATCTGAAAAATGGTGTACCAGTGGTCAAACCCATACTCCAACAGGGATACGACTTTGCATCGCTCCAATTTCTGGATAGCGAAAACGGTCAGCCCGGTCGGTATTCGGAGGTTTTTATGAAGAATGAAATTGACAATCTGGAAAAATTAGATACCCTTGCCGGTGGGCGATACCTGATGGTCAGCGAACATGCCGTGCTTGACGTGCAAACCCGCAAAATATGGGTGATGAACAAAGATAACGAGGCCGTGGAAAATTACTCTTTTCCCTCCCCGCACGGTGCCCTGGCTTTTTCACCTGACCAAAAAAGCATCGTTTTTCAGGCCGAATTTCAAAGTTGGAACACAGAGGACAAAGATTTACCCGACTCGGAACATGCACTGGTAGCGTATGATTTTGAGAAAAATAGTGGGTATGCGGTAAAATACGACGATACGGATACGCGGATGATACGTGTAGACGAAAATGATCATCAATGGTTTGATACTTATTTTGAATGGAAGAAACTGCCGGAAGGCGACCGATTGCAGCAGCGTCAACTCGAAAAGCTACCCAACTGGATGGGCAAATTCAACCCCCAGGATAATTATTATACATTGTATCCCGTCAAACCGGGAATACTGCCTGTTTTTTTGGAATTCGTATTGGCGCAGATGAGCTGGACGAAGGCCAATATCATGAAAGATACAACTGGCGAATACTCAGGACGCAGCCTCTCCCTTGGTTCCGGGCCGACGAAACTGAACATTGGGTTTAAGGAAGATGAGCAAAAACTTACTTTCAGCAGAGACGTTTACGACGTGAAAAATCGAGAAAATGATCCCCTGGTAAAAAAAATCGCTGATGCCTTTAATGCCGAACTCACAACCGGCAACTACCAGGAGCATTTTGGGCGCATATTCAGCGAGACAAAGCAGATTCGGGGCTATAAATGAGATTGCATATCCAGGTATTAATCATCCTATTCCCTCCAACCATGCAGTACAAATGACGCGATTCCTCCCTGGTCCCGAACTCTTTTGGTTGCTTTTGTATGCTGCCGCATCCTTCCTCGAAAAAGCCAACACACCACCTTCCAATGCGGTTGACGATTTTATTGAAAGCCTGTGGTTTTGGATTCCGGTGGCCTCGTTACTGATTTTTGGCCTATGGTGGATACCCTCCGTAGAGAAAAACTGGCTGTTGCTCCGCGTCTGGATTTTCGGACTGCTGGGCGGTCATTTGGTGCTGGAAAAAGCCCTGAGCGCCTACAGTACCCAAGGTCCGGGGATCGGAATGGGGTACTTGGCTGGCCTAATTCTCTTGTTGGTGTTTCTGGTTGTGGGAAGCATTTTTATCAAAATCAAGTTCTGAACTATGGTAATCCAACTCTTCGGGCTGATTTTTTTCGGCGCTGCGATGTACTACATCCCCGAAATCGTCTGGCATTCGGGGTACTTTTGGATGGCGCTGGCAGTGATGATCGTGGTCATCCTCCTTTATCAGAATAATTTTTCGGCAACAGAGAGAATCACAATGTCCAAGGCAACTTCTTTGCCGGGACAGGTAGTCGAGACACCCCAAAAATCTTGTATTCCGGCCACGGCCCCTCCGGCTATGTTCATTGCCAAAGCGCAGAAACCACCTTTGAACTTTACTACGAATTTGGCGGTGGCGACTGTGTTGCGACCCTTTACGTCCCGGGTCCGGAGAATTGGGAGAAACAAACCAAACTACCGCTTGAAAAGCGTGAGGAGGTGTTGAGTTTCATTGGCCGGCAGGTTGTAAAACACCAGACGACGGGCGGCAAAGGCTATTTCAAAATCGAGGGGGATTGGCTCACTATCTATGTTTGAAAAAATGAAGAACATACTCCTGCTTGCTATGTCAATTTTCTCCATCCTGTTTGGATGTACTTCCAAAAAAACGCCAAAAAAGGTTGAGGAATGGCCCCGATTCCCGGCCACTGACAACTCCGAAATAACGGTGGCGGCTGTTCCCCTGGCGGACGGGTTCAGGTTTAATTCGTTTTTTATTGCCCCGGATAAACAGAACACGTATGTACTTGCCTACCGAATATCTGAAAACACTAGTGGACAAAAACAGGGTAGAAATCGGCCCGGAGAACCGGACTATATGGATTACCGTCTGCTGTGTTTGGATGCCCGGGGGCTGGTAAAGTACCAAAAGGAATTGCCGGGCATTGATTGGATATATGGCGGCACTATTGGCTTGCTGAATGGTGAATTGATGCTCCGCCTTGGGGATTGGTTGCTGGTGCTGGATCCAAAGTCATTTAACACCCTAGAGAAAATCCCAGTGCATGATCCTACGTATGTTCCTTGGAAAGAAACCGAGATGACCCGCGACGAACAACAGGCCGATTATCAGGCAAAATTTGATACCATGCTGAGTACCTGTAAGGCTTGTAACTGGTTGTACTGGTCGCCCACCCAGGAATATATGGTGTTTGTGCAGGGTGTGGCGGGCGAACGCTCAGCCTGGTTACCAATTTCTGATGAAGAAGACCTGTTGACAAGCCTGAAACAGCGTTTTGAACCGCTATCGGTAACGCTCAATCGGCAAGTTTCAAAGGGTGATAGCAACCTGATTGAACTAGCGGATGCCCTGGGGCAGATCCGGGAAGTAGAACTCCTTTCGGCCGGCACGCAACTGGACTACCCAAATTACCTATCTCGGTCCGTGTTGCAGTATGAACTGACCACAAACGGCAAAAAAGCACATTTTTCTACCACAGATAAAGATCGGCACAGCCTTCGCCTGGGTTTTTCGGACAATCTAATGGTATCCCTGGCGGATGGGTCGGTTTGGGTGATGTATGAAGGTGTTTTGTTCAGGATTCAGTAACGTCGCCAATTAGGCTTGAAAATTTATCTGATTTTCGATTAGAAAATAATTCCTTCCTGATTAGATTTCTTCAATTTCTGCCCAACGAACAGGGGTTGTGGCAGGTGGGGGTTTTGAAACTTTTTACATTTGTATTTCAATTATCAGCCGTTACGGGCAGACGAAATTCTATTTCCTCACCTGCACAAAGCTCTGTTCGTTAGCGGCAGAGACCCGACCATCAATTTATTGACTACCGTACAAATTCTTCGCCAGAAAATCATTGCGAAATTTGCCTTTTAGGTCGAACTCGCTCACCAGTTTTTTGAAGTCGTCCAGCCGTTCGTAACGGGATTGCAGAACCGAGGGCGCGAGGGTGAAGAGCTTGCCCCAGTGCGGGCGGACGCCAAACGGAGCCAGTTCCTTTTCAATGACGGGCAACACGGTTTGTACCGAGGGCCAGTCGGGTTTCCAGGTAAAGTGAATCGTGACGCTCGGTTGTTTGTAGCACGGACTCATCCACAGGTCGTCGGCGTCGATGGTGCGGATTTCGGAGATGAGCAGGTGCGGGCTGATCTGATCGCGTAAACGTTCCACCGCCAGAATAGCATCCACGGCGTTTTTGCTCGGTACAAAATATTCTGACTGCAATTCCTTGCCGCTACTCGGCGTGAAGCCCATCCTGAAATGCGGTAACCGGTCGTACCAAGGTCCGGCCACGCCCATCTGCGCGGTGCAGTTGATGGCCGACAGTTCGGCAATAGGATGCAGGTCTTTCGTGGCGGCTTTAGCCCCGTAGAACTCCGCTTCGGGCCGGAAATCGTCGCCCCCCACCCGGCTCTTGACCCACACTTCGTTGAGCCGTTTCTGCTGCCAGTCGGTAAACAGGCTCACGCTGTACGCGCTGCCCATGATGGCATCGAAATGGGCAACAAGCTGGCTCAGGGGCAGGTTCTCGAATACGTATTGTTTGACCTGAAACGTCGGAATCACATCGAGCGTAACGCTCGTGATGGCTCCCAATGCCCCCAGCCCAACGACGGCGCCCCGGAATTTATCGCCATCCTTCGCCCGCGTCAACCGCCGAACGTCGCCCCCGGCGGTTACGATTTCCAGCCCCGACACGGCGGTGGCCAGATTGCCGTTTTTCATACCGGAGCCGTGCGTAGCCGTCGTGGCCGCGCCCGCTACCGAAATGTGCGGCAGCGATGCCAGGTTATGCAGGGCCATGCCCCGTTTTTCGAGGTAGGGCGCGAGCTGCCCGTAGCTCATACCCCCGCCCACCGTAACAGTTTTCGCCTTCGGGTCGAATGAGAGCACCTGATCCATTTCCCGCACCGAAATCAGGTTGTGCTGACTGTCGGCAATGGTGTTGAAACAATGGCGCGTACCCAGCACCTTCACCTTGTCGTACTGCGTCACCAACTTCTGCGCGGCCTTCACCGAAGGAGCTTTATACAGTCTTTCGGTGCTGTATTCGATATTACCGGCCCAGTTTTTGAGTTTTTCGGCGGGCATCAGGTTCGCCAGGGGCGACAGAAGTGGGGTAGCCAGCATGGTTGAGGAGAGTTTCAGAAAAGTGCGCTTCTGCATGGGGCAAAGGAATTTGGACCAAGTTACATTTTTGGCCATTGATAACCAGTCTATCCGGCTGTTCACACTTGATTTCGTTGCATCTGGCAACAGTTCGATGCGCCCTTCGGCTTGATTCGCGCCCGTCAATTCACGACTTTTGACCAGTCAAATAAGTCGTGAGTTAAATAGACTGAACAGGTTTGTAGCCCGGACCTGTTCACTACATAACAGCGACATCAACAAATCGTACATCGTAATTCGTAACTCAATGCGTACCGACTGGACCCGTGCCGAAATCGCCGATATTTTTAACTCCCCCGTTCTAGACCTTGTATACCGGGCCGCTACCGTACACCGGCAGCACCACGACCCGCAGGAAGTGCAGGTCTGTACGCTGCTGTCGGTCAAGACCGGCGGCTGCCCCGAAGACTGCGCCTACTGCCCGCAGGCCGCCCGCTACCACACCGACGTGAAGGTGCATAAACTCATGGAGGTGGATGAAGTCCTGACCGCGGCCCAACAGGCCAAAGACACCGGCAGCACCCGCTTCTGCATGGGCGCGGCCTGGCGCGAAGTGCGTGACAACCGCGACTTTGACAAGGTACTCGACATGGTGCAGGGGGTCAACGAAATGGGCCTCGAAGTGTGCTGCACATTAGGTATGCTCACCGAAACCCAGGCGCAGAAACTTAAGGACGCCGGGCTATACGCCTATAACCACAACCTCGACACGAGCGAAGAATTCTACGGCGACATCATCAGCACCCGCACCTACGACGACCGTTTAGACACCCTCGGTCACGCCCGCAAAGCCGGGATTTCGGTCTGTTCGGGTGGCATCATCGGCATGGGCGAGAGCGATACCGACCGCATCGGGATGCTCCATACGCTGGCCACGCTGCCGCAACACCCAGAGTCGGTACCGGTCAATGCGCTGGTACCGGTAGAGGGAACACCCCTCGAAAACCAGCCGCGTGTATCGGTCTGGGAAATGATTCGGATGATTGCCACGGCCCGGATTATCATGCCGAAAGCAATGGTACGACTCTCGGCGGGACGCGTCAGGATGACGACCGAAGAGCAGGCGCTGTGTTTCCTGGCCGGGGCCAACTCCATCTTCGCGGGTGATAAACTCCTGACCACGCCCAACCCCGACACCGACGCCGACGCACAATTGTTCCAGACGCTCAACATCCGCCCCCGCAAAGCCTTCAAAGATGCGGAACGCCCGTCGGTCGTATTTGAGCAAATCCCAATGTCTGTTTAACACTCGCACCCCAACCCCTCCCCCAATGGGAGGGGCTTTCGGACCCGGATGGTTTAGTCCCTCCCTTCGGGGGAGGGGTTGGGGTGGGGTACCAACAACAAAAAAACCACTCTCCAAATGAATAAATACCCCCGTTTCCTGACCGCCTGTCTGTTGATGGCTGCGGTTTTTGTTGCCCGTCCCGGTCAGGCGCAGGACGAAAAGAAAGCCCCTAATGACCCGCTGCTGAAAATCTACCGCGCTACGTTCCCGCGCGTCAACAATCTGGTGCATACCAAACTCGACGTGCGCTTCGACTACAAAAAGCGGTACCTGTACGGCAAAGAATGGGTCACGCTCCGGCCCCACGCCTACCCCACCGATTCGCTGCGGCTCGACGCCAAAGGCATGAACATCAACACGGTGGCCATGGTCATAAACGGCAAAAACAGCCCGCTCAAATTCACCTACGACAGCCTGACGCTCAGTATCAAGCTCGACAAGTCGTACACCAGCACCGATACGTACACCGTATACATCGACTACACCGCCAAACCCGACGAACTGAAGGTGGAGGGCAGCGCGGCCATCAGCGACGCCAAAGGGCTGTATTTCGTCAATCCCGATAGTACCGAAGCGGGCAAACCGGTGCAAATCTGGACGCAGGGCGAAACCGAAGGCTCGTCGGCCTGGTTCCCGACCATCGACAAACCCAACCAGAAAACGACCCAGGAAATCAGCATGACGGTGCCGGGCAAGTACGTGACGCTGTCGAACGGCAGGCTCGTCAACCAGCGAAAAAATGCCGATGCTACCCGCACCGATACCTGGAAGATGGACCTGCCGCACGCGCCGTACCTGTTCATGATGGCCGTCGGCGATTTCAGAATCACACGCGATAAATGGCGCGGCAAAGATGTCAGCTACTTTCTCGAACCGGCCTACGCGCCCTACGCCAAAGAAATTTTCGGCTTCACGCCGGAGGTGATCGAGTTTTACTCGAAAACGCTTGGCGTTGATTACCCCTGGAATAAGTACGACCAGATTGTGGTGCGCGACTACGTGAGCGGGGCTATGGAAAACACCACCGCCACCCTCCACGGCGAGTACGTCCAGAAAACCGCCCGCGAACTCCTCGATGCACCCTACGATGCGGGGCAGAGCACCATTGTCCACGAGCTGTTTCACCAGTGGTTTGGCGACTACGTAACCGCCGAAAGCTGGAGCAACCTGACCGTCAACGAGTCATTCGCCAATTTCAGCGAGGTACTCTGGGCCGAACATAAATACGGCAAAGACGCGGGCGATGCCCACAACTACAAGGACATGCAGGCGTATCTGAACTCGCCCGACGCGGCTGCTAAAAACCTGGTGCGGTTTCATTACCACGACAAAGAAGACATGTTCGACGTGGTGACGTACCAGAAGGGCGGGCGGATTCTGAATATGCTGCGCAACTACCTCGGCAACGACGTTTTCTACAAAGGCCTGAACACCTATCTGAAAACCAACGCCCTGAAAACCGGCGAAGCGCAGCAACTCCGGCTAGCCCTCGAAGAGGCCAGCGGAAAGGACTTGAACTGGTTTTTCAATCAATGGTACTACGGAGCCGGGCATCCGCTGCTAACAATTAACTACGACTGGAACGACGCCACCAAAACGCAGTCGGTGTATCTCCAGCAAACCCAGCCCGGCGATGCGTTCATTTTACCAATGGCCATCGACCTGTACGCGGGCGGCAAAAAAGAACGCCATCAGGTCTGGATGCGCAGCAAATCCGATACGCTGACCTTTACGTCGGCCACCAAACCCGATTTAGTGAACGTAGATGCCGATAAGGTGCTGCTGATGCGCAAGAACGACAATAAATCCTTCGCCGATTACGCGTTCCAGTTTACCCACGCGCCCCTGTACCTCGACCGCTTCGAGGCCATCACAGCGGCAACGACGCAGCAGGGCGGGCAACCGGGCCGTGATGTGTTGCTGGCCGCGCTGAAAGATCCATTCTACGGCCTTCGGCTACGTGCCATCAGTGCTATGAACCTGAAAAACGACGACCTGCGTAAAGCCGCCCTGCCCGCGCTGGAGTCACTGGCTCAATCGGATAAGAACACGCTGGTGCGGGCCGCTGCGCTGAACGCCCTGGCTAAACTACCGGAGCCGGGCAATAAGACCCTGTTTACGCAGGGGCTAACCAGTCCGTCCTACGCCGTCCAGGGGGCCGCGCTGAACGGGCTGGCCAAAACAGATTCTGCCCTGACCATGGGCAAAGCCAAAGCTCTGGAGAAAGATAGCAAAGGTGCCCTAACGCAGGCTCTTATCAACCTCTACGCCCAACAGGGAACCGATGCCAACTGGCCCTACGTCTATGAGAACTTCAAAGCAATGGGCACGCAAAACCAGTTCGACATCCTGCCGAAGTTTACCGGCATGGTGGGTCGTCTCAACAGTGTCGACGCCGTCCGGCAGGGTATCGACCTGCTGAAAGATCTGGGCGAGAAGTACAAGAAATACGGCGTCGGCCCGTATGTTGTCAGTATGCTGAACACCATCAAAGGCCAGCGCAGTAAGCAGAACGATACGGCTTCAGTTCAATTGGCAGAGCAGGCTATTACGGCTATCAACGCAAAATAGACTCGAACTTTTACGAATGCAAAAGCCCGGTACGTACCGGGCTTTTGCATTCGTAGGTCGTACACTCTTGTGCAACCTACTGGTAGGCTTCGCCATGCGCTACTTTTTCGAGCATCAGTTCGGCCAGTGTCTCGGCGTATTTTTTCCGAACCTCGGCATTTTCTTTACCGCTGACCGTTACGTTGACGATGTGGTTGCTGTACAGCACGTGCAAGGAACCGGTTACAGAATTCCAGGCGGCTTTATCGCCCAGTCCGGGAACCGGCTCAAACGTACCGACACCCGTTGCAGCAACAGTCGGAGCCGCTGCGTGATGGGTGTCCATCGCTGCGTGTTCAACCGTCGGTTTGGCAGATGCGGTATCTTCTGGCGTAGCTTCAGCAGGAGTTACCGAAACTGGCGTTTCGGCAACCGCAACCATCGTTTTAAACTGCTTATCGAACGAATACTCGGCCTGAAAAACCGAACCGAACGGACGGGGGCCGCCAAAGGTGAGATCTACCCGGTTGCCAGCCCATTCGTAGGAACAGCCGTTGGCCAGGTCATGCTCGGCCATCTCGGCTTCGCCGGTATTGACCGCTTTGCGAACGATTTCTTCACCCAGAAAATGGCAGGGTTTATCGTAGGCAGCATCCGTAGCGAATGAGCGCACACCCGCTACGCTCTTGGCGATACTGGCGTTGGCGGCTTCGTTGCTAACGTTCTCGGAGGTAGGGCTGGAACAGGCAGACAGACCAAGCAGGGCAATGGCCAGGAAAGACAAATTGGTTTTCATTGAAATACGGTTTTTACGGCGCAAAAGTAATACACAAGCCGCTTATTTAGTCTCCGGCTTAGTTACGATTTCAGGCGGGTCGATGGGTGTGCGGCTGGTTGCTTACTTTTGTAGCCCCAACAGCCCGCGTTGCATGTCTGACCTGATTACCATTGCCCTGCCGCCCGGCCAACGGGTTTATTTCGCTTCCGATTTTCACCTCGGCACCCCCACGCCCAAAAAAAGCCGCGACCGCGAGCGGGCTATCGTTGCCTGGCTCGACCACATCCGACCCAACGCCGAAGTTATTTTTCTGGTCGGCGATGTGTTCGATTTCTGGTTCGAATACAAACGTAGTATTCCAAAGGGATTTATCCGGTTGCAGGGCAAACTCGCCGAACTCGCCGACGCCGGTACGCGGATTGAGCTGTTTACGGGCAACCACGACCTTTGGATGAGAGACTATTTCACCGAAGAAATGGGCATTCCGGTCTATCGAAAACCGCAGCCGTATCAGTTAGGCAACAAGCGGTTTTTGATTGGTCACGGCGACGGCCTCGGTCCCGGCGATTACACCTACAAACGACTAAAAGTCCTCTTCGAGAGTGGTCTGGCGCAGCGGCTATTTCGGTACCTGCACCCGGACGTGGGCATTGGCATGGCGCAGGCCTGGTCTCGCCGGAGCCGGCTGAATAACGAAGAAAAAGGCGAACAATTTCTGGGCGAAGACCGCGAATGGCTCCTGCACTACTGCCGCGAAGTTGAGGCCGTTGACCACCACGACTTTTACGTCTTCGGCCACCGCCATATACCGCTCAACTTAGCCGTATCAGAAAACAGTCGCTACGTAAACCTCGGCGAGTGGGTATCCGCCCGCACTTACGGCGTCTTCGACGGCGAAACGTTGAGACTGGAAGCCTGGACGGGTTAAAAGCAAGAATTCCGTCAGCACATTGACGGGATTTAAAAAAATAGGCTGGTTCACAGTAGCCATGGTGCTACCCAATGGAGCGTAATACACGCCGGTTTCTGCGTACCCAATTCTTTCGTTGATGCGGTAGCCCAAACGCAAACCGCCCGTACCACTAACGACCCGGTAGTGAGGCTTTAACAAGCCTGCCGGATCGACCGACTGGAACTGCTGAAAAAGAAAGGCAGCGTCCGGTCCGAGTTGCCAACGTGCCTGCGCATCGGCTGGACGGGACAAAAGAAGCCCCGCAACCAACAGCCAGCATGAGCAGATGAAGCGGGGCGTCCTGAAACAGATTCGGTAGAGATCAATTCTCTTTCAGGATATCCTTACGGGTGAAGTTCTCGCGGGGGGCTTTGTTGAGTTCGCTGCGCCACTCTTTGGTCTTGAAATCGCCTTTTTTGACGGACCGGATGAAGTTGGCCCAGGCAAAGGGGTTAGTAAACGAGAAGGTCGTTACACCACTGCGCCCCGTAATTGACTCGCGGCCGTAGAACTGATTATTAATGAAGTTTCGCGAGTTAACGGCGGCCCCCATCGGCATGGTAGCGGCCTGCCGCATAATAGCCGCCGGGTCCAGATTGCGGGCCAGATTGTCACGCTCCATCTGATCGGGCAGCTTCAGATTGACGAAGGCGTCTTTGAAGAGTTCCTCCGTTGCGTAGGGATAGACCTTTACTTCGGCCAGGGTGGTCACGTCTTCCTGAAGGGCCACTACCGCCGAGAAGGTCAGGTCGGTGAGTCGGCGCGGAATGACGTAATACTGGGTTTTAAAACCTACGTAGCTGAAGATAATGCTGTCGCCGGGAAAAACGGGTACGGCAAAATAGCCATTGGTGGCCGAGAGCGTACCGCGCCCCGCCTTAGGTATGAAAATATAGGCACCAGGCAGGGGTTCACTCATTTTACCACCGGTAATAAAGCCCGTGAACGTAATCTGCCGGTCCTGCCCCTGCGCACGGGTGTCAGAAAACACGCCTGATAAAAGCATCAGAAAGGCAACAGACAATAAGAAGGCGACTAACTTATTCATAGGCAGGGAAGCAATAGTACAAAGTAAACGATAGGCAGGCGGTATATGGTTTCTGTGGGGTGTTTTTTAAGAAAATTTAGAGCGCTTTTTGGGACACAGAGTTACGCGGAGAAGACACAGAGTTTAACAAAGTTTTTTTTCTCCCTTTTTTCTCTGTGAAACTCTGTGTCTTCTCCGTGTAACTCTGTGTCCCAAAAAACTAGGCGAATAGCTTCAAAAACGTAATGATAAACGGCGCGGCCAGCAGCAGACCGTCGAAGCGATCCAGAAACCCACCGTGACCAGGAATGCTGGTACCGGAGTCTTTGATGGCAATACTGCGCTTGAACAGCGACTCTACCAGGTCGCCGTAGGTGCCGGTTACCACAATGATGCCGCCCACGCAGTACCACTGCCAGGGCCGGAGTTCGGGCGCAAAATAGGCCAGACCAGCGGCTACCAGACTGGCCGAAATGGCCCCGCCGATAGCCCCCTCCCACGACTTTTTGGGAGATATACGTTCAAACAATTTGCGCCGGCCAAAACGCGTACCGGCAAAATACGCGCCAATATCTGACGCCCACAGCAACAGCAGGCAACCCACAATAATGGCCGGATGGTAGGCATTACCACGCAGGGCCAGCACAATAAGCAGGGCAAACGGCATGGCCACGTAGATAATACCGAGAAACGTAAACCCGATGTTGGTAAATGGCTTGCGATCCCTCTTTTTGTAGAGCTTAATGAGAAACACCATTGACGAGGCCGGGCAGATCAGGAAGTAGCTGTCGGTATGCAGCACGCCCGTTTCGATCAGGTAAGCCAGTACGCAGATCAAAGAGCCCACTACTGTACCGTAAGCCGTAAGCGGCTCAAAACCGTCCAACCCCAGTAGTTTGTAAAACTCGCGCTGAGTAAGCGCACTGACAATGGTGAACAGCAGGGCGAACGTCCAGGCGTCGTACAGAATCATACCGATAATGATCGGAACCCCCACTACAGCCGCAATAATGCGCTGCTGCAGGTTGGTCATGTTAGCTAAACGTTGCTTCATTCTCGATGATTACTTTGGCCAGCACCGCGTGCTGAATCGGGACATGGACTTCACTTTTGCCCAGCCCCACGCCGGGGTATGAACTGCTTTGCCGGTTTACCACCACCGCCGGAATCTCGTGTTCGGCCAGCAGGGCTTTCGCGAGTTCGGCCCGGTGCGGCAGGGGCGTTGCGTATATGGTTTCCCAGGTTTCGTTCATGTCTGTAGCGCGGGGAACCCGCAACCGTAAAGGTATTGACCCGCTAACTATCAGCTTTGGTCGTATTCTCTTTTCTAAAGTATACCAGCATGGCTACCGTCAGTATCAGCGACACTACCGCACCCAGAACCGGAACCGATTCAGTACTTTCGACATCGACGGTTGTAACGCGACGCTGGTAAAGGTAAACCATCAGCACCGTAAAGCCATTATTAACGAAGTGCGCCAGGATAGGCACCCATATATTGCCCGACCACAGATACAGATAACCAAACAGCGCACCGAGCAGCATACGCGGCACAAATCCCAGAAACTGCACGTGAATGGCACTGAACAGCACAGCTGCCAGCCAGATACCCACGTGCGGGTTGCGGGTCCAGATAATGAGGTTACGCTGCAAAATACCACGGAACAAAACCTCCTCGCCAATGGCCGGAATGACGGCAATGACAAATATGGCCAGGACAAGCCGGACGGGTGTATCAAACGTGGTCAGGAATTTGGTGACGCCCGCCAGATCAGTCTCTTTATCGCGCATCCACTGTTCCAGCGGGGCCAGCATTTGGGGCAGGTGGATGCTCTGGTTCCACTCGATTATCAGTCCATCGAACGGCATAAACGCAACCACAACGAAGGCTGCAATACTCAGCCCGGCCACCGCACCCAGCGGTCGGGTGCTAAACTGTGGCCACGACCGTCGTTCAATAACAGACCAGTACAGGAGCGCTGGCAACAGAAACGTACCGATGTGATTGACGGCCTGAAGGGCCATCAGACTGTACCAGCCGTTTTTAATGGCCGACGGGTTCGTAGCCAGCGTAGTCAGACGCGCCTGTGCCTCGGTCAGGTCATAACCATTGAGAAGAGCAATCAGCCCAAACAGCAGCAGCGTACTGATAACGCTCCCCATGAGTACAAAGCCAATCAACATGATGAGTCCGCCGAGGGTAGGCGGACGCGATGAGGGCGAATCAGAAAAAAGTGTTGGTTGCATAATTCGGGTAAATTTACGGACACAGCCCAGACTTACGGCATTTCACACCCGAATTAGCCGGAAAGAGTCTGGCTGTACGTAGGAACCAAAGTGCTCGCAAAATCGTAAATTACGGGGTATAACAGACCGGTTTTGCGGTCGTAAACGCTATTTGTTTTGGTAACTATTGGCCCTATCGAACTTCCTGATTTCCCCCTCTTGCTGGCTCCTATGGAAGACGTCAGCGATCCGCCGTTTCGTGCCGTTTGTAAAGCCAATGGTGCCGATCTGATGTATACCGAATTTATCTCGTCGGAAGGGTTGATTCGCGATGCGGCCAAGAGTCGTCAGAAGCTCGACATTTTTGAGTACGAACGCCCCATCGGCATACAACTTTTCGGCTCCGACGTGCAGACCATGGGCGAGTGCGCCCGCATTGCCACCGATGCCAGCCCCGATCTTATTGACATTAACTACGGCTGCCCGGTCAAAAACGTGGCCTGCCGGGGTGCGGGGGCGGCTTTGTTGCAGGATATTCCGAAAATGGTGCGCATGACCGAAGCCGTTGTGAAATCCACGCACCTGCCCGTAACCGTAAAAACGCGGCTCGGCTGGGACGACAGCACCAAAAACGTGGAAGACGTAGCCGAACGGTTGCAGGATATCGGGATCAAAGCGCTGACAGTGCACGGTCGGACGCGGGTGCAGATGTACAAAGGCGACGCCGACTGGACGCTCATCGGACGCATCCGTAATAACCCGCGCATCCAGATTCCGATCTTCGGCAACGGCGACATCGACAGCCCCGAAAAGGCAATCGAGTATCAGAATCGCTACGGCGTGGATGGCGTCATGATTGGCCGGGCCAGCATCGGGCATCCGTGGATTTTTAACGAGATCAAGCATTTTGTGCAGACCGGGCAGCACCTCGCCCCGCCCACCGTGGCCGACCGCGTTTCGGTATGCCGCCAGCACCTCGATTTCTCTATCCGCTGGAAAGGCGAAATCGTGGGCTTGTTCGAGATGCGCCGACACTACGCCAACTACTTCAAGGGTCTGCCCGATTTCAAGCCCTACCGCCTGCAACTCGTCACGACCGATACCTACGCGGGTGTCAGTGCGTTGCTCGATGAAATTGCCGAGCAGTACATGGTAGAGTTTGCGTAGTGTAATTTTTTGTCATTCCGAGGAACGAGGAATCTCACGGTAGCTATGATTTGCTCTACCATGAGATTCCTCGTTCCTCGGAATGACAAAAACGCCTATTAAATAACGACGTTCACGATTCGCTTCGGCACGACCACTACTTTTTTCGGGGTCTTACCTTCCAGCCACTTTAGCACGACTTCGTCGGCCAGCACGACCTGCTCAATTTCGGCTGGGGCGCGGTCGATGGCGAAACTGATGGTAGTACGGACTTTGCCGTTGATCTGAATCGGGTACTCGAACGTATCTTCGATCAGGTAGTTGGGGTTGAACTTTGGGAACTCGGCCTGCGATACGGTACCGGGTTCGTTGCCCAGCGCGGCCCAGAGTTCCTCGGCAACGTGGGGTGCATACGGCGACACCAGCAACACCAGGTCCTGCAAAATGTTGTGTTTGTGGCAGTCCAGCGCGGCCAGTTCATTCACGCAGATCATAAATGAGCTGACCGACGTATTGAACGAGTACGTTTCGATGTCGTTTTCGGTCTTCTGAATGGTCCGGTGCAACACCTTCAGTTCGGCGGGCGTGGGGGCCGCATCCGTCACAATCCATTGCGGCTCACCAGTGGCGGTGTCTTTGTAAAACAGCCGCCAGAACTTACGGATGAAGCGATATACGCCGTCGATGCCGTTGGTGTTCCAGGGTTTGGCCTGTTCCAGCGGCCCCAGAAACATCTCATACAACCGCAATACGTCAGCCCCGTAGCGTTCCACGATATCGTCGGGATTCACCACGTTGTACTTCGACTTCGACATCTTCTCAACCTCGGCCCC